>DATBLL010000234.1:0-4843 GCA_036555425.1 Alphaproteobacteria bacterium | reverse complement strand
CGGCAATTCGCAAAACGCCTGCTCGAAGACGTGGCAGCGCAGATCGATGTTCTCCTGGCGGATCTCCGTCGATTTGTCGACCAGCTCGGCGACCTTCTTCTCGCACAGCTGGACGGCGAGCGCGCCCGCGCGTTCGAGCGTCAGCGCGCGGGCAAAGCCGCGCACCCTGCTGAGATCGGTCTCGAGCACCTTGGTGCAGGCGGCGTAGGTCTTCGTCGCGGCGTTGTAGCAATTGTCGTCGATGCGCGCGCGGAACACCGCCACGCGCGGCCGCGCCACCATCGTCGCCATCCGCTTGTCGGACGGGCTGAACCATTTGGGATCGAGGCTCGGCAGGTCGCGCACGTGGATCTCGCCTTCCCATTGCGCGCCCGAGCGGTCGCTGTAGCCCTGCATCACGGGGTCCTTGCGGGTGCGGTAGGTGCAGAGATTGCCCACCTCGGCGACCGGCGGGGCGTCCATCTCGAAGCTCGGATTCGAGGCCACGCCGGTCACCTGCCCGCGCGGCTGGGCCTCGTTGCCATAGGTGAGGAAGCGGGCCGGCGGCCCCGAAATCGGCGCGCGCAGCTCGTTTCCGCTGCAAGCGACAAGGGCGGCGGCAACGATCAGGATCGAGAATCTTCCGGGCATCCGTACCTCTCCGGCCACGGGTTTATGCCGCGCCGCCGCGCCGCGAAGCAAGCGCACCCTCAGCTCCGCGGCGGCGCGCGCGGCGGATTGGGCGGCGGACCGCTTGGCGGCCCCAGTGGGCGATGGGCGCTCTCGAAGCGGCGGACCGTGGCGGCGGCATCGATGTTGCGTCCGGTCGCGCGGCTCTCGAGCCGCACTGTGAGCGTCGCGCGCGCGCGGCCCTCGGCCGTCGGCGGATAGTAGGCCGGCGGCCAGCCCCGGCAGGCCCAGTGAGGGCCGTAAGGCCAGCAATGTTGCGGCCACCACGGATCGTAGAAATAGCCGGGCCGGCGCACTGTCTCCGTATCGGCGCGCCGCTCGACGATCGCGAAAGCCGGCCTGCCTTCCGCCAGCGCGAGCTGCGCCGCGCGCCAGAGCGCGAGATCTGCGGCCTCGCTTGCGGCGCGTTCGAGCGCGGCGCCGCGCGCCGCGCCGTCGAGCGGCCGCAGCGGCCCGTAATAGACGACGCGCAGGAGATCGGGCCCGATGCGCTCTTCGGCGTAGCCGTAACCGTAGCCGGCCGCGGGATAGGGCGACATCAGCGGGGGCGGAGGCGGGGGCGCGGCAGCGCATCCGGCCAAGGCCGAAACCGCGAGTGCCGACACGATTGCGGGCAAAGAACGCATCGCAGTTTGCCTCCCGTCCGCGCTGCCGCCACAATGGCGGCGCTCGCGCCGATCGAGGATAGAAAACAGCATGACGAGGCCGAATGCCGCAAGCAAGCCGTGGCCGGTCGGCGCCGCCGAGGCGGAGTCCGCCAAATTGGCGGCGCTCACCACGGCCGAGATGTATCGCGCGGATGCGGCGGCGATGGCCGCGGGCGTCTCGGGCCCGCGCCTGATGGAGGCGGCGGGCGCCGCCGTCGCCGAGCAGGCGCGATTGCGCTGGACGGCGTGCGCGACGCTGGCCCTGTGCGGGCCCGGCAACAACGGCGGCGACGGCTTCGTGGCCGCGCGGCTGCTCGCGGAGGCGGGATGGAATGTGCGCGTGGCGCTACTGGGCGCGCGCGAGCGGCTCAAGGGCGACGCGGCGCGGGCGGCCGGCGCGTGGAGCGGGCCGGTCGAGGCGCTGCGCCCGGAAGCGCTCGAGGGCGCGGACCTGGTGATCGACGCGATCTTCGGCGCCGGATTAGATCGCGCGGTCGAAGGTGCCGCGCGCGCGACCATCGAGGCGCTCGCCGCGCGCGGAACGCCGGTCCTCGCGGTGGATGTGCCCAGCGGCGTCTCGGGCGACAGCGGCGCCGTGCTCGGCGCGGCGGCGCCGGCGCGCGTCACGGTCACCTTCTTCCGCAAGAAGCCGGGGCATCTGCTGCAGCCGGGGCGCAGCCTCTGCGGCGAGACCGTCGTCGCCGATATCGGGATACCGGACGCGGTGCTGGCGGAGATCGCGCCCCGCACGGCCGAGAACGGCCCGGCCTTGTGGCGCGAGGCGCTGCCGGTGCCGAAGCCGAGCGACCACAAATATTCGCGCGGGCACGTCGTCGTGATCGCGGGCCAGATGACCGGCGCCGCGCGGCTCGCCGCCATGGGCGCGGCGCGGATCGGGGCGGGGATGGTGACGGTGCTGGCGCCGGCCGAGGCGCTGGCGATGTTCGCGGCGTTGCCGGCTTCGATCATCGTGGCGGCGCGGCCCAAGGCGCCGGCGCTCGGCGAATGGCTGCGCCAGCGCAAGGCGGCCGCGGTCCTGATCGGCCCGGGCCTCGGCCGCACCAGCGAGGCGCGCGCCTACATCAATGCCTGCCTCGCCGCCGACCGGCCCGCGGTCCTCGACGCCGATGCGCTGACGGCCTTCGCCGATCATGCCGAGGGCCTTTCCCGCGCCCGCCGCGCCGCGACGGTGCTGACCCCCCATGCCGGCGAGTTCGCGCGCGTCTTCGGGTCGAGCGACGGCGACCGCCTCGCCCGCATTCGGGCCGCGGCGGCGGAAACCGGCGCCGTCCTTGTGGCCAAAGCCAACGACACCATCATCGCCGCGCCGGACGGGCGGGCCGCGATCAACGCCAATGCCCCGGCTTTCCTGGCCAGCGCCGGCACCGGCGACGTTCTGGCCGGCATGATCCTCGGTCTCGTCGGCCAAGGCATGCCGGCCTTCGATGCGGCGTGCGCCGCGGTCTGGCTGCACGGCGCACGCGCCGGCGAGCGCGGGCAAAATCTCATTGCCGACGATTTGGTAAACGCTGCGTTTACCTTTGCCGGGCAGATTGGCTAGCGCGGTCGCACGGATGCGGCGAAACCTTGCCGGTTACTTTCCATTCGCTAATCCGTGTAACGATATGTGCAAGGACCGCGCCTAGCATACGGACCAGGTCGCGCCAATCGTGGTGCGATCTCACCCAGGCAGATGGGGAGCGCCCCTGGGGTCGGGGGCGACAGGGCACATGGCACTGTTATTGAAACGCAATGGGGCATCAGGGCAGGTCGAAGCGGGCGACAAATTCCGCCGCATCCGCGTCGATCAGACGATCGAGACCGCCGAGGTCAAGACCATCTACCGAGATCTTCTCGGCATTCCCCATGTCCGCTTCGAGTTGAATCTCGAGCATCCGTATCGCGGACCGCAACGTGAAGGGCTGCGCGCGCTGGCGCTCTCGGTCTTCGCGTCGCACTTCCCCGAGCGGGTGACCGCCTAACCGTCAAGGGCCGAACGAGGTAAACTTGGGCGCTGCTTGCGCCCGTTGCGGCGAATCCTATATTCGCCGCAATGAATTCCCTCGGCATCGATAAGGAGCCCGCGCAGACGCGCGTCGTCGTCGCCATGTCGGGCGGCGTCGACAGCTCGGTAACGGCCGCACTGCTCGCCAGCGAAGGCTACGACGTCGTCGGCGTCACGCTGCAGCTCTACGACCATGGCGCGGCCGTCGGCCGCAAGGGCGCCTGCTGCGCCGGCCAAGACATCCACGACGCCCGCCGTGTCGCCGACCGCATCGGCATTGCCCACTACGTCCTCGACTACGAGACCCGCTTCCGTCAGGCGGTGATGGAGGATTTCGCCGACACCTACCTCGCCGGCGAGACGCCCATCCCCTGCGTGCGCTGCAATCAGCGCGTCAAGTTCCGCGACCTGCTCCAAATGGCGCGCGACCTCGGCGCCGATGCCCTTGCCACCGGCCACTATGCGCGCTGCGTCGCCGGCCCCAACGGCCCCGAGCTGCGGCGGGCCGCCGACCCGGCCAAGGACCAGAGCTATTTCCTTTTCGCGACGACGAGGGCGCAGCTCGACCTCTTGCGCTTTCCCTTGGGCGGCATGAGCAAGGACGAGACACGGAGGCTCGCCGAGCGCTTCGATCTGCCGGTCGCGGCCAAGCCGGACAGCCAGGATATCTGCTTCGTGCCGAACGGCTCCTACGCGGCCGTTGTGGAGAAGCTGCGCCCCGGCGCGGCCGAGCCGGGTGAAATCGTCCATATCGACGGCCGCGTGCTCGGTCGCCATGCCGGCATCATCCACTACACTGTCGGCCAGCGCCGCGGCCTCGGCATCGGCGGCGGAACCGAGCTCTATGTCGTCCGCCTCGAGCCCGAGGCGCGCCGCGTCGTCGTCGGCCCGCGCCAGGCGCTGGGCGTGCCCGAACTCACGGTGCGCGAACTGAATTGGCTCGGCGATACGCCGCTGAACGGGCAGGGCATCGCGGCCGAGGTGAAGATCCGCTCGGCTTCGCCGCCCGCGGGCGCGATGATCTTCGCGGCGGGCAAGGGCCGCGCGCGCGTGGTGTTCGACCGCGCGCAGGAAGGCGTGGCACCCGGCCAGGCCTGCGTCATCTACAGCGGCGAGCGGGTGCTCGGCGGCGGCTGGATCGAGCGCGAACCGGCCCGTGCGGAGCGCGATTTTCGCGGCGTGCCTGCAATCGCCGGCGCGGTCTAGCGCGCCGGCGAGCGCCGTTCCGCGACCGCGCGGACACTGGAATTGACACCCCGGAGGCCCCAATCTATAGGCAACGCCCCGCGAAACCGCGCCTCGGGCGCGCGCTGCGGCGGAGTAGCTCAGTTGGTTAGAGCAGGGGAATCATAATCCCAAGGTCGGGGGTTCAAGTCCCTCCTCCGCTACCAATCAAGCTCTTTCCGGCGGTTCTCACTTGCCTCGCGCCGCGCACCGGCCTAGATCGGCAGGGTTACGGTCGCCCGGTGAGGGCGGCCCTTATTGTTTCTGGAGAAGATGACGTGGCCCAGCCGCTCATGCC
>DATBLL010000224.1:0-12717 GCA_036555425.1 Alphaproteobacteria bacterium | reverse complement strand
GCGCTGGCGGCAGTCGGCCAGGCCGTGCTGATCATCGATCTCGATCCCCAGGCCAACGCCACGACGGGACTGGGCCTTTCACCCTCGGCCGAGCGTTTCAACGCCTACGATCTGCTGCTGGGCGCCGGCACGCTGCCCGAGGTTGCGCAGAAGACACTCGTGCCCGGCCTCGAGATCATCCCGACGACCGTGGATCTCGCCGGCGCCGAGATCGAGCTCGTCAGCCTCGAGCGGCGCGAATACCGCCTGCGCGACGCCATCGAGAATCGCTGCGGCGCCTATGATTTCGTGCTGATCGATTGCCCGCCCTCGCTCGGCCTGCTCACGTTGAATGCGCTCACCGCGGCCGAGGCGGTGCTGGTACCGCTGCAATGCGAATACTATGCGCTCGAGGGCATCAGCCACCTGATCCGCACCATCGAGCGCGTCAAGAATAATTTCAACCAAAAGTTGGAGGTGCAGGGCGTGGTGCTCACCATGTACGACAAGCGCAACACGCTCTCGACCGCCGTCGCGGACGATGCGCGCCGCTTCTTCGGCAACAAGGTCTACGAGACGGTGATCCCGCGGAACGTGCGCGTCTCCGAAGCCCCGTCTTTCGGCAAGCCGGTGCTGCTTTACGATCTTCATTGCGCTGGCGCTCAAGCTTACGTCCATCTCGCCGGCGAGGTGCTGCGCCGCGAGCGCGTCCTCGCCTCCATCGATCAGCAGGCCGCATGAACGGAAAATCGCCCATTCGCCGCGGCCTCGGCCGCGGGCTCGACGCGCTGCTCGGCGCCGAACGCGAAACGGCACCGGAGGAAGCCAGGGAGGCGGCGCCGGCCGGGCGCACGCCGCTCGCATTGCCGGTCTCCAGCATTCGCCCCGGCCGGTTCCAGCCGCGGCGCCGCTTCGACGCCGAGGAAGTGGAAGCGCTCGCCAAATCGATCCGCGAGAAGGGCGTTCTACAACCTGTGCTTGTGCGGCCGGTCGCGGGCGAGCCCGGCATGTACGAGCTCGTCGCCGGTGAGCGGCGCTGGCGCGCGGCGCAGCGGGCGCAGCTCCACGAGATCCCGGCGCTGGTGCGCGAGCTTACCGACCGCGACACGCTCGAAGTGGCGCTGGTCGAGAACCTGCAGCGCCAGGACCTGACCGCCATCGAGGAGGCGCGCGGCTATCAGCGCATGATCGACGATTTCCGCCGCACCCAGGAGGACGTGGCCGAGGTCGTCGGCAAGTCGCGCCCGCACGTCGCCAACACGCTCCGGCTTCTCACGCTGCCCCTGCCGGTCCAAGAGATGCTCGAAGACGGGCGCTTGACCGCCGGCCATGCGCGGCCGTTGGTGGGGCTCGAAGAGGCCGAGCGCGTCGCGGGCCGCGTCGTCGCCGGCGGCCTCTCGGTGCGCGAGACCGAGCGCCTGGCCCAGCGCGTGCGAGACGGCGGCTGGGCCGCGCTCGAACCCAAGCGCGGGTCGGGCGAACGCGGCGGCGGCCGGTCGCCCGATATCGTCGAGCTTGAGCACGATGTCTCCGAGCGCCTCGGCCTCGTCGTCCAGATCAAGGCCAAGGGCGAATCCGGCGAAGTCACGATCCGCTACAAGAGCCTCGAGCAGCTCGACGACCTCCTCGCAAAGCTCCGGAGGTAGCGCTCCGGCCCCGCCGAACGACCGGCGTGATCTCGGCTTCAGGTGAACGGAGCGAGGCGCGCAATTGCATCGTATCGCAAGTGCGAGAAACGGACCGGGTCGGTCATCCTGAGGGCGAGGGCTAATCGCTGATCGCGGCGAGCCGAGATGCATTTGCCGCCATCCGAACCGATTCCCAAATCCATTATGCGCTTCTCAGCGAGGTTGTCGGGCCCCCGTGATCGGAGTAACCTAAATGAATTGACGTATATGTTTCCGGCCGCGCGGCGGCCGAGGGCACCGAGGGGCGGGTGAGGGCGATGAGGTACGGTCGGAAAGCGCTGCGTCGATTTCCTCAGGTTACACTGGCCATTGCCTCACTGCCGGGCATGGTGGTGGCGGCAAATCAGAGCGCGGCCCAAGAGAGCAAGCCGGCCGTCTCCGAGCCGAACTTGAAAGGCGGATTCCATCTCGGGCACGCCCAGGTCACGGGTGACACCAGTGACGGCTTCACCTGGTATGCCCAAGGGGCATTCACGCTTCCCGTCGGCAAGCCGTTCGGCGTCCAGCTGGAAGGCATGTTGGGCTCGCTCAGCGGGAGATTCTTTCGCGGCGCGGCCGCCCATGCGTTCTGGCGCGATCCCGATTTCGCGCTTCTGGGCGCGACCTTCCAATATCAAGCGCTGGCGGGGAGCGACCTGTTTCGCGCGGGCGGCGAGGGCGAATGGTATTTGGGCCGTTTTAGTCTCGCCGGCCAATTCGGTTATCAAGGCGGCACTCCGAGCAGCAGCAAGACGATCCGACCGGGCCAGGGCGCGTATGGATTGCTCGATCTGCGATATTACCCGTTCGACGATCTCATGCTTCATGCCGGCGGAGGATTTGCCCCGCTGCGCAAGGGACGATACGAAGGCATCGTGCGCTTCGGCGCCGAATACCAGCCGGATTTCTCGCCTATTCGCGGGCTGACCTTGTTCGTCGAAGGCGATGTCGGCACGTATAAGCATCACATCATTACAGCCGGCGTCCGATTCTACTTCGGGCTGCAGAGCGGCTTCAGCGCGAAACCGCTGATCCGCCGCCACCGCGAGGATGATCCGGCCTTCCTGACGCAGACGGCGACCCAGGGATTCCAGCAGGGGGCATCCGGCGTATCGCTGCAACAAGTGCCGGTTGGCGGCGGGGAAACTTTTTAGGAACAACGCCGTGATCCAGACGGCGACGAATCCAGGCGACGCGCCAGCCCCTCATCGATTTGTTGCCGAAACCGCGGCGGCGCGACCCCGCCGCGTCGAAACGAGAAGTCTCATGTCGCTTTGCTAAGAGCTTAGGCCTGCGCCTCGCTTGCGGCGCCGGGCCGTTCCCGCATGATCGCAAGAGCCGAATCAGTCCGCGGATTGCGAGGCCGAATCAAGAGGTCGCACGGCTGAAGCCAGAGGTGAAAGGTCCCGACGACCTCTTTGCTCGGTTGGTAGTTGGCGGAGCCTCTCACTGCTACATGAATTCGCCAGCGGCGCGGGGCGGGAATCGTTCAGCAGCGCAGTGGTCGCGCGCATAGGCTCGAGACGCATGTCCGCTCACTACATCCCTCACTCTGCTCGATCGCTTCCAGGCGTCGTTTTCCCTGCGATACCCAATACCGCCGACGCCGCGATGCTCGATCTCCTCTACGGAATCGAATTGGGCAAACGATTGCAATCGGCACCGCTGCGCGAGCCGCGGCCGCCGCTGGGCATCGGCATGATGGCGATGCAATTCCTATTCGAACGCAGCGAAAGGCTCGCGCCCGAGGCGTTGCAACGGCAGCAGCTGCGCCAGCTCGATTTGTTGCTGCGGCATGCCGTCCGCGAAGTCCCGTACTACCGCGAGGTGTTCGGGCGTGTTGGCTACGATTCGGATTGCCCGCTGACGCTCGATCTCTGGCGCCGCTTGCCCATCCTGACGCGCGAGATCCTCCAGGCGCGGCGCGACGATTTGCGCGCGGCCGCCTATCCGCCGGAGCACGGCAGGACGGTCGAGGGCCAAAGTTCGGGCTCGACCGGCATGCCGATCTCCGCGGCCATTACCGAACTCTGCAAATTCCTTTGGGAAGCGATTACGCTGCGGGATCATCTCTGGCACGGCCGCGACTTCACCGGGAGCCTCGCCGTGTTCCGCAGGCACCAGGTCGAGGGCAGCACGCGCGACGGTGTCGTGTCCTCCATATGGAATCACGGGGTCAGCGCGGCGTTCCACACCGGACCCGGCCGCTTGTTCGACGGAGTGCGCACGACCGAGGAGCGAATCGACTGGCTGCTGCGCGTGCAGCCCGACTACCTGCTGACGCCGCCCAGCATGCTGCGCGAATTGCTGCGGACGATGGATCGCCGGCCGATGCACTTCGACCGCCTGAAGGGGATAAGCACGTTCGCCGAGCAGGTCCCCGACGGTCTGCGCGAGGAAACGGTCGCGCGGCTCGGCGTAAAGCTCAAGGATCTCTATAGCTGCCGCGAGATCGGCTACATCGCGCTGGAGTGCCCGGACCACCCGCACTACCACGTGCAATCGGAGGCGGTGATGGTCGAGATCGTGGACGATGACGGCCGAGTCTGCGGCCCGGGCGAAGTCGGGCGCGTGGTGGTGACGTCGCTGCACAACTTCGCAATGCCGTTGATCCGCTACGCGCTTGGCGACTACGCGGAAGCAGGTCCGCCCTGCCCGTGCGGGCGCGGTTTGCCCGTCCTCCGCCGTATTCTTGGGCGCACACGCAACATGTTGCGGCTGCCCGATGGTGACGGCAAATGGATCTTCATGCATCCGCTGGAAAAGCGCATACGCGATCTGCCGGTGAAGCAATATCAACTGGTTCAGCGCGCCTTGGGCGAGATCGAGGTCCGTATCGTGCCGGCGCAAACCTTGACGCCGGCGGAAGAAGACGTGATCCGCGCCACGATCCTCGGGCCGTGCGGCGCGGAGGGTTGTCGCGTGACGATCGAATACGTCGAAGCGATCCCGCGCTCCGAGGGCGGCAAGTACGAGGATTTCATGTGCGAATTGGCATAGCGGAGGCACTCTCGAGATGCGCTGGGCGCGACCGAAGATCCGCCGATGTCCGTTGTCCGCCCCGTGACTCGGAACCGCCGATGTCTGCGGCCATGATTGGACCGCGGCTCCTGCCCGCAAGAGCCGTGAGAACCGGAGCGGTGCGGGTTCTCATCGCGCTATTCGCCGCAGTCGCGGCCTGGTCCGCGCCCGCCTCGGCTGCCAGCTTCTCCGCCTGCGTCGCCGGCTTGAAGCAGGCGGCGGTCAAGGCCGGTGTGAACCCGGCGATCGCGGCGCGCGCGCTCGGGATCGCGGCGCCGGACGAAAAGGTGCTGCGCCTTGCCGGCGCGCAGCCGGAATTCACGATTCCGATCTGGGACTACATGGCGGCGCTCGTCGACGACGAGCGCGTCCGCGACGGCCGCGCGATGATGCAGCGCTACGGGGCGGTCCTCCGCGCCGCCGAGCAGCGCTTCGGCGTCGACCGCCATGTGATCGCCGCGGTTTGGGGCATCGAATCGAATTACGGGCGCGAAATGGGCGACTATTTCCTGCCCCATGCGCTGGCGACGCTCGCCTGCGCCGGCGAAAGCCGCACGCGCTTCTGGCGCAGCGAGCTGATCGGAGCACTCGGCCTCGTGCAGCGGCGCGACCTCGCGCTGGAGAAGCTCCACGGCTCCTGGGCCGGCGCGTTCGGCCAGACGCAGTTCATGCCCTCGGCCTACCGGCGTTTTGCGGTCGATTTCGACGGCGATGGGCGGCGCGACCTCGTCGGCTCGGTTGCCGATGCGCTCGGTTCGACGGCCAACTATCTTCGCCGCGCGAAATGGCAGCCGGGCGAGCCCTGGATGCTCGAGGTGAAGGTGCCGGCCGCCTATGCCGGTCCGACCGGGCGGCGCAACCGGATGCCGCTCGCGGCCTGGTCGCGTTACGGCCTCGTCCGCGCCGACGGGAAGCCGCTTCGGGAAGGCGCCGCCGCCGGGCTGCTCCTGCCGGCTGGCGCGGAGGGGCCGGGCTTCCTTGTGTTCTCCAATTTCGACGCCATCTACGCCTACAACCAGGCCGAGTCCTATGCGATCGCGATCGCACATCTGGCCGACCGCCTCGCCGGGATGCCCGCGCTGCGCACGCCGTGGCCGACCGACGATCCGGGTCTTTCGCGCGCCGAACGTGCCGATCTGCAGCGCCGGCTGATCGCCAAGGGCTTCCTCGCCGGCAAGCCCGACGGAAAGATCGGCCCCGACACACGCGCCGCAATCGCGGCGGCGGAGCGCAAGTTCGGCTGGCCCGAAACCGGCCGCGCCGGGCAGAGGGTCTACCGCGCGCTCGGCGGAAGATAGAACCTCACCGCCAAAGGACGAAGTCACCAAGGGGCCAGGGAATTTCGCTCCGGCCGAATGCCGGATCTACTCTCTTGGTGTCATGGTGCCTTGGCGGTGGGCCTTTCTTTTTCGCCCGCGATTGACGCAGATTGGCGCCTTAGCCCGAGGAGAGCGCCGTCATGAAGGTCACGATCAACATCGATTGCACGCCCGAAGAGGCGCGCGCGTTCCTGGGCTTGCCCGATTTCGGTCCGCTGCAGCGCGAGGTGATGGAGGCGCTCCGCGAGCGTATGATGAAGGCGATGGCCGGCACCGAACCCGAGGCGCTCTTGAAGCAATGGCTCGCCACCGGGACGCAAACCTTCGAGCAGATCCAGAAGGCCTTTTGGGACCAATTCGCTGGAAAGAAGCTCTAAAAAGGGGTCAGACCCCTTTTTTAGGGAAAGGGGTCTGACCCCTTCGCTGAGTGCCGAGCTTCGGGCCAAATCGCGCAAGGCGCGATTTGCCTGTAAGCAACGCTCTTCCGTTGCCTCGGGGTCTGACCCCTTCTTACCATTGCCGCGGCGCAGCATACGCCATAGCTTTGCCGCGGCCCCTATTCGAGGCGCCTCATGCTCGACGGCAAGCGCATTCTTCTCGTCATCTCCGGCGGAATCGCGGCGTACAAGAGCCTCGCCCTCATCCGCCGCCTGCGCGAGCGCGGCGCGCTCGTGCGCTGCGTCCTCTCGAAGGGCGGCGCGCAGTTCGTGACGCCGCTTGCGGTTTCGGCGCTGAGCCACGAGAAGGTCTATCAGGACCAATTTTCGCTCACCGAGGAGAGCGAGATGGGCCATCTCCGCCTCTCGCAGGAAGCCGATCTCGCCGTGGTGGCACCGGCCACCGCCGACATCCTCGCCAAGATGGCGCATGGCCTCGCCGACGAGCTCGCGACGACGGTGCTGCTCGCCTCGGCCGCGCCGATCCTGGTCGCGCCGGCGATGAACCACCGCATGTGGCTCCACGCGGCGACGCTCGAGAACATGCATAAGCTCGAGCAGCGCGGCGTGAAGCGCGTCGGCCCCAACCAGGGACCGCTGGCCGAGGACGAGATGGGCATCGGCCGCATGGCCGAGCCCGAGGAAATCCTCGCCGCGATCGAGGCGCAGTTCCGCGGCACCGGGCGCCTCGCGGGCCTCCGTGCGCTCGTCACCAGCGGCCCCACGCACGAGGCGATCGATCCGGTGCGCTACATCGCCAACCGCTCCTCGGGCAAGCAAGGCCACGCCATCGCGGCGGCCCTCGCCGAAATGGGCGCCGAGACGGTGCTGGTTTCGGGCCCGACGGCGCTCGCCGATCCCGCCGGTGTTGCGGTCCATCGCATCGAATCCGCGCGCGAGATGCTGACCGCGTGCGAGCGCGCGCTGCCGGTCGAAGTGGCGGTGTGCGCGGCGGCGGTCGCCGACTGGCGCGTGGCCGACGAAGCGGCGCAGAAGCTCAAGAAGAATGGCGGTGCCCCGCCCCCACTGGCGCTGGCGGCGAACCCCGATATCCTCGCCACGCTCGCCCAGCCCGGCAACCGCCGCCCGCGCCTTGTCGTCGGCTTCGCGGCCGAGACCGAGGACGTCATCGCCAATGCGCGCGTCAAGCGCGCGAAGAAGGGGTGCGATTGGATCCTCGCCAACGACGTGGCCCCCGCCACCGGCACCTTCGGCGGCGAGCGCAACACGGTCCACCTCATCACCGACAAGGGCGTCGAAACTTGGCCGACGATGGAGAAAGACGCGGTCGCCCGCCGCCTCGCCGAGCGCATCGCCGACACCCTTCGCCCCGGCGCGGCGTAAAGTGATCAGGAGAGGTGAAGGCGCGAAGAAGCAAGTGACACCACCGAGGCACCAAGACACCAAGGCACTGAGAATCTTTCGCGCGCCTACGGCGCGCATTTCTTCTTTCTTGGTGTCTTGGTGCCTTGGTGGTGAAGCTTCTCCCTTCCCCACGCCTCCACGCCTCCTGTTCGCTCACCTTTGTTGCGCGGCTGCGCGATGAACGAGATCGAAATACAGATCACGCGCCTCGATCATGGGCGCGACCTGCCGCTGCCGGACTATGAGAGCGCGTTCGCCGCCGGCATGGATCTGCGCGCCGCAATCGAGGCCGATCTCGTGCTGATGCCCGGCGCGCGGGCGCTCGTGCCGACCGGCATCGCGGTCGCGCTGCCGCCGGGCTACGAGGCGCAAGTGCGCCCACGCTCGGGCCTGGCCTTGAAGCACGGCATCACCGGCTTGAATTCGCCCGGCACGATCGACGCCGACTATCGCGGCGAGGTGCAGGTGCTGCTGGTCAATCACGGCACGGCGCCGTTCACCGTCGCGCGCGGCATGCGCATCGCGCAGATGATCGTGGCGCCGGTCACGCGCGGGCGCTGGCGCGAGGTGGAAACGCTGCCTATGTCAGAGCGCGGGGCCGGCGGCTTCGGCTCCACCGGCACAGAGACCAAGCGATGACGCATCCCATCACCGACGAGCAACTGATGCGCTATGCGCGCCACGTCATCCTCGACGAGGTCGGCGAGGAGGGACAGGCGAAGCTGCTCGCCGCGAAAGTGCTCGTCATCGGTGCCGGCGGTCTCGGCGCGCCGATGCTGCTCTATCTCGCCGCCGCCGGGGTCGGCACGCTCGGCGTCATCGACAACGACGATGTCGATCTCACCAATCTGCAGCGCCAGGTGATCCACACCACCGGCCGCGTCGGCACGCCGAAGGTCGCGAGCGCCGAAGCCGCGATCCACGCGCTCAATCCCGAGATCGCCGTCGTCACCTATCGCGAGCGGCTCACCGCCGCCAACGCGCTCCGCATCATCGCCGACTACGACCTTGTCGCCGACGGCAGCGACAATTTCCCGACGCGCTATCTCGTCAACGATGCGTGCTATCTCGCGAAGAAGCCGCTCGTCTCCGGCGCGCTACTGCGCTTCGAGGGCCAGCTCGGCACCTACCGCGCCTACGAGAAGGGCGACAATCCCTGCTTCCGCTGCCTCTTCCCCGCGCCGCCGCCCGAGGGCGCGGTGCCGCGCTGCGATCAGGCCGGCATTTTCGGCGCGGTCGCCGGCGCGCTCGGCACGCTCCAGGCCGCCGAGGTGCTGAAGGAGATCTTGGGCCTCGGCGAGTCGATGAACGGCCGGCTTCTGATCTACGACGCGCTCTCGACCACCTTCCGCAAGCTCAAGGCCAAGCGCGATCCCGCCTGCCCCCTCTGCGGCCCGCAAGCAACGATCCGTGATCTTTCGCTTCATGCCAAGAAGTGAACAGGAGCCGGGGAGAGAGCGACAGATTCACCACGAAGACACGAAGACCACGAAGAAAACCTCTTTGCAGGCCAAAGGCGCGCCATTCCTTCCCTTCGTGGACTTCGTGTCTTCGTGGTGATTTTTCCCCCTGGCTCCCCGGCTTCTATTCATTTTCCTTCCGCCTTGAGCGGGCGGCGCAGCAGTGAGTCGATGGCGGCGTCGATCTTGCCGCCGTGGTGAAGCACGGCATCGACGGCGGATGAGATCGGCATTTCGACATCGAGGCGCTTGGCCAGCGCCACGACCGCAGGCGCGGTGGCCACACCTTCGGCCACCGACCAGCGCGCCGCGAGGATCTCGGCGAGCGTCTTGCCTTCCCCGATCGCGATGCCGAGCGACATGTTGCGCGATTGCGGCGAGCCGCAGGTGAGCGCCAGGTCGCCGAGGCCCGAAAGCCCCATGAAGGTTTCCGCCTTGGCGCCCTTGGCCACGCCGAGCCGCGTCATCTCGGCGAGTCCGCGCGTCAGCAGCGCGGCGCGCGCGTTCTCGCCGAGCCCGCGGCCGATGACGATGCCGCAGGCGATGGCGATGACGTTCTTGACCGCGCCGCCGACCTGGACGCCGACCGGATCGTCCGAGACGTAAGGGCGGAAGCCGCGCCCGCCGAGCGCTTTCGCCACCAGCTCGGCGGTCGCGCGCTCGCGCGCCGCCACCGTCACCGCGGTCGGCAGCCCCTTCGCCACCTCGCCCGCAAAGGTCGGGCCCGAGAGGATCGCCAGCGGATGCTTTGGCAGCGCGTTGGTGACGGCTTCGGACAAGAGCGCGCCGGTCTCCTGCTCGATGCCCTTGGCGGCGAGCACGAGCACGGCGCCGGGGGGAACATAGCGCGTCATCTGGCCGAGGAGCGCCCTGAGATATTGCGCCGGCACCGCCAGGACGACAGCGTCGACCTCCTCGAGCGCGGAATGGAATTCGTCGGTGACCGCAAACGGCGGGTCGAGCTTGATGCCCGGCAGGAACACCGTGTTCTCGCGCTGCTTCAGGATGGCATCGACCACCTCGCGCTCGCGCGCCCAGAGGATCGCCTGGCGTCCCGCGCGGCCCGCTACGAGCGCGAGCGCCGTGCCCCAGGCGCCGGCGCCGATGACGGCGAAGCGCTGGAGCTTCTTCATGCCGCCAACTCGGTCAGCGGCCAGCGCGGCCGCGGCGCGAAATCGAGCCGGTCGCGCTGCCCCAGCGCGAGGCGCTCGAGCCCGGCCCAGGCGATCATCGCCGCATTGTCGGTGCAATAGCGCAGCGGCGGCGCCACGAAAGCGAGCCCGGCCTCCCCGGCCGCGGCGGCCAGCACGTCGCGCAGCGCCGCGTTTGCGGCGACGCCGCCCGCCACGACCAGTGCCCGCCCCGCGGGCCATTCGCGGCGGAAGCGCGCGAGCGCATGGCGCGTGCGGTCGGCGACGATCTCGGCCACGGCATCCTGGAAATCGCGGCAGAGATCGGCCGTGTCGTCGGGCGTGGCGCGGCCGCCGGGCAATTGCGCGATCGCCTGGCGCACCGCGGTCTTCAAGCCCGCGAACGAGAAATCGGCGCCCTCGCGCCCCTTCATCGGCCGCGGCAGGCGGAAGCGGCCCGGCTCGCCCAGCTTGGCGGCGCGCTCGACCGCCGGCCCGCCTGGATAGCCCAAGCCCAGCATCTTCGCGACCTTGTCGAACGCCTCGCCCGCCGCGTCGTCGACCGTGCCGCCGAGCCGTACGTAGCGGCCGACGCCTTCGGCCGCGAGCAGCTGGCAATGCCCGCCCGAGACCAGCAGCAGCAGATAAGGAAAGGCGAGATCGTGCGTGAGCCGAGGCGAGAGCGCGTGGCCTTCGAGATGATTGACCGCGAGGAACGGCCGCTTGTGCACCGCGGCGATCGCCTTGGCGGTCATGACGCCGACCATGATGCCGCCGATGAGGCCGGGGCCGCCGGTAGCGGCGACGGCGGCGAGGTCGGCGAAGCCGAGCTTGGCCGCCGCCATGGTTTCGGCCACCAGCCGGTCGAGATGGGCGAGATGCGCGCGCGCCGCGATTTCGGGCACGATGCCGCCATAGGGCGCGTGGTCGTCGAGCTGCGAGAGGAGGCGCTCGGCCAAGACCGTCCGGTCGCCGGCGACGACGGCGGCCGCCGTTTCGTCGCAGCTCGTCTCGATGCCGAGAACGATGGTCTGGCCGTTGTCCATCGATGCGCCCTGCCACGGCTAGACTTAGTCGACCAGCGCCGTTTCCGCCATGCCTGCGCAAAGCGTGGCAAGATGCAGCATATTGGCCGCGCATAGCTCCAGGCGAAGGCGTTAAGATGCTCCACCCCACGATGCGTTGCGCCGCGCCTTTGCCATGACCGCCTCCTCCCCGCGCCCGCTCAAGATCGGCACGCGCGGCAGCACGCTCGCGCTGGCGCAGGTGCGGCTGGCCGTGGCGCGCCTTGCGGGCGCGTATCCCGACCTGCCGCCGCCGACGGTCGTCCCGATCAAAACCACGGGCGACCGCGTGCAGGACCGGCCGCTCGCCGATATCGGCGGCAAGGGCCTCTTCGCCAAGGAGCTCGAACAGGCCCTGCTCGACGGCACCGTCGATTTCGCGGTCCATTCGCTGAAGGATCTCGAGACGCGCCTGCCCGCCGGCCTCGTGATCGCCGCCGTCCTGTCGCGCGCCGATCCGCGCGATGCGCTGATCGCCCCCGGCGCCCGTTCGCTGGCCGATCTGGCGCCGGGTGCCCGCGTTGCCACCGGCTCGATCCGCCGCGAGGCGCAACTCCGGGCGCTCCGGCCCGATCTCGAGATCGCGCCCATGCGCGGCAATGTCGATACGCGGCTCGGCAAAATCCGCGGTGGCGCGGCCGCGGCGACGCTGCTGGCCATGGCCGGCCTCGCGCGGCTCGATCTCGCGGTGCCCGAGGCGACGCCGCTCGACCCCGACATCCTGCTGCCCGCGCCCGGCCAGGGCCTGATCGCGCTGCAATGCCGCGAGCGCGATACGCGGGTGCGCCAAGTGCTCGCTGCCGTCGCCGATCCGTCGGCAAGCGCCGCGATGCAGGCCGAGCGCGCGCTTCTGGCCGGGCTCGACGGCTCCTGCCGCACGCCGATCGGCGCGCTCGCCGAGCCGCAGCGCAACGGCGCGCTGCGGCTGCGCGCGCTGCTGGCGCGGCGCGACGGCACGCTCGTCCTCCGCGCCGAGCGCGAGGGCGCGCCGAGCGATGCCGCGGCACTCGGCGCCGACGCCGCGCGCGACCTGCGCGCCCGTGCGCCGGCCGACCTGCTCGCGGCATGAACGCCATGCGCATCCTCCTCACGCGCCCCGAGCCCGACGCCCAGCGCTTCGCCGCGCAATTGGCCGAGCACGGCATCGAAGCCGTGGTGGCGCCGCTGATGACGATCGAGACCGCCGACGCGCCGCTGCCTCCGCTCGAGGGCGTGCAGGCGCTTGTCTTCACCAGCGCCAACGGCGTGCGCGCCTACGCGGCCCGCGAACCGCGC
>DATBLL010000219.1:0-11118 GCA_036555425.1 Alphaproteobacteria bacterium | reverse complement strand
GAGATGCGCCCCCGGCTTCATCGCCGCGAGGGCGCGCGCGTCGATGAGGTTCTCGGTCTCGGGCGTGAGCGGACAGGTGAGCGCCACGATATTGGCGCTCGGCAAGAGACCGTGAAGGCGGCCACTGGCGTGCACCTCGTCGGCGGCGCCGCGGCCGGTCGAGGGATCGCGCTTGGTGCCGATGACGCGGAGATCGAAGGCCTTGGCAAGCCGCGCGAGACACTGGCCGATGCGGCCGAGGCCCACGATGAGCAGCGTCTTGCCGCCGATCTCTTCCTCGCGGCGCGCGAAATCCGACATCATGCCGCGCCAGTGGCGCTTCGCCTGGTTGTCGCGCGCCTCGGGCAGGCGCCGCGCCAGCGCCAGGATCAATGCCATCGCGTGCTCCGCCACCGCGCGCTCGTTGGCGCCTTGCGCGCTGGCGAGGCGAATGCCCCCCGCCTTCAGCACGTCGCGGCCGTATTGGTCCACGCCAGCGCTGATCGATTGGATGAAGCGCAGCTTCGGCGCCTTCGCCGCGAACTCGTTGCGCCAGAAACCGGAGACCACCAGCACATCCGCTTCGGCCACCCGCGCCGCCAAATCGTCGACGCTGCGCACTTCAAAATGCCGGATGCCCGTGTTGCGCAATTGAAAGCGCTCGGCGAGCCGGTAGGCGACATGGGCGAAGCAGATCGTGAGCGCCTCTTTGGGCGGTAGGGAAGACGTCATCTCTGCCTCTTTCCTTGATCTTTCGTCTCAGGCGCGATCGTCGGCCGCGCCCGCCCAGGGTTGCGCGATCTCGGTCATCGCAACGCGCTCCTCAGTGCCGGAATCGATCGCGACCGCGATCGGGCACGCATAGGCGAGCGGATAGGGATCGCGGCGGCGTTCGACGATCGTGAGGCGCTGGGCCAGCGCCGCCTTGATCGCGGGCTCCATCAGCGGATCCACGGCGATCTGGCCCGCGACACTCGCATCGATGCGCGGGCGCGCGAACGCCGCCTCGAGCGAAAGCCCGAAATCGGCCTGGAACGAAACGAGCTGCAGGATGGCGGGCAGGATGCGCCGTCCGCCCGAGGCTCCGATCGCGAGCCACGGCTCTCCGCCGTCGAGGCCGAGCAGCGGCAGCATGTTCGAGAGCGGGCGCTTGCCCGGCCCGATCGAGTTGGGCCGGCCGGGCCGGGGGTCGAACCAGTTGATGCCGTTGTTCATCAGCACGCCGCTCTCAGGCAGCACGACCTTCGACCCGAACAGCGAGAGCAGCGTTTGCGTCAGCGCCACCATGTTGCCGTCGCGGTCGATGACCGAGAGATGCGTCGTGCATTCGGCGGCGGCGCGGCCTTCGCCCATGGTTTCGAGACGCGTCTCGTAGGCCGCCGATAGCGCCTCGGCGTAGGCGATGAATGCTGAAACATCCGGCGCGCGCCCGAGCTTGCCGGAGGTGCGCTCGAGCGCATCCTGCAGCGTCGGGCCCGCGGTGAGACCGGCGGGAACGAGGAGCGTCTTGCCGCCGCGCGCGATCGCGAGCGGTTCGAGGCGGCGCGCGCGATAGGCGGAGAGATCGTCGGCGCCGATGCGCGATCCCGCTCCCGGCGCGCCGCCGCGCGCGAGATCGGCGGCAAGTTTCGCCGCGATCCTGCCCTCGTAGAAATCGCGTGCGCCGCGCTCGGCCAGCGTTTTCATCGTCGCCGACAGGGCCGGGTTCTTGAGGACCGGCAGCGCGCCGCTCCAATCGGCCACCGGCGGCAATCCATCGGCAAGGAACCAGTCCCGCGCGGCCGGAAAGCGCGCGAGATCGGCGGCGGCCGTGGCGATTATCAGCGTCGCCCACCAATCCGCCTCGATGCCTGTTCCGGCCAGGGCAATCGCGGGCGCGAGCAATTCCGGCCACGGCTTGCTGGCGAAATTCTCGTGCGCGAGGCGCATGCCGTCTGGCTGGCCCGGCACCGCGATCGCGGAATAACCGAGCATGTTGCGGTTCCCGGCCACCTCGGGCCAGCCGAAGAGATCGGCGCCGGTGCGGCCCGTCAGCGGATAGTCGGCGGGATCGAGCGCCTTGGCGCTGACGGCGCCGAAATCGACGGTGTGGGCGCGCCTCTGCCTTGCGTCCCACACCATCATGAAGCCGATGCCGCCGAGGCCGCTCATCCACGGCTCGAGCGCCGCGAGCGCGAAGGCCGTGGCGATCGCGGCATCCACGGCGTTGCCGCCCGCGGCGAGCACCGCGGCGCCGACATCGGCGGCTTTCTGATTCTGCGCGGCGACGGCGCCGCCCTTGCTCCGCACCGGTTCCTTCACGTAGCGGAGCTGGCGGCTCAAATTCTGGGACATTGCGGGAATCACCTCGTCGCGCGGCGGCGGAAACGTAGCGGGCGCGGCGCGGCCTGTCATCCGCCGGAAGATCCGCCTCTAAAATTTTCTCGTTTTGTTCTTGACAGCGCGCGGGGCCTCCGCTAGATAGAGCTTCGCAAACGCCACGAGTCCGTCCGCAGCGAACTCTATCGCGGGCGCGCCCACAGGCGTTTTTCATTTTTGCGGCGCCGGACAACCGGGGCGTTTGCCCGCGGCCCGGCGCCCTCTCCGCTGCAAGACGCGGCCGCGAACGCGGACGGGACACTCTGTTTCCGCCGATGCCCTCGGGGCCTTCGCGACAACCGCCCGCAGCTTCCGCCATCCTCGCAATCGAACGGACGGAACCCCATCCATGTCCACAACGATCGATCGCGCTTTCGTCAAGCAATACGAGACGGAGGTGCACGCCGCCTATCAGCGGCTCGGCTCCAAGCTCAGGAAGACCGTGCGCAACCGCGACAACGTCACGGGCGCCACCGTCGTCTTCCAGAAAGTCGGCAAAGGCACGGCCGCGACCAAATCGCGCCACGGCCAGGTGCCGGTCATGAACCTCGCGCACGACCCGGTCGAGTGCAATCTCCTCGACTATTACGCCGGCGACTGGGTCGACAAGCTCGACGAGATCAAGGGCCAGCACGACGAGCGCCGCACCATCATCGATGCCGGCGCCTACGCGCTCGGCCGCAAGACCGACGAGCTGATCGTGACCGCGCTCAACCAGTCGGCCAATTACGCGCTCACCGACACCGACGGCCTCACCAAGGCGAAAATCCTCGCCGCCTTCGAGATGCTCGGCGGCAAGGACGTGCCCGACGACGGCCAGCGCTGCGCCATTGTCGGCTGGAAGCAGTGGAGTCAGCTCCTCGACATCCCGGAGTTCGCGAACGCCGACTATGTCGGAAAAGACGAGCTGCCGTGGCAAGGCGCCCAAGCCAAGCGATGGCTCGGGACGCTGTTCATGCCGTTCTCGGGCCTCGTCAAGACCGGCAACGTGCGCTTCTGCCACTGGTATCACAAAACCGCAATCGGCCACGCCTCGGGCTGCAACGTGAAGTCCGACATCTCCTGGCATGGCGACCGCGCGGCCCACTTCGTCTCCAACATGATGAGCCAGGGCGCGGTCCTCATCGACGCCGACGGCGTCGTGACCATGCGCTGCCTCGAATCCTGAGGAACCGGAACCATGGCCTATCTTTCGAAGAACCTTTCCGTGCTGGCCTATGCCAACGGGTTCACCCTTTGGCACTACACCACACCCGACACCGCGGCGGCCGTTGACACCGCCGGCTATTTCAATTCCGCGTCGGAAATGCTGCGCATCGGCGACATGATCCTCGCCAACGTCGAGGCCGACGGCGCGATGAAAGCCGGCATCTTCCTCGTCAACGCCAACGCCGCCGGCGTGGTCGACGTCGCCGACATCACCAGCGTCGGCGGGACGGATACGGACTAGCTCACGCGACTGCACTCGACGGGGTTCGCTGCGGCGGCCCCGTCGATGCAGCTTGATCTGGCAGGCAGACGCAACCCGACACGAAGCCCAGCCGATGCTGTGCAATTCACCCCGGGGCTGCCTCTGGAGCGCGATAGGCTCGCGTCAACTACTAGTGATGGTGCCCTAACGTTGCGTCTTCAGCAAAGCTTGCGCGCCGCGGTGGCCTTGCGCCGCAGCTTTACGCCACCATTCGCGAGCTTCCGCGACCCGATCCGGATTGCTCGGATTGGACGTGGCCAGGTGAAGCCCGTAGCGAAATTGCGCCTCGCGATTTCCGAACATGGCTGATTTCTGCAGTGCCTCCAAGGCGCATTGCTCGAATCGTCCGGTTAATTCGTCGTTTCCGTTCCTTCGCAACGCGCTGGCCACCTCCCTTCGCAGCTCGTAGAGCTCATACCAGATGGCACCGGGTTCAGTCCGACGCTCGACGTGCTCGCGCCCACAGTTGAAGCCGCTCTCTTGCGCGCGGGTCAAACCGACGACCGCGGAACCGAGCAGCAGAGCAAGAAACAGAGCGGCCGAGACCCGAGGCCGGAAGGTGCGATTGCATGACATCGGGGTGCCCATGCACAACCTCAACGAAAAGGTGCGAAGGACGCATCGTAACGCCTGTCGCCGGAGCTCCATGCGGTCAAGAAATCACTCCCAGCAAGGATACGTTCCATGACGACCGATACGCAAATTCGCGATTGCGAGAACGAGGTGGCGCAGTTTCGCCGAAACATCGGCGATCTTCAATCACGCCGCGAGGAGCTTCAATGCAGAATTGCGGGTCTTCGCCGCGCAATCGAGGAAATCGAAGACCGTAAGGACACGCCTGGCTTCCGGCTTCGCATGCTCGAGCTTCAGGCCGAAATTCTCGCGGTCGAAAAGGAACTCGAGACCACAAGGCCCGAACTGGAGTTTTTCCGCGGAAGGCTGCATGAGGCAGAGCAGAAATGCTGGGAATTGCGCCGCCAGCAAGACATACGAGCTCCAACCGAGAATGACCTTCGCAAGGCCATCGACGATCCGCGCTACTGGCGCCACGGCGATCCAGTTCTCGCGAAATTCGTGACCGACGGGTTCAAACGGCTCTATCCCGACGAGTCGGACGAGTGAAGGGACGGCTCACGGCCGCCTGCGAACGGCGCGCAGCGGGGAATCAGCGCGGCACGGGGTCGATAACGACGGCGGTGCCGTAAGCAACGACTTCGTTCATCGATTCTGCGAAAGACCCCGAATCGAAGCGCATCATCATTACGGCGTTGGCGCCGAGGCTCGCCGCATGGGCCGTCATGCGCTCGATGGCGTCGCGCCGCGTGTCCTCGATCAGCTTCGTGGATTCGGGGTCTCGCCGCCGAAGATCGAGCGGAGGCCGGCCATGATGTTGCCGCCGAGCCGGCGACTGCGGACCACGACCCCGAACATTTGGCCGACAACCCGGGTGATCTTGTGGCCGGCGACGTTCTCCGTCGTGGTGACGATCATCAGAGCGTCCGCTTCGTTGGGCAGCCGGAATGCCAATCCGCGGGCGCGCCGAAAGCGACACCGCGCGCCAACGCTTCACTGCCGCCCCGGTTGAAACGCCGGGGCCTTTGTTTACGAGGACAACGACCATGGCACTTTCCGCGATCGCGCTTTCGTCGCGCGCGCTCTTGAAGCTCGGCGCGGCCGGCATCGCCTCCTTCGAGGAAGGCACGGCCGAATCGGAGCTTGCCGCCAATCTCTATCCGCCGGCGCGCGACGCGCTGCTGTCGGCGCATCCCTGGAACTTCGCGACTGGACAGGCCCGTCTCGCGCGCCTCGCCGCCGAGCCCGTGGCGGACTACCCCTACGCCTATCAGCTGCCCGCGGATTTCCTGCGCGCGCTCTCCGCGGGGCCCGAGGGAGCGGGGCGCGGTCTCGATTACCGCATCGCCGAGCGCCGCCTCCATGCCGGCGCCGAGAGCGTCGTGCTCACCTACATCTTCCGCCCGGACGAGAGCGCGTTCCCGCCCTTCTTCGATCAGGCGCTGATCGCGCGCCTCGCCGCGGAGTTCTGCCTGCCGCTGACTGAAAGCACGACGCGCGCCGAGGCCCTCTACCGGCTCGCCGAGGCCGAATTCCGCCGTGCCCGGCTCATCGACGCGCAGGAGGAGACGCCGCCGCGCGTCGAGGATTTCACGCTCATCGAGGCGCGCCAATGAGCACGCTCCGCCTGCTCAAGACCAGCTTCACCGCCGGCGAGGTGGCGCCGCCGCTCCTGGGGCGCAGCGATCTCGCCGCCTACGACAACGGCGCCGCCAAGCTTCGCAACGTTTTCGTCCATGCGACCGGCGGCATCTCGCGGCGCGCCGGGCTGCGCCATATCGAGCGGGCAAGGAAGGTTCTCGAGCGCTACGCGCCCGTCAGCGCCATCGCGGCGCCCAACGGCGGCACGGGCGCCAACGCCAATGACGACGATTCGGGGACGAAGCTCACGACCACGACGGGGCTCGGCACGGCGGCCAACTACGTCGTCTTGCAATACGACCTCGGCAGCGCCCAGCCCGTATTGTTCGCCGACGTGCTCGAGCTTTCTCTTTCCGCGGGTGCCGTCGGCGACGAATTCCGAATTCAGCATTCGCCCGACGCCGCCACATGGACGAATTTCGGCGGCGCGCTGGCGGTCGATGGCGTGGCGGCAAGCGCGCGGCGCGCGGCGGCCGGCGGCGCGCCGGTATCGGCTCGCTACTGGCGCCTGGTGCGGAACGGCCCGACCGATCTCGGCTCGGCCATCGTCTCGCTTGGCGGCTTCCATCTCTGGCGCGAGGGCGCGGCCGCATCGGCCGGCCGGCTCGTCGCCTTCGCGTTCAACACCGAGCAGACGTATCTCTTCTGCGTCACGGATCGCAGCATCGCCGTGTTCGCCGGCGACGCGCTCGTCGCCCAATTGCCCTCGCCCTATGGCGCGAATGCGATTCCCGCCCCGGCCACGCCCTACGACGCGGGCGCCGTCGGGCAATTCGCTTGGGCGCAGAGTGCCGACACGCTGCTGCTCGCGCACCCGCACTTCCCGCCGCTGCGCGTGCTGCGCCGCCTGGTGACGCAGGGCGGCCAGCCGGTCGAGGACTGGATCACAGCACCCTGGCGCTTCATCGAAGAGGAGACGAAGGACGCGAGCGGTACGCTCATCGGCAAGGCGCGGCGCCAGCCCTATCACAAATTCGCCGATCCCGACCTCACGCTGACGCCGAGCGGCACCACGCGCGACACCACGATCACGGTGACGGCCTCGGCGCCAGCCTTCGATCCACTCGATGTAGGCCAGCGCTTCCGCATCGAGCAGCGCGAGATCGAAATCACCGCGGTGACTTCGAGCGTCTCCGCGACGGCGCTGGTCAAGGAAACCCTGAAGTCCACGAATGCCGCCAAGGACTGGGAGGAGCCGGCCTTTTCGGCGCGGCGCGGCTGGTCCGCCTCCTGCGGCTTCCACCAGGACCGCCTCGTCATCGGTGGCACGCGCGATCTGCCGAACCGGCTCTGGCTCTCGAAATCGGCCGATCTCTTCAATTTCGATCTCGGCGAAGGCCGCGACGACGAGGCGATCGAGTTCGCGATCCTCTCCGACCAGGTCAACGCCATCCGCGCCGTCCTCTCCGGCCGCCACCTCCAAGTGTTCACCTCGGGCGCGGAATTCATGGTGACGGGCGATCCGTTGACGCCCGCGAACGTGCAGCTGAAGCGCCAGACGCGCATCGGGTCGCCGGTCGGCCGCTATGTGCCGCCGCGCGACGTCGACGGCGCGACGCTCTTCGTCGCGCGCAGCGGCCGCGAGCTGCGCGAGTTCCTGTTCGCCGACGTGGAGCAGGCCTACCAATCGAACGACCTCGCCGTTCTCGCCCATCACCTCATGACCGGCGCCATCGACCAGGATTACGACGCGCGGCGGCGGCTGTTTCACGTGGTGATGCAGGACGGCTCGCTCGCGACGGTGACGATCTATCGCGCCGAGCAGGTGACGGCATGGAGCGTGCAGGCGACCGACGGCAAGTTTCGCGCGGTGGCCACTCTCGAAGACGACGTTTTCGCGCTGGTCGAGCGCGCGGGGGCCGTCTTCATCGAGCGCTTCGACGAGAGCTTGAGCACCGACGCCGCGCTTGCCGGCGAAAGCGAGGCTCCGCTCGACGAATGGGCCGGCCTCGATCACCTCGAGGGACGGACGGTCGCCGTCGTCGCCGACGATACGCCGCTGCCGCCCCATCAGGTGAGCGGCGGCGCGATCACGCTCGAAACGCCGGCCACGAAGGTCGAGGTCGGCCTGCCTTTCGCCATGGAAGTGGAGCCGCTGCCACCGGCGGCGCTGCAGCCGCGCCTCTCGAACCAGGGCATTCCGGTGCGCCTCGTCTCGGCCAATTTCCGCCTGCTCGCGGCGCGCGCGCTGCGCGTCGACACCGGCCGCGGCGTCCGCGACATTCCCTTCAAGCGTTTGGGCGCCGCCGGCGTGCTCGACACCGGGCCCGCCTCGTTCACCGGCGACGTCACGGTCCGGGCGCTCGGCTGGCGGCGCGGCACCGCGCCGCTCTGGCGCATCGCGCAGGATACGCCGCTGCCCTGCACGATCCTCGCCGTTTCGACGCTGATCGCGGCCGGCGATGCGAGCAGCGGCGCGGATTGACGCTTCGCTGCGCACTTCGCCCTTTTCGATTTTGCACCTTCGCTCGAGGAGAATGGACATGGCCGATTTTGCCACGCTCGCCCTGGTGAGCGCCGGTCTCGGTGCCGCCAAGGAGGTCGTCGGTGCGGCGCAGGCCGGCCGGCGCGCCAGCGCCGAAGCGGCGGCGCAGACGAACGCCGTCGCACAACAGCTCCAGCAGCAGGCGCTCGCCGCGCAAATCGAGGAGCGCCGGCGGCAGGAGCAATTGCGCCGCGAGCGGGCGCAACGCCTGGCGCGCTTCGGCGCCCAGGGCCTTGCCGCGAGCGACGGCTCGCCCGAGGCCGTGCTCGGCGGCCTCACCGCCGAGAGCGCGCGCCAGGGCGCCGAGAGCATGCGCCAGCGCAGCTTGGCGATGTCGGGCTCCCTGCTCGACCTCGCCGACCGCAATCGCTTGACGCTCCTGCGTGCGGCCGAAGCGCGGGAGAAGGCGGCCCTCGGCGTGGCCGGCGACGCATTCGGCGCCTGGCGCGACCTCTCGAAGAGAAATTCGCCTCTCTCGAGGGGCGGCTACGACTTTGGATCTGCCGGCAGGGGACCGGGCGGCGTTCGTTCGGGCGGCGGATACTTCTTCGGGCCGTAAACGCCGTCCTTCCGCCTGTCGACACTCGCGATTCTTTGGAGCCTCATTCATGTCCGACCACATCGTGATCGGCGACATCCGCCCGCGCATCCAATATACCGCGGACGGGGTGCAAGCCGCCTTCACCTATCCCTTCCCCATCTTCGCGCCGGAGGACCTCAAGGTTTATCTCGGCGAGACGCTGCAGGCCGGCGGATACGACGTCGCCGGCGCGGGGCAATCCGCGGGCGGCACGGTCACGTTTACGCCCACGGTGCCGGCGGCGGGAAGCAAAGTGACGCTCGTGCGCGCGCTCGCCATCGCCCGCACCTCGGATTTCCAGGAAGGCGGCGCCTTCCGCGCCAAGACGATCAACGACGAGCTCGACCGCCAGACCGCGTTCATCCAGGAGACGGCGGAGCGCATCGAACGCGCGATCGTGGCGGCGCCCACCGAGAGCGCGGCGCCGCTCGTGCTGCCCTCCGCGGCCGCGCGCGCCAATGCCCTCCTCGGCTTCGACGCCGCCGGTGCGCCGATCGCGAGCGCAGGCCCGGCTGCCGGCGTCCCCGTATCCGCGGCGATGGTGCCGGTGGTCCAGGCGGCGACGGCCACGGCGGCGCGTCAGCTCTTGGGCGCGCTCGGCAACGAGCGGCTGGCGAAGTCGGCGGCCTATACGGTGGCGAACGCCGACAAGGGCAAGACGATCGCCTCAGACAACGGCCCCTGGACGCTCGCCTTCGGTACGGCCACCGGCTACGACGCCGATTTTGCGGCGCTGGTCGTCAACGAAGGGGCCAGCCGCGGCATCAAGATCGGGCTCACCGGCGGCACGGATTTCTGGCTCTATCCCGGCCAGAGCGCACTCGTCTTCCGCCAGAACGCATCCTGGCGCACGCTGCGCCCGGAGCGCTGGCGGCTCGCCGGCGCCCTCACCGTGTACGTGGATCCCGCTGCGGGCAACAATGCCAATGACGGTCTGGCCGCCGGCGCGGGGAATGCGCTTGCGACCTTCGCGGCCGCGCGCGATCTCGTCTGTCAGAGTTTCGATTTCGCCGGGCAGACGGTGACGGTCAAGTACCCCGACGGCACGCACACCGTGCCGATCGTCATGAGCGCGGCGCACAACTGGGTGGGCGGCGGCCAGCTCCGTATCGACGGCAACAGCGCGACGCCGGCGAATTGCGTGTTGAGTGTCACCAATGCCAACGGCTTTCAAATCGACGGCCGCAAGGACGGGCCGGTGTTGCTGCGCGGGTTTAAGGTCACGACTGCCGTTGCTGGCAACGGGATCGGTCTGTACAGCGGCGCATGGGCAGTAATCGAAAATGCATTCGAATTCGGTGCGACGGGCTATGGTCACACCTATCTGGCACGAAATTCATTACTCGAGCTGACCGGCAGCTACACGATCAGCGGCGGTGGAACACTTCACTTCACTGTGGATCAACATTCGGTAGTTACCGCAACCGCGGCGATAGCAATCACGCTCACTGGAACACCCTCGTTCGTGAACCAGTTTGTACGCTGCATGGAGAATAGTTACGCCTATCTCGCAGGTGTGACCTTTGTAGGCGCAGCTACAGGCGTACGCTATTTCGCCCAATTAAATGGCGTGATCCAAACAAATGGCGGCGGAGCTGCGTACCTACCGGGCAATTCCGCCGGAACGATCAGCACCGGCGGTCAGTATGCCTAGATGATCAGTTCCGCACCGTCTGCCCGGTGACTAAATTGGGAACTCCAATCTTGGCGGCTTCGTAAGAAGCTGAAAATTTTCGCCCCAAGGAAAAGTCTGAGGGACGGTGGGGGCCACTGCACTTTCTGTTCTGTCAGAAAGAAATAGTGGTAATCGAGCAGCGCTCGACCGCGCAATCACCCACCGCGCCCATCCCTCACATCCCCTTCGTGTAACGCAGCCGACGCTGAGGCGGCGCTGGCCGCTCTGTCGGCTGAGCGCGGCGGGGAATTCGTGTGCGGGGTCGCCGTCGAGCGCCGCCCCATCGGCGCCCGCGGACGCATAGGCCTCGCAAGACGCGCGGCCCAAGAAATCGGCGCCGGCCGTCAACATCGCCG
>DATBLL010000206.1:0-3289 GCA_036555425.1 Alphaproteobacteria bacterium | reverse complement strand
CAGATGCTCTCGGCTATGCTCACGACGGGTGGTCGGGGTCCACATGAGGCGCTCCAAACTGGCTTCGACAACCGTTTGGAATCACACCTCGCCCCGACCATCCAGCCCAATTGTGTTTCGAGACGGCCTCTCAATCTCTCGCAGCCGGCGGTGAGCCTCCAGATCCGCGAGCTCGAGGGCCGCGTCGGCGTGCGCCTGGTCGAACGCCTCGGCAAGCGGGCCTTCGCGACCGAGGCCGGGCGCGCGCTCATCGAGCATGGCGGCCGCATCGCCGCCGAGGCCGAGCGGGCGATGGTCACGATGCGCCGCCACCGCGAGGGCTGGCTGGGGCGCGTGCGCATCGGCACGAGCTTCGTGATCCTCAATTACCTCCTGCCGCCGATCCTGAAGCGCCTGCGCGAGGAGCATCCCAATCTCGAGATCGGCGTCTCCCTCGGCTCGAGCGCGCAGAAGGTGGAGCAGTTGCTGCGCAACGAGATCGATCTCGGCATCGTGGCGCTGCCGGTCAACGATCGGCACCTCGAGGTGACGCTGCTGCGCCACGACCGCATCGTCGGCGCGCTGCCGCCCAAGACGCGCGCGCCCCGGCGGCTCAAGGCGGCCGATTTCGCGCGCTGGCCGCTGATCCTCGACGCGCCGGGCTCGCGCATGGGGCGCATCGTGCGCGACTGGCTCGCCGCCGACGCGGGCGCGCCCCGGCCGGCGATGGAGATCGGCGACATCCATGCGATCAAGACGCTGGTCGCGGCCGGCGTCGGCGCCTCGATCCTGCCGATGGATGCGCTGGGCTTCGAGGCCAAGCGGGGCGAAATCGCGATCCGGCCGCTGGCGCCGCCCGCGCGCTATTCGATCGGCCTCGTACAGCGGCGCGACAAGCCCGACGATCCGGCGCTGGCGCTGGCCCGCGCGGCATTGCTGACGCTCGGTGCAGATAAAAGGATCTCAACCACGGAGAACACGGAGGAATAATAATCGCGCGCAGCCGGCACGCGAGAAATCCTCTCCGTGCCCTCCGTGCCCTCCGTGTTTCAACATTTTTCTTGCCGTCAGGCGAACCGGGTCCGGGGGCGGCGACAGGAGAAACCGCACCCGGACCCGGGCCGCTGAGGCGCGGAACGCATGGGGAGGAGGAGGAGCGCGTTCCGCGGAGCCGGCGAATCAGGGGCGGGCAACGCCCCCGATTCGTCCGGCTTCGACGCCGAGCCCGGGGTTCGGGGCGGGGAATACCCCGAGCTTGGCGAAGAAGGAGTTCCGATCCACGCAGCGCGGGATCAGAGCGCGGCGCAGGAGCGGCCACAGCGTGCTGGCATTTGCCTCCGCCCGGCGCGGCGCCGCCGGAGAGCGGCGCGACGTCGCCTCGAGCGGCACGTTGTCGTTCGCGGCCCGCGTCCGCAGCGTGAGATGAAGCCGGCCGGGCGACAGATCGGTGACGAACGGATTCGGGATCACGGGTCCGCCTCCCTAACAGTAGGGCTGCGGGGGCTTGCGCCCGGTTTCGGCCTCGCGCGGCAGCGGGAGGAGACGGCCGCGCACGGCGGCGTCGATGTCCATCCGCTGGAGGCCGATGTCGCGCAGCATGTGATCATCCCACCCGCGCAGCTCCTCGCTCGCGAGCTTGGCTTGCCGCGCCTCGACGAGCGCCGCGGCGAAACGCTTGGCGGCGACAAGGAGCCGGGACGAAGCCAGCCACGCGAGGGCCGATTGCAGGCTTGGGGCGGGCGGCCTAACCGCGGCCGGACCGGAATAGGGATTGAGCATGGACATCTCGAACTCCAGGACGCGCTCGCCGGCAAGAGCCGGGCGCGGCGGTGACTATGTTCGGCGCCCGGCGCATGCCCGCGAAGGCGGGGTCGCGCGGCGCTGAGCCGAATGGATGGAAGCGATCGGGCTTGGGTGCCGGACAGGCTCCGGCGGACTCGCGCTAACGGCGTCGGAGTCGCTTGGTATCGACGGCGGTCGTCATTATGGCGTTTCTCCTTCGCGCGCGGCGGGGACGGCGCGCGATCCTCACAGGAAAAGTGCAGTGTCCTCGGTGCCGTCGCGCCTCGCCGCTTGCTCGGCCGGCGCGCTCTTCGTTTGTATGCAAACGATATGCCCCACCCTATTGCGATGCACAATCAGGATTTGCTAAGCGATGGCATTAGCTCCGCTAATGGATCTCCATGCGCCGGCTGCCCTCGCTCGACACGCTGCGCGCCTTCGAATCCGCCGCGCGTCATCTGAACTTCACAAAGGCCGCAAACGAGCTGCACGTCACGCAGAGCGCGCTCTCCCAGCGCGTCGGCGCGCTCGAGGCCGAGCTCGGCTTTCCGCTCTTTCTCCGCCGCGGCCGGCAGCTCGAGCTGACGCCGCGCGGCAATGCGATCGCCGCGGCGATGGGCCGGGCCATGGCCGAGATCGCGCGCGTCTTCGCCGGCCTCGAGGAAAGCGAGGCGGCGCGGCGGCTCGTCATCAGCGTGCTGCCCTCCTTCGCCACGCGCTGGCTGATGCCGCGCCTCGTGCGCTTCCACGAAGCCCATCCCAATCTCGAAGTGCAGGTGAACGCCGAGGGGCGCCTCATCGATTTGACCGCGAGCGACGCCGATCTGGCGCTGCGCTTCGGCACCGGGCGCTATGCCGGCCATCGCGTCGATTTCGTCATGGACGACTACGTGCTGCCGGTGGCGCAGCCGGCGCTGATCGAAGCGACGAAAGCGCTGCGCGGGGCGAGGGCACTCGGCGACGCCGCGGCGCTGGCGCGCGTGCCGCTCATCTACGACAGCGCGGTCGAGCGCGACGCGAGCGGCACCGATTGGAAGAGCTGGTTCGAGCACGCCGGTGCCGCGCATCCGCCGCGGCCCACGGGCCTGCGCTTCAGCCAGGCCGATCTCATGCTGCAGGCGGCGGCGCAGGGGCAGGGCGTGGCGCTGGCGCGCTACAGCCTCGTGCACGACGATCTCGTGGCGGGCCGGCTCGTGCCGGTGCTCAAGGATTCGATGCTGCGCACGCGCTACGACTATTACCTCGTCTGCCTGCCCGAACAAGCCGAGCGGCCCGCCGTCGACGCGTTCCGCGCCTGGCTCCTCGCCGAGGCGCGCGCCTTCATGGCCGCGCGCGACAAGAGGGGCGCTTAGCGGCGCAGGCCCTCACCTCCCAGGCAACGCTTCGCGTTGCCTGGGAGGTGAGGGCACTCGCCGCGGGCGATCGAGTCAGAAATTGTGCGCGGTGCGCGAGCGGACGGGCAGCGTGCGCGCAAGCAGCCGGCGCGCGCGATGAATCGCCATCGCGCCAAGGCGCGTCTCGGCGGTTA
>DATBLL010000193.1:0-6412 GCA_036555425.1 Alphaproteobacteria bacterium | reverse complement strand
ATTGATCGAGCCTTCCCCGGAGCCCGCAATCGTAACGCGATATTGTGAAGATTCCGTCGCCGAAGTCCGGGGCGGCGGGCCGCACGCCCTTAAAGCGCGAATTCGACCGCGACGCCGAACGCGGCCGCCGCGGGCACCTGGAGCGTGCCGTCGCTCGCGCGATGCGGGATTCCGGCGGCACCGAGGCGGGCCGCCGCGGCGGCGGGATCGACGCCGGAGATGCGGAATGCCGCGAAGTGCGGCGTCGGCGGGCCAGGGCTCGCGGCGCCGAAGCGCGCTGCGAAGGCCGGCGGGGTCACGACCGAGATGCGTCCGCGCGCCGTGGCGACGCGGAGCGCGCCGTCTTCGCCGCGCACGGACTCCTTCCCCTGCAGCGCCGCGAAGAACGCGGCCAGCGCCGCCGGCTCGGGCGCCACCATCACCACCTCCGCGATCCCGCGCGCGCCGTTGGCGTGAAGCTGGAACTCGCGCTTCCAGAAATAGCGGGGCGCGTGCTGCTGGCAGGTGAAGAACGCCGCCTCCGGCATGCGCGGATCGGTGACGAAGGCGAGCGAGAACGCGACGCGCGCCGTGGTGCCGTCGGGCAGCTTCGCCTCGCGGGCGAAATCGAACGGCGCATAGGTCTCGAGCCCGGCCGCCGCGAACTCGGCCCGGTCGCGGCGCGCATCGCGGCTCTGGAACACCAGCATCGACATGCCCTCGCGCTCGGCGAGGAAATCGCGGTTGCGGGCGCCGAAGCTGAACTCGCCGGGCCTGAACGGCGCGATCTTGGCCGGGTCGGACACGCCGAGCAGCTCCAGGAAGCAGCCGTTGAGCTGCACGAGGTGATTGGCCGTGCCCCAGGGATGCTCGGCGCGCGGCGTCAGCGTGAAGCCGAGCTGCTCATAGAATGCGCGCGCCTTGGCGAGATCGCGCACCGCGAGGACGAGATGATCGATTCCGCGGGTCATGGCGCATAGCTAGCAGAGAGCGGGCGCGGCTTCGAGAGGCTCACGCGGCCCGGCGCCGGCGATAGTGGCGGCGGGCCTTGGCGCGGTTGCCGCAGCCTTCCATCGAGCACCATCGCCGGCGCCGGCCGCGCGAGGCGTCGAGGAACAGCCAGGCGCAGCGCCGGTCGGTGCAGGCGCGCACCTGCGTAACGCGACCCGAGACGAGCAGATCGGCGGCGCTCCAGACGACCGGCCAGAGCGGTGCCAAGAGCGCGTCGCCCGCGCGGCCCGTCACCCACGCGTAGCCTTGCGCGGAGGCCGCGACGCGACTGCGCTCGGGCGCGCGCGCGAGCCAGGCATTGAGCCGCGCGACGAGCGCTTCGCTCGCCGCGCCGGCCGTCAAGAGCGCGGCCAAGGCCTCGCGCAATTCGATCGCCGCTGCGAGCACTTCGGCGGCGCCTTCGGGGCGGCGCGCGGCTGGGGCGCGCGCAATCGCGCGTTCTTCCGCGGGCTCGTCGAGCAGGGCGCGCCCACCGGCATCGTCGCTTACCGCGGCGGCACGCCGGTCGGATTCTGCGGCGTGGCTCCGCGGGGCCACTACTCGCGTCTATCCCGCACGCGCGTCTTGGCGCCGGTCGATGGCTTGTCCGTGTGGTCGATCACGTGCTTCGTCGTTTCGCCCGCGCACCGGCGCCGCGGCCTCATGCGCCCGCTGATCGAAGGGGCGGTCGAGTATGCGGCCAAGTCCGGCGCGCCCGCAGTCGAGGCGTATCCGTTCGACCCCCGCCGCAAGATGAGTTCGGCCGAGATCTTCGTCTGCCTGCTGTCGGCGTTCCTCGACCAGGGGTTCAAGGAAGTCGCGCGCCGCTCGCCCATTCGCCCGATCGTGCGGCGGGTGATTCGAATCGCGGCGCCCCTACGCGGCACGAGCCCTACCTGAGCGCGGCCTCGATGTTGCCGCCGTCGACGGTGAGCACGGCGCCCGTCGTCTTGTTGGCCAGTGCCAACGCGACGAAGGCCTGCGCCACGTCCTCGGCCTTCACCTCGCGCTTCAGCAGGTTGCCGGCCAGGTAGTCGAGCTCGGAGACGCCGCGCGCGGCGGAGCGGCTCTTCACCATCGCGTCGGTCAGGAGGCCGGTGCGCACGCGGTCGGCGTTGATGCCGTTGGAGCGGATGCCGTCGCCGCCATGGTCGAGCGCGTATTGGCGGAGCAGGAACAGCAGCGCGGCCTTGGGCAGTCCGTAAGGGCCGAAATCCTTGCCCGGATTGACCGCCTGCTTCGAGACGTTGAACAAGAGGCAGCCGCCGGTGCCCTGCGCGCGCATGATCCGTACCGCGTTCTGGGCCACGGCCTGGTGGCCGAAGAAATTCAGCTCGAAGCTCTGGCGCAGCACCTTGTCGTCGACGTCGCCGATGCGGCCCTGCCAGGCGGCGCCGGCGTTGGAGACAGCAATGTCGAGGCCGCCATAGCGCAGCGCGACCGCGTCGAAGGCGCGGCGAACCGAGGCCGCGTCGGTCACATCGCAGGCGACGGCGAAGCCGCCGATCTTGCTCGCGACCGCTATCGCGGCGGCCTCGTCGCGGTCGAGCACGGCCACTTCGGCGCCTTCGCGGGCAAAGGCGGCGGCGGTGGCGGCGCCGATGCCCGAGCCGCCGCCGGTGACGGCGGCGATCTGGCGCGCCAGCGGCTTCTCGGCGCCCTTGCCGAGCTTGGCCTGCTCGAGCGACCAGTATTCGACGTCGAAGAGATCGGCCTCGCTGACCGGCTGGAATTTGCCGATCGCCTCGGCGGCGGTGATCACGTCGACCATGCATTGGGCGAGATCGCCGGCCACGGCCGCGTCCTTGGCCGAGGCGCCCATGGCGAAGAGGCCGAGGCCGGGCACGAGCACGAGGCGCGGAATCGGATCGAGCACCTTTTTCTTGCCGCCGAAGCGCGCGTTGTTGCGCTCGTAATAGGCACGATAGTCGCGCGCATAGGCTTCGAGCGCGGCCCTGGCCGCTTCCTTGAACGCATCGAGCTTGTCGGCTTCCGGCGCCGGCACGATGAGCGGCTTCGGCTTGGTGCGGATCACGTGGTCGGGCGTCACGGTCCCGGCCTGGCTGTAGCGCGCGAGCTCTTCGCCGTTCACGAAATTGAGGATCGCGGGCGAGCTGCGGAAGTCGAGCACGAGCCGCTTCCAGATGCCGTCGCGCGCATCGACGGGGTCGGCCACGAGCCCGCGCAACACAGGCGCCACCTCGGCCGGCGCGGCGAGCGCCGCCGGCAGCTTCGCCGGCACGAACACGTTGCGCCGGTTCTTGGCGAGGCGCTGCTCTGCCAGCGTCACCAGCGCGATCATGCGCTCATAGGCCTCGCGCGCATTTTCGCCCATCGCGAAGATGCCGTGCTTCAGCAGCACGATGCCGTCCACCTTTGGGCTCTTGTCGAACGCGTCCTTCATCGCCTTGGCGAGGCCGAAGCCGGGCATGATGTAGGGCAGGACGACGCAGCGCCCGTCATAGACCTCGTTCGCAAGCGATTCGCCGTCGGGCTGGTCGGTCAGCGCCACCACGGCGTTGGCGTGGGTGTGGTCGACGAATTTGTGCGGCAGGAACGCGTGGAACAGCGTCTCGACCGAGGGATTGGGCGCCGCGCTGTCGAGCAGGTTGAGCCGCTGGACATTGACCATGTCCTCGTCCGAGAGCGTGTCGAGATGGTAGAGCCGCCTGATCGGCGCGAGCCGTACCGCGGGCAGGCCCGGCGGCTCGATGCGCCCCATGTCCCAGCCGCTGCCCTTGACGCAGAGCACGTCGATCTCGTCGCCGAAGATATCGCGCGCCTTGATCTTCACCGAAGTATTGCCGCCGCCATGCAGCACCAGCGCCGGATCGCCGCCGAGCAGCCGCGTCGTGTAGACGCGTAGCGCCATGTCCGCGCCATGCCCCTGCGCGGCATACTTCTCGGTCGCCGCCTTCGCATCGGCATCCGACCAGCGTGATTGCATTGTTCAAACTCCTTCGCCGTGCGCGCGGTGGTGGCGCCAAGTGAACAGGGAGGCGGGGAGGCGGGGAGAAGATGAATTGGCGCGCAGGGCGCGCCAAAACCTTACCTCCCCGTCTCCCCGCCTCCCTGTGACCTTTCTTTTACTGCGCGCGTACCGGTGTAGCTAGCGCCGGAGAACCCGTCCCGCAACCGCGTCGAGTTTGCGCACGATCGCGGGATCGCGCGCGTCGGGGGCGGTGATGATCGCGTGGTCGAGTGCCCGGTGGCAGCCGCGGTCGCAGAGGCCCTGGCGGTGCTCGAGATGCGGCGCCGTGGCCTTCACCAGCGCGCGGCCCTTGGCGGCGTTGTCGAGCAGCACCTTGATCACGGCCTCGACCGTGACGTGATCGTGGTCGGGATGCCAGCAATCGTAGTCGGTGACCATCGCCACGGTCGCGTAGCAAAGCTCGGCTTCGCGCGCGAGCTTGGCCTCGGGCATGTTGGTCATGCCGATCACGTCGCAGCCCCAGGAGCGGTAGAGCTCCGATTCCGCGAGCGTCGAGAATTGCGGCCCTTCCATCGTGAGGTAGGTGCCGCCGCGCGCGACCGGGATGCCGGCTTGCTGCGCCGCCACCTCGAGCGCGTCGCCGAGCCGGCCGCACACCGGATGCGCCATCGAGACGTGGGCGACGCAGCCCGAGCCGAAGAAGCTCTTGGCGCGCGCGAAGGTGCGGTCAATGAACTGGTCGACGATGACGAAGTGCCCCGGCGGCAGCTCCTCCTTGAACGAGCCGCAGGCGCTGATCGAGAGAATCTCGGTGACGCCAGCGCGCTTCAGCGCGTCGATGTTGGCGCGATAGTTGATCTCCGACGGCGAAAGGCGGTGGCCGCGGCCGTGGCGCGGCAGGAACACCATCTTGATGCCCGCGAGTTCGCCGATCAGGAGCTGGTCGGAGGGGTCGCCGAAGCTCGAAGCCTGGGTCACCCAGCGGCGGTTCTCGAGCCCATCGATCTCATAGATGCCGCTGCCGCCGATCACGCCGATGACGGGCGGGGTCATGGTCTCGCTCATGTTGCGGTGCAGTAGAAAAGAGGTGGGACGCAGGCGCGCGGCGTGCTTATCGCAGGGCGCGGCGATTTTGACGATAGCTCAGCGCGTGCCGCTGTGGACAAAGTGGATAAGACCTTGGATGGCAAAGAGAACGCAAAAGCCGGAGCGAAAAACTCCTGATTACAATTTAGACCGATCTATATCATTAAAGAAGGGATGAGACGGCGGCAAAGTCCGTTTTCGTGAAGAAAGAGAAGCAATTAACCCCTTGGAGCGATTCGCCAATCGGGCTAAATAGCGAGCCCATCCCGAGATTGACCGGTAAGACGCGCGCGACGACAGGAGCCGCAAGCAATGCCGAAATATGAGCTTGCCGTCGTCGAGAGCCGCTGGGAGCGGAAGCGCAATTACTCCATCCGCAGCATCTTCGATCTGATCAGCGATCTCTCGTACGGCGATACGCATGGTTATCACTACGAGATGGTCAACGACGAGCACGCGTTTAGGGAAATCGTTTCGCGCCTGCGGCAGACGCGCGGCATCCGCGCGCTCTACATCGCCGCGCACGGAATCAAGGACGGCATCCGCGCCTCGAACGGAAACCTGATCGAGAAGCGCCTCATCTTCCGCACGCTGACGCGCCGGCTCGACGACGAAACCGGCAGCCTCGACGGCGTGCATTTCGGCGCGTGCTGGTTCCTGGACGACCGGCACGCGTTCAACTTGCTGCGCCGGCACGGCGAGGGGGAGCCCGGCCTGTGGTGGGTGGCCGGCTACTCGAAGGTCATCGACTGGATCGATTCCTCGGCGCTCGACATGTTCTTCTGGCAGCAATACCTGAACGACGAGGAGGGCACGGCGCTGGAGCGCATTCACCGCTGCGCCCAGGAGATCCGCCGCCTCATGCCCGGCGCCCACAAGGAAATGGGCTTCGAGATCTATGTGCGCGGCAACGGCGGCGTCAAAGGCCTGCTCGCCAACGGCCATACGAACGGCGTCAACGGCGCCAATGGCAAGCCCAACGGCCATGGCCGCATCAACGGAAACGGCCACGGCCGAATCAACGGCAACGGGCACGCCAGGCTCAACGGCAACAGCCGCCACTGACGGGGATCGTCCGGCGGCGCTTCGAGGGGCAAGCCGCATGTTCGCCAGAATTTTGCGCCGCGTCGCGCGCGGCATCGCCGCGGCCGCGCTCGTGGCCGCTTCTGCCGCAGGGGCGCCCGCCGCGGCCAAGCGGCCGCCGGCCGCGGCGCTGATCGCGGCCGCCAAGGCCACGCCCCTGGCGCCGTTTCAGGTCAGCGACGAGATCAAGGATTTCAAGGTCGAAGCCTGGCTGCGGGAGCGCGTCGGCCGCCAGGGACAGATCACCTGGCGCGCCACGTCGTGCCAAGCCAAGGTCGAGGACCGCTATATCGTCAACTCGCCCATCTGCGTCGAAGCCGTGATCCCCTACCGCAACGGCAT
>DATBLL010000111.1:0-7455 GCA_036555425.1 Alphaproteobacteria bacterium | reverse complement strand
CAGGGCTATCGCATATGGCCTCGCGTCGAGGGCGAAATGAACCATTCGAATCGTGGCTCGCTCCCCGGCGCAATTTTCGAATGCGTACGGGCGCTTCGGCGCACGAATGGAATCCGAAATCTTCATATGCGATTCCCCTGGGTGCGGCCGAGGTTCGTAGGGACCTGCTTCACGCCCGTAACGGTAAACCCATAGGGCTCCAGGTCCCGGCGAAGGCGTTGGACACCTAGATCCTGTGCCTTGGCCCCGCGTTCGGCGTTTTTGCCGAGCTGCTTAGCGCGTCGAGCAGCTAGCACGCCGGCGCCCGCCGCGACAAAGGCAGCAAATTCAGGTGGCAGGATATAGCCAGTCTCGAGATGAACCCGACGAAGTATGTCGCGGCGCTTCTCGGGATATGCGGAATCGTCAGGGTTGGAGTCTTGAAGCGTTTCTTGCTCTAGCCGAACGATGCGCCCGGCTGTCTCCACCACCCATGGTTCGAAGGACATGCGTGCGATCTCGGGCGCTTCGCGAGCAATCCGGGCAATTGCGTGAGCGGCGGCAAATCGCACGCTGTCCGGGTTCGCCCCCGCCATCGCACCAACCAAATGCAGGGCGGCGTTAGACGGCAGTTCCTTTCGACGAATAGCCGCATCGGCGACCACTTCGAGCCTCTTCGCCCACGGTATCGCCCCGGTGGGGTAGCCCCGTCGCAGCTCGGCCCATACCTCCTCAGCGAACCCGCGAAGCGGAGGCTGATTTGGCCTTCTATCTGCACCTTGCGGCGTGGCATCGTCGCGTCTGCTCTCTGCCAGTTCGACACGTCCAGTATCGCCATCTGCGGTCTTGAAGTTGATGGTTCGATCATCGGGCGTGCTCTCGCTCTGGGTGCGTGGCGGCGCAGCGATCTCAGCCCTGAGGCGCACTCCGTGCGGGCCGGCCTGCTGGACTTGTTCCTCGAGCCAACGATCGGCGGCGGGTTTGCCTTGGCTCGATTCAATGCGGAGGTATTCGGCGGCGACCCTCACGCGCTCGTCGTTGGTGAGGAGGCGGCGCTGGTCGTCGGGGATGCCGCGCCGGGCCTGGGCTTCCAGGCGGAGGCGATAGCGCGTGGCCGCCTCCTCCTCGGGGGTGTCGATGCGACCTTCGCGCTTCCGCTCGGCGATTTCACGCTCGATCGAGGCCCGGCCGGCAAGCGCCGGGTCGTTGCGGCGGGCGCGGAGAATGTCTTCGGCCACGACGCGGGCGGTGTCGGGATCGGCCCTGGCGTCCTCGTCCTCGGCAACGGCGCGCACGATGCCGGCCTCGTCCAGCTGCGCGAAGCGATGCTGAAGCGCGGTTCGGCGAAATTGCGTATCAAGCACGCGGGCGCCGGCGTTGATCGCGGCTTCGTCGTCGCCGCGGGCACGGCGTTCGACGCGCCAGGCGTCGATCGCTTCGCGGCGGGTTTGGCCGAGCTTCACCGGATCGCCTTCGATCAGCGCCAGTGCGTAATCGTGCTCGGCTTCAACCCTGCGGTTCGTGAGTGTGGCGACGGCGGCGCGGGTGCGAGTGGCGCGATCGTTGACGGCAATGCGGCGCTCCGTTTCGGCAGCTGCAGCCTCGGCGCTCTTTGCGACGCTGGCGCCGAACTCAGACGGAATCGCACCGGCGATGGCATTTGCCGCGATCTCGACGAAGTTCCGGGCCAACGCAGGATTGCCGCCGGCGAGCGTGACGGCGAGATCGATTCCCTTGCGCAGCAACGTGTCCGCCGCAGCGAGCGCAAGGCCGGTGCGCGCATCGGGATGCTCGAGCGGCGATGTCGCGTTTGACGCGACGGAGGACCCAGGCGGGGCCACGGCGGGTGCAGCCGCGCCAGCGTCGACGCTCGGCGCATTGCTCGGCTCCATCGCCGTTGGCGTCCGACCGGCGCCCAGGGACGTGTCGTCGCCGAGGATCATCGGCGGCGGTTTGCGTCCCGGCAGCTTCCAGCTCGGCGGTCGCTGTTCGCCAGCGCGAAGCGAGGCTTCATCTTCCCGCGCCGGGATCGGGGAAAGCCGCGCTGGGGTCCCGAACAGGCCCGCGGACTTCAGCAGCGCGGTTCCGGCGGATCGCAGCGTCGGCACCTCGGCGGGCGGGCTCGCGGCGAAAAGCGGCTGCTGAAGCAGCGCCTTCACCTGCGCCTGCGCGTCGAAGCCGTCGTCGGGCGGCGGGGGCGGTGAAAGCGTCTCCTCTTCGTCGGAGAATGGCGTTCGCAGCCGGTCCCACCAGGAAAGTTCGTCTTCGTCGTCGCGTTCGGAGGCCATGGGCGGTCACTGACATGCGAGAGATAGGGTAGGCGCCCCTCGCCCCCTCGGTGCCGCGCGGGGAGGAACGCGGCGGGATCGCCGGCGGAGGGGCGTCGCCGGCGCAATCGGGGGCGAGGGGTCCGCGCGGCTGCCCCAGCGGGGCGCCGGCGCGGAAGGAGGGCTTCACGCGCCGGGATAGAGCCGGCGGAAACCCTCCTCGACGCGCTTGACCAGATCGGCCTGATGGTCGCGCCAATAGCGCGGATCGCGCACGAGCGCGTCGAGTTCGTCCTGTGACGGGCCCGCAGCGGGCGCATCGCCGGCGAGGAAGCGTGGCTCGCCCGCGCGCATCATGTGATGGAGCGCCGCGATGCCGTCGGGCGTCGACGATAGAGTTTCGAACAGCGGCTGCGGCAGGTGCCGTGCGCCCCAGGCCTTCACCTGCCGCGCGATCGCGGCGAAGCGTTCGGGCCCGCCGAAATGCGCCTCGAGCCGGCCCTGCGCCATCTTCTTCTCGTACTCCGCCGCCATGCCCGCGATCACCGGCACCACGCGCTCGGCCGCGAGATCGTAGACGAGCTGCGCCTGCGCCTGGTTGAAGCCGGCGGCGTGGAGCAAACTGTCGATTTCGGCATCGCGCTCGAGCCAGGGGTGCGAAACGCGAGCGGAATATTCCGCCGGCGAGGCGGGCACCGACCTGTCGAGCGCGCCCTCGGCGCCGCCGGCAGCGCCAGGGTCGGGCGCGGGCGCAGAGGCGCCGGGCGGGGCGGCATCCGGGACGAGATCGCGCGAGACCAAAGGTTCGGCTGCGTGCGGCGATGTGTCAGGGTCCTCCGCTCGGCGCGTCTCGGCCAGGCGCCCAAGCTTCTGCTCGAGCGCGCGGTAGGATTTCGCGAGGTCCTCGACGCGCACGCGGCCTGCGCCGCCGTCCCAGAATTTCTCGGGGATGATGGCGGGGCGCGCAGCCGCCGCTGGGGCGGACGCTGCGGCGGGTGCCGCGTCGGGCGGCGCGCTCGGTGCGGGCGCTTCCACGGTGTCGGCAATGGCGGCGAATTCGGTATCGGACATGGCGATTTCCCTTCGCGAGGTGATGGTCAATTGCCGGCGCGGCCGCGCGCTACGAGCGCGTGGATGTGGGCGACGAGCTGGCGCTGGCCTTCGAGGTGGCGGAGATGCGCATCGGCGGCGTCGGGACCGAGCGCGCGGCGCAGAGTTACGTCGGTGAGGTGGCGCAGCGCCGCTTCGCCCTCGGGCGTGCCGAAGCAGCGGGCGAAGGCGCGCGCGAGCTCGCGATTGGGCGCCGGCTCGGCGCCGTTGCCGGCGGGCTCGGAAGTTGCGGGCGCATCGAACCAGCGCCAGCCGTTGCGCGGATCAGGCGACATCGGCCACCTGTCCGATCGATCCTGTTTTGTTCTTTAGCGGGCCGGCGCCGGGGACGAGGGCGTTGGTCGCGCCGGGCGCGCCCGGTACATTCAGCGCCTCAGCGAGCCCCGGCAGTGCCGCGGCGGCGTTGCGCAAAATACCGGCGAGGTCGCCGCCCGTGGGTGCGGCGGGCTTCACCAGCTCGGCGGGCACGCCAAGCGTGCGCGCGAGCCAGCGGCCGGCGGCCGCGCCATCGACGACGGTCCCGGCTTCGGCCCCGAGCTTGCTCGTCATTTCGATCCAGTTGATGACGTTGCGCGCGTCCTCCTTTGCCTGATCCTGGGCGAGCGGCGAGCGGTATTGCAGCGTCACCACGCGACCGTCGGCGACAATGTCGGGAATCTCGCGGCGGCGGCGCAGGATGGCGAGGCCGCGCTGGATCAGCGGCGTCAGCAGCTCCGATTGCAGCCGGCCATAGGTGGCGCCGAGGATGCGGGCCATTTCCGCCGAGCGCTCGAGCACTTCGGTCGCCGTCATGCGCGGCGCGTCGACTTGGCCGAGCGCATCGGCCATGAGCGCGTGACGGATGCGCGCGCGCAGATCCTCGAGCACGAGCTGCGACACATCGAACTTGCCCGGCGCCTCCAGGGGCGTTAGCCCCGCCGAGCCGACCGCCTTCGGAATGATGCTGCCCGGGATCAGCTTGATGTTGGCGGGGTTGAGCACGCCGTCGTCTTCCGCCTGCCAGATACCGGTCACGGCGATCGACGCGTTCTTGAGGACGAGCTCCACGACCTTGTTTGCGGTCTTGATGTCGGGCAGGGCCTTCATCACCGGCGAGCGGCCATAGCCCTCGCCGGGCGCTTTCAGCCAGCGAAAGGCGATGAAAGGCGAGCGGTGAAACTGGCCCTCGGCGAGGGGCGCGTCGGCGACGGCAATCTCGACGCCGGCGCCGCCGTCGCGCAATGCCATGTAGCAATAGCCGTCGCCGTCGCCCTGCTCGGGCAGCACGGCCTCGATCACGTCGATGCGCACGTCCTCGCCCGCCTCGATCCGGCGCAGCGTGCCGGCCTCGAGCGTGACCTTGGGGAAGCGTTTGCGGAAGGCTTCGCCGCCGAGCGCCGAGCGGCGGAACACAGTATCGAGACGCCCCTGGCCGCCATCCTCGAGCCAGACCTCGGGCAGCGGAACCGCGGTGAAGCGGAACGCGGAGTCGGCGCCGATCGGCGCCTCTTCGAACAGCAGGCAAGCGGTGCCGGCGGCGGCAAGATCGAGGTAGCATTGATGGATTTCGACCGCGAAATTCGAACGATCGAAATGCGTCTGCAGCGTCTCGGCGATGGCTTCGAGCTCCGGCCCGGCCTTTTGCTGCTCTTCTTGCGTGAGATCGCGTCCGGCAGCGAGGCCGAACCAGCGCGACCAGGGCGGCGTAAGGCGCGCGAGCAGGCTCGCCGCGAGCTGGTCCACGGCGTCCGGCGCGGTGCCGTCGAAAAGCCGGCCCGACGGCGCGGGCGGCGCAACCGTGCCCGCAGCAGAGGATTGCAAGCTGGATTGCGCCGGCGGCAGCGCGAACTCGTAGCATTCCTGCCACAGGGACTCCCAGGCGGCGCGCGCCGATCGCGCCCGCTCGAAACGGCGCCGCACCGCGGCGGCGTCTTCGCGGCTTTGTTCGCTCATGGCCTAGGCTCCCAGCAGCCGTTTGCCTTCCACCGGCGGGCGCAGGACGCCGGTTTCTGATGTCGCGATGGTCGCGGCGCGCCCGCGGCGCCGGCGCTCGAGGGCGGCGAGGCGCTCATTGCGCGCCTCCGCCTCGGGATCGGGCGTTGGCAAAGCGGGGAGGGGAGGCGGAAGCGGCGAAGGTGTGCGAAAGAGCGTGCCCATGGCGAAAGATCCGCTGTCTAAGCCTTATTTCATATCTCAAGTTTAAATTCTTAGCATGCGCGGGCCGGCGAGTCAACATTCTTTTCTCTTTTCGTTCTAGCGAGCGAAGGGAAGCTCTCTTGCGGGTCGGATCGCAGCCTGCGTTTCGGTGCGCGGCGACCCGGCTCGCCGCAGGAAGCGATAGAGCTGCCACGGCGTGAGCACCCGCCATGCACGTATTCCGAGCAGACGCTTTGCGGTCTCGACGCAGGTGAAAAGCCCGGGCGGCGCCGCGCGCAATGCCATCGGAGCGGGCACGACCTCGAGCACGACCAGATCCATTTGCCGGTATTCGCGCGCCAGGTCGAAATCGCTCGCCAATCCGCTGGCGCGCACTTCGAGGCGATGCAGCAGCGGATCGATCGTCAGCCATTCGACGCCGTCGTCGACGGCGACGAAGCAATGCCGGAATCCGCGGCGGAGCCAGCGCAGCCACGGTACGCCCGTGCGCCCGCTGAAAACCACCAAGGCGCGCGAATAAAGCGGCGGTGCGACTTCGACCGGGCGCTTTCGGCCAATCGAGCCAAAGGCGGGGAGGCATCGCGTCACGCGACGATGCCCTTTTGCCGCCACGTCGTCGTAAGGCGGTCGAGCGCTTCGTCCCAGAGGCGCGCGGCCTGCGCCTCCTCGCGGCAGCGCGGATCGGGCGGAGCGAGGCGCCGGCCGAAGCCGAACAAGGTGCGGAGATGCGCCGCGCCCAGACGGCCGGCGCGCATCATGTGCTCGACCGAAACGAGCAGGTCGTCGGGCTCGCAGGGCCGCGAAACCGCCGATTGGTCGGCGCGGAATCGCGCGCCTTCCGCCTGCGCGGCGAGGCATTGCATGCCCCAGAACCAGGCCTCGGCCGCGGTGGCGAAGGCCGTCGTCGCCCGGTCCGAGCGAGGATTGTGGGAGAATTTTCTTCGAGCCATCTTGCGCAATTCGCCTCGCGATGCGCGAACATATAGAGAATATTATTTCCTACGACAAGAGGAAATTCCGTATTCTTTCCTAATGCGCCTAACTGGCTGATAAGCTATGAAATTGCTCCCATGCTGCGCCATTCCGACATCTGGCGCGCCATCGACGAGCTGGCCGCGCGCTACAAGCTTTCGCCGTCGGGCTTGGCCAAGAAAGCAGGCCTCGACCCGACGACGTTCAACAAGAGCAAGCGCCAAGGGCCGGACGGACGGCTGCGCTGGCCGTCGACCGAGAGCGTCTCCAAGATTCTCCGCGCGACGGGCGCGAGCCTCGACGAATTCTTCGGCATACTGGTGGGCACCGGCGCTGCGCGCGCGATGCAGCGCGTGCCGGTGATCGGCTACGCGCAGGCGGGGCAGCAAGGCTTTTTCGATGACGCCGGCTATCCCACGGGCACCGGCTGGGACGAACTGCTGTTTCCCGACCTTGGCGACCCCAATGCCTATGCGCTCGAAATCGCCGGCGACAGCATGAGCCCGGTCTATCGCGACGGCGATCGCATCATCGTCTCGCCCAATTCGCCGATCCGGCGCAACGACCGCGTGGTCGTCAAGACGATCGAGGGCGAGGTGATGGCCAAACAGCTCGCGCGCCAGACCGCGACACGCGTCGAGCTGTCATCGGTCAACGCCCAGCATCCGGGCCGCGAACTCACCTTGAGCCAGATCGCCTGGATGCACCGAATCCTTTGGGTCAGCCAGTGACGTCGCGCCGCGGGCCCGCGTCGAATGAGTCGAAGATGCGCCCTTGCGCACCGCTTGCGATCTTCCTCATCGCTGTCGGCTGCTCCGAATCGGCCACGACGGTCGAATTCGCCAAGGCCTGCGCCAAGCAGTTGGACGGCAAGGCAATCGCGACGACGGGATACCTGCATGCGCCGTTCGCGATGCTGTGCCGGACGGCGACGCGAAAGAACGCCGCCACGACCACCTGCAGCTTCGACCTGCGCGACAAGCCCGACGGT
>DATBLL010000089.1:0-1909 GCA_036555425.1 Alphaproteobacteria bacterium | reverse complement strand
AGTATACGCCATGGTGCCGCAGTAGAGCACCACCTGCGCGGCGATCGCCGTGCCGTCGAGGGTGAGGAGCGCGACCGAGGCGGCGCCATCTTCGGCGAGCTTGGCGAACATCCGGCGCGCGAAGGCGGCGTCGGCGGCGTCGCTGAGGAGGGCGGTGCGGTTGGCCCCCTTCCAGCCCTGCGCTTCCAGCGCCAGGAACACCTCGAAGGCGTCGGCGGCCGCGCCGGGCGCGCGATCATTGACGACAGCGACTGCCCCCAGCGCGGCGAGCCGGTTCCAGTCCTGGCGCATCTTCTTGCGGGTCGCCCCCGAACGCTTGGCGCCGGCCTCGCGGGTGATGAATGCGCGCGGGCGCTCCGACAGGGTCAGTCGCTGGCGCGCACCGGCGGCGGTCCTGAGCGCGCGGCAGGAATCGAAGGCGCCGTCGAGGTACTTGACGCGGACCACCTTGGGCAGCGCCGGGTCGGCGGCAATTGCCGCAAAGAAGGCGCGAACGACCGCGTCGGTGTAGGCGGGATCGATGACGGGGCTGGCGACGAAGGCGTAGAAGTGCGGCGGCGCGGTGAGGAAACGGATGGCGAGCGGCGGGATCGTCCGTTCCTCTAGCGCCCAAATGCCGACCAGCTTCTTGTCGTCGCCGCTCCTGTCCCAGGCAAGGAGCACATGGGTGCGGGCGTAGCCGGTTTCGTGGATCGCGTTCAGCCCCGCCGGATTCATGAACACGTTCGGCGGCGCGCGGCGGGCGAGGTCTTGCCACTCTCGGCCGATGTCGAGGGGGCTGGGGGTGATGGAGACTTCGATCGCGCGGGCGGCTTCAGACATGGCGAACCGTGCGCGGCCGCGGATCGCCAGGCAGCGGCCCGAGGCGCAGGCGCTCGCCGGCGCGGCGAACGATGCCGACACCGCCGCGGCCGAGGAAGCGCACCCAGCGTCGCGCCGCCCATCTGAGACCGGGATCGATCGAAGTCGCCCGCAGCTCGAAGGCCCGATCGAGCGCGCCGGCGTCGTAGGCCCGCTTCGATGGGTCGGCGTAGAAAGCGGCGAGCTTGTCGGTGTCCATGCCCGCGCTCTTCAACCAGTTGGGAATGTGAGTGTTGCACAGACAGGCGACATCGGTGAGCACCTTGCCCGCGCCGGTGCCGGCTGCCGGACAGGATGTCGAGAATGCATCGCCGACGAGCACGATGCCGGGCTGCAGGTAGTTTTCCGTGACATAAAGGTCGGCCGGGCGGATGCGCATCTCGCCGGCCACCTCGAATCGGCCGATCGCCTTCTCGAGATTGGGCATGACTTCGACAAGCGCCGCGTGCGGCGACTTGCGCAGCTTCAGGATCCACGGGTCGGCGAGGCCGCGGTAGCACATGTAGTTGGCGCGCATGGCGCCAGGCACCGGAAACAGCGTCAGGTAGGCCGCTTTGTCGGTGGGGCGTTCGGCGTAGTAGGTGAGGGCGGGGAATTCGAATGCCGTCCGGTCGACCGGCCTGATGTCGAAGCCGGCGCTGATCGAGTGGCAGTGGCTGATTTCCGTGCGCGCTAGGCCGAGGGCGTGGCGGAGGCCGGGATTGAGCCCGACGGCGAGCACGACCAGCCGCGCCGAGATCGCCTCGCCGTTGGCGAGCGTCAGCTCCTGGCGGTCAATGCTGGTCGCTACGCTCGCGACCTTCGTGCGAACGAAGGGGACGTGCGCGGGAATGGCGCCGCGCAGGGTGTTGACGAGCGCGTCGTACATCATGCCGTGCTGGATACCCGGCTTCCTGTCGAGAAGCCTGCCGAAGCGCGCGACGCAAAGCTCGTCGGCGCGCGCCATCTCAGGCAGCACCAGATCGGCAAGGCCGGTCGAGCGCAGGATCTTGACCTGGCCCTCGTCGAGCTTCTCGCAACGAAAATCGGCCGGGTAGACTTCGTGAGG
>DATBLL010000084.1:0-58316 GCA_036555425.1 Alphaproteobacteria bacterium | reverse complement strand
CTACGATTACATGCTCTCGTATTCGCCGTACGACAACGTGGAGGCGAAGGAGTATCCGAACCTGCTCGTCACGACGGGGCTCCACGATTCGCAGGTCCAGTATTGGGAGCCCGCGAAGTGGGTGGCGAAGCTACGGGCGATGAAGACCAATGACAACATGCTGCTCTTGAAGACGAACATGGACGCCGGCCACGGCGGCGCCTCCGGCCGCTACGACGCGCTGCGCGAAACCGCGTTCGACTACGCCTTCATCCTCTCCCAGGTCGGGATCGCGGCGTAAATGAAAGGGACAGCAGCACGCACAAGCGGGAAGCAGAGAGGAATGAACCGTGGAGGACAAAGCGAAGTACGCATTCCGCGCCGGCGCGCAAGCGTTAAGCCGGTTGCGCCGCGGATCGGTTGCGGGCGGAATGCCCTCAGCGCGGCCCCGGCGAGCCGGTGTTCCGAGGCGAGCCAGTGAACCCCAAGGCCACGGCGGTTCGCTCGGCGATCTCGCGCATAATGGGAATGTCGGCAATTCCGCGCCCGTCTACGACGGCATGCGCCAGGAGCGCGAAGTTTCGCCATCTCGCATCTTCTTTGGGCTGTGCATGGCGGAGCCAAAGTGCCACCCAGGTAAAGTGTTCGGCCCATTTCGCGGCGCGCTGCACCACGACGGTGCCCAGGAGATGTTCCGATAATCGCGCGAAGTTGCGCGTACGCGTACGCGCGACGAGGTCCGCCACCTCCTGATCCTCCTCGAACCAGCTCTCGCTTGTGCCGACATCGCTCCAGATCGCGCTGCGTTCGAGTGTCCGCGACACCGCCCCCTCTGTCCGCTCCGCCGGCGGCACGTCGGCGACGAGCGCGACGAGAGTATGCTGCCAGTCGAGTTGATCCGGCTGCCAGACCGGGCCACCGAGAATCTCGGCGAGCTCGAGCAGCGGGGTAGGCGGCAGGGCGCCCGCTTTCCGGCCGATAGCGAGATGATGTCGCACCGCGAGATCAAGATACTCGCGCGCGACCGGCCGGGCCATGTCGTCCGAGCCCAAGAGACCCATGCTTCGCCGCAGCGCGCCCTTGCTCTGCGCCTCGCCGCACCAGGCATCTTGGATGCCTTTGCCGCGCTTCACCACGACCGACGAAGGCCGCCATTGCTTGCCTTGGGGCGACAGGACAATAAATCCCTGCGCTCCCGCGCCGTCGAGCCCCGACGCTTGGATCGCGGCCGATGGCGCGGATGCGTAGGGCGCGCATTCGATGCCTCCCGCGCGGGCGGTCCGAACGACCTGATCGACGAGGTGGTGCTCGTTCTCCGGGAGCCAGTTGCGCAAGGCATTGAGTCGGCGCAACGACGTCGGCGACAGCCGCTTTGCATGCGCTTGCAGAGCGAGCGCGATCGCGCGTCGGGCCTCGGGACTCTGGTCGAGAATCACCAATGCAGCCGCCTCTTGAGCGGCGGCTTCCGGCCGCCCGAAAAGCAAGACCGCTGCCGCTGCCCTGGCTTCGGGCGGGAGCGTAAAGCTGCTTTCGGCCATTGCCTCGCAGATCGCGAACGGATCGTCGCCCGCTGCCTGGACGAGCGTGCTCATGAGCCGCTCGGCTTCGCGCGGCAGGTGCTCGATTTCCTCGTCCGAGAGTGCCTCGAGCTGCGCACCGCCGGCAGCAATCAGCTCGGGGATGGCCTCCAACTTCGCCTCGCGCAGCGCGCGCCCGATCGCCGCCAACCCGGTGTTGTCGAGCCACCCTTCGCGGACATGTTCTACAACGGCTCGCTGGAATGCTTGGACTGTTTCCTTGGCCCAGTCGTAATTCGCGTCGACATCATAACGAAGGTGCTCGAGCCGAAGCTGCAGAAGGTGCAGATATGCGTCGGCGAGATCCTGCGTCCGCTGCGTTCCCGCCGCGAGATGTCGCTCGAACGCGCCGAGGACAGCGTAGATTTCGTCGATGGGGCCCGCGAGAAAGGCATCGAACGCCGGTCCGGGATCGAAAGTGCGACCTCGGGCAAGGGCATCGGCGATGCGGCTTGCGAGCCGCTGCGTGTGGCCGGATGGCTGCATCGAACGCGTCTCTCAGCGCGAGCTTGAAGTTTCCCACGCCTTTATCACACGCGGGAAGGCAACGCGAAGGACCGAATATCCACAGCCGCCCTACTCGCCCATCGCCGTGCCTTCGCGCCGGGGATCGGCGCCGCCGATGAGGCGGTCGTCGGTGATCTGGATGCCGTGGAGGCCGCTGTTGAGCTCGCGCACGACGACCTTGTGGCCGAGGCGCTCGAGGCGCTCGGCCAGCTGCTCCGCATCGGTGCCCTTCTCGATCTCGGCCGCGGTGCCGGTCGAAACGACGTGCGCCTCGGCGACGGCGGCGGCGATGTCGCTGCCGCCGTCGAGCACGCGCATCACGGTGCGCGCGACGTAGCCGATGATGCGGGCGCCGCCCGGCGAGCCCACAACGAGGATGAGCCGGTCATCCTTGTCGAACACCATCACCGGCGCCATCGAACTCCGCGGCCGCTTGCCGGGCTCGACGCGATTGGCGACGGGCTTCCCGTCGCGCTCGGGCACGAACGCGAAGTCGGTGAGCTGGTTGTTGAGCAGGAAGCCGCCCGCCATCATCTGCGCGCCGAAGCCGTTCTCGATCGTGGTCGTGAACGAAACCGCGTTGCCCTCGCCGTCGACGATCGAAAGATGCGACGTGCCCGGGCTCTCGTTGCCGGTATCGGGCGCGAATTCGCCCTTGTTCTCGGGCGGCGTGCCCGCCTCGATCTTCCCGAGCGCGCGGTGCCGGTCGATCAGCTTCGCCCGGCCCGCGAGATAGTCGCGGTCGACGAGGCCCTTCACCGGCACGCGGACGAAGGCGGGGTCGGCCACGTAGAGATTGCGGTCGGCGAAGGCGAGGCGCTGGGCCTCGACGAAGAGATGCGCCGCCCGCTCGTCCTCGGCCGCGACGATCTCGTTGGGGAAGCGCTCGAGGATCGCGAGGATCTGCAGCACCGCGATGCCGCCCGAGGAGGGCGGGCCCATGCTGCAGACGCGGAAGCCGATGTAGAGCGCGCAGACGGGCTCGCGCTCCTCGACCTTGTAGCCGGCGAGATCCGAAGGAGCCAAGGTGCCGCCAACTTCGCGCACGGACGCCACGACCGCGTCGGCGACTGGGCCGCGGTAGAAAGCTTGGGCGCCGCCATTGGCGATACGCGTGATCGTCGCGTGGAAATCGATGTTTTTCAGCACATGGCCGGCCGGCAGCGGCTTATCGCCGTCGGTGAAAAAATAGAGCCGCGGTTCGGCGCGTTCCTTGAGGGTCGGCGTCGCGGCGATGAGCTGGTGGAGCCGCGCCGACACGGGAAAGCCCTGTTCGGCCAAATGCTGCGCCGGCCGGAACAGCGCGGCCCAGGCCAGCTTGCCGTGGCGCTTGTGCATGTGCTCGAGAAGCGCCGGTATACCCGGCACACCGACCGCGTGGCCGCCGCGCACCGCGTCGAGGAACGGCATCGGCCTGCCCTCGCGCAGGAAGATTTCGGGCTTGGCCCCGGCCGGCGCCGTCTCGCGCCCGTCATAGGCGTGAAGCCGCTTGGCCTTGTTGTCCCAGTAGAGGATGAAGCCGCCGCCGCCGATGCCCGAGGATTGCGGCTCGACGAGGTTCAAGACGAGTTGCGCCGCCACCGCGGCGTCGGCCGCCGAGCCGCCGGATTTCAAGACCTGATAGGCGGCGCGCGTCGCCTCCGGATTCGCGCTCACCGCCATGAAGCGCTTGGCATAGACCGGCGGCTTCTTGGTGGCGCCGGTGGCGCTTTCGGGCGCGCGCTCGGTCTCGGCCCATGCGGGCGCGGCGACCATCAGCAGCGAAGCGGCGAGGATGCGATAGAGGCGGGTCATGCGAGCCTCCTTGCATTCGAGCTTAGCACGCGCGCGTTAGGCCGTCCCCGACCGCGCCTCCCGCGCCGGCGTCTTGCCGATCAGCGGAAGGCATACGACGCCCACAATCGAAGCCGCCATCATGAACCAGAGCATCGGCCACACCGTGCCATCGGCCAGCATCGCCACGGCCTGGGCCACCGCCGCGCTGAACGCCATCTGCATGAAGCCGATGAGGCCCGAGCCGGCGCCGGCATAGCGCGGGTCGACGTTGATGGCGCTCGCCTGTGCGTTGGGGATGATGAAGCCCTGGACGAAGGAGAAGGCGACGGCGGGCAGGAACAACAGCGGCGCCGATAGCGGCAGCGCGTAGTAGAACACCAGGGCCGCCGTCACGACGACGAGGCAGGCGACGCTGCCGCCGCGGATCAGGCGGTCGGCGCCGAAGCGGTCGAGCAGGCGCGTCGAGCAGAACGTGCCGAGGATGAAGATGCCAGCCACCGGCATGAACCAGAGACCGTAGTCGCGCGCCGGCCGCTGGAGCACCTCGGCCATGAGATACGGCGCTGCGGCCAGGAAGGAGAAGAACACGCAGAACGCGGCGGAAGTGACCAGCGCATAGCCGAGATAGCGGCTGCTCGTCATGAGCCGCCGGCTACCCTCGACCAAGCCCTTCCAGCCCGCCGGCGAGCGTTCCGCATGGGTTTCGGGCATGCCCGCCCACACGCCGAAAACCGTGACGACGCCGACGACGCTCATGATCCAGAAGATCGCGCGCCAGCCGAAGCTGTCGGTGACGACCCCGCCGATGGCCGGCGAAACCGTGGGCGCCACCACCATCACCATGGTGAGATAGGAGATCACGCGGATCGACTGCGCGAAGCCGTAGACGTCGCGCGCCATGGCCCGCGCCAGCACGATGCCGGCCGAAGCACCCGAGGCCTGCACGACGCGGCCGGCGATGAGCATGCCGATGTCGTGCGCCAGCGCCGCGACGATGCTGCCGATGAGGAAGAGCACGATGCCGGCGAGGAGAACGGGCTTCCGCCCGAAGCGGTCGGAGACGGGGCCGAAGACCAGCGTCGCCACGCCGATCGAGATCATCGCCAACGTCAAGGTGAGCTGCGCCGTGCCGGCATCGGTCGCGAAACCCTTCTGGATCGCGGGCAACGCCGGCAGGAACATCTGCATCGACAGCGGCCCCAGCACCGTGACGAGAACGAGCAAGGCGATGAAGCGCGGGGATCGGCGGAGCGTCATTTCGGGGGGCGGGGCTGGCGGCGAAGGCCGCGCATCGAGCCGGGAACCCGCTACCTAGGGGCGCGACCCTCGAAAAGCCAGCGAAAAAACGGCGTGGCCGCCATCGCCGCCGCGAATTGCACGCCGACGAAGCCCGGCACGTGGCCGAGCGCTATTCCGGAAAAACTATCGGTGAAGCCGCGCGCGAGCGTTACCGCCGGATTGGCGAACGACGTGGACGAGGTGAACCAATAGGCGGCGGTGATGTAGAGAGCGACGGCGGCGGCGACCGCCTCGGGGCGGAAGCGCACGGTGCCCATGATCGTGCCGACGAGACCCGCCGTCGCCACCGCCTCGGCGAGCCAGAGCGCGGGCGAGGCGCGCGCCTTCACCCCGATCTCGAGCGGCGGCTTTTCGAACATGAGATGCGCGAGCGCCACGCCGGCGAGGGCGGCCACGAATTGCACCAGCATGTAGAGCGCGGCCGCGCGCAGCCGAATCTTCCGCTGCAGCAGGAACGAAAGCGTGACCGCGGGATTGAAATGCGCGCCCGAGACCGGCGCCAGCGCGCCGATGAGCACGAACAGGATGGCGCCGGTGGCGAGCGCGTTGGCGAGGAGGGCCAGCGCGTCGTTTCCGCCGGCGAGGCGCTCGGCCATGATGCCGGACCCGACGACGGTGGCGAGGAGCAGCGCCGTTCCGATCGCCTCGGCGGCGAGGCGGCGCGCGAGAGTTGGCGCAGCGCTCACGTCGCGCTCAAGCCGCCGCGTTTTTCTCCCGCCCGATCTCATCGAGCCGCTGCTGCAGCGAGAGCTTGTCGAGCGAGGCGAGAGGCAGGCTGACGAAGATCGAAATTCGGTTGTTGAGCATGCGGTAGGTCTCGGCGAACGCCGCACGCTTTTCGGCCTCGCTACCTTCGACGGCGGCAGGATCGGGCAGGCCCCAATGCGCGGTCATGGGTTGACCGGGCCAGATCGGGCACACCTCGCCCGCCGCGTTGTCGCAGACGGTGAACGCGAAATCGAGCGCCGGGGCGCCCGGCTCGGCAAATTCATCCCAGCTCTTGGAGCGCAGACCGGCGATCGGATAGTTCAAGCGCTTCAGGAGATCCAGGGCATATGGGTGCACCAGGCCCTTGGGGCGGCTTCCCGCACTGTACGCGCGGAAGCGGCTCCTGCCCTCGCGGTTGAGGATCGACTCGCCGAAGATGCTGCGCGCGGAATTGCCGGTGCAGATGAAGAGGACGTTGAAAACCTTTTCAGCCATTGCATCCCTCCGCGATCCACACCGGCGCTCTGCGATCAGCCGCAGCAGGCGGTGGCGCCGCAGCCTTTGCCGGCGGACTTCTCCGCCTGCTCGACTTTCATAGAGGCGAGCGCCGCCGCTTCGGCCTCGGCCTTGACCGAGCTGCCGCCGCGCGTCTTCACCTGCGCCATCGAGCGAAACGTCTCCCACGGCGTGCCGGCCGGATCGACGACCCAATGCTTGTCGGAAACCGCGTAGCAGCAGGTGGTGTTCTTCTCGGCCGCGACCGCGTGCCCGGCCTGTTCGAGCCGCGTCGCGATCTCGCCGAGCTCGCTTTCGTCATCGACCTGGAACCCCAGATGGTCGACGCCGGGCTCCTTGCCCCAGGTCGAGATCGCGAAGTTCACGCGCGGGTCCTCGAGCATCCACTTGGCGTAGTCGGGCTCGCGCCGCGCCGGCTCCTGGTCGAACAGCGTCGAGTAAAAGCGGATCGATTCCTCAAGATCGCGCACCGTGGTGTGAACATGCAGGCGTTTCATGACAGTTTCCTTTCACTAGCGTTTCGCTGACGTGGAATGAGCGGCGGCAAGGCTTCTCGCCCCCTTGGCTTTGGGCGCGCCGGCGCCCGGCGCGCGGGCTTTCGCCACGGACGGCGTCAAGCCGCCGCAAATCTCGGCGCGGCCCTGGCAGCAATCCTCCATCATGAAGGCGATGATCTGCCGGAGGCCCTCATATTGCGCGGCGTAGAAGATGTGGCGCGCCTCGCGCCGCGAGGCGACGAGGCCGGCGCGCTCCAAAATCCCGAGATGGGTCGAGAGCGTCGAAGGCTGCACCGCCAGCCGCTCGGCGATGACGCCCGCGGCCAAGCCGTTGGGCCCGGCCTGGACGAGCAAGCGCAGTGCCGCGAGGCGCGTTTCCTGGGAGAGGGCCTGGAAGGCTTCGAGGGCTTGTGTTGTTTCCATGTTTTGATAATTATCCAAATAACGGATCGAAGTCAAGCCCCCAAGCGCGGGCGGGCACTCCATCTACCGCTGGATCAAAAGGGGCCGGCGATGCTGGCCCGCCGGGCGGGGCGGAGCGGCTAATTCAGCTCGCCATCCTTCCAGTATTTCGTGCCCTGGATCGTGGCCTGTAGCGCGAGGCCGTGCTCCGTGATCTGGTAAAGCTTGATCCCGGGGGCGACGTCGATCGCGCCGGCCCAAGCGCCGCCCTTCTCGCCGGCCTTGGCCGCGGCATCGGCCTGCGCCGAGGCATCCCAGCCTTGCTCGAGGAACCACGCCAAGGCCCTCCGGTCGGTGAAAACGAACACGCCGCGAAAATCCTTGACGCCAAGGCCGAGGCCGACGCCAGCCGTGCCCATGTTCATGTAGGTGTCTCGGGCGGTTGCATTGTCGCGCACCACGCCATGTCCGCCACCGGCAGACAGCAGGACAAGGTTGATCCCGACATTGCTGAACACCGCGTAGCCGACCGATTTCCGCAACCGCTCGCGGCTGCCCGGCGCGAGGCGATAGAGCTTGGCGAGCGTCTCGGCGCGCATCTTCTGGACGCTCGCGCGCTGTTCCGCAACATTGCTGCCGGAGGCGCAGCCTCCGACGAGCGCACCGAGCGCGAGCGCCGCGATCAGCTTGAAGGCTGGGACTTTCATATTCGGCCCGTATCGCAATGTGGTTGGGCCAATACGATGGACGCTTTGGTTCAAAGAAAATGTTAAGGCGATGGTCGGCGCTCAAGAGCAGGCGCGCCAGCGCGCCGTGCGCCCGGAAACGGGACGTAATCGATTTCTAGGGATTGGTGCGAGCCGGCTAGGCCCGCCAGCCCGGATATTTCCGGTCGACGAGGCGCAGCATCGCGGGCCATTCGCGCGTCTCTTGGTCCTTGCCGGTGCCGATGGCGGCGGCGCCCTCCTCGAACTGGCGATGCGTGTGCTCGCAGACCTCGGGCGGCGGCGGGGCCCAGGGCCGGCCGGTGGCCATCACGTCCATCTGCAGGCGGCAGGCGATCTCGAGATAGTAGATGCGGCGGAAGGCTTCGGCGACGCTGCGGCCGGTCGCGAGCAGGCCGTGATTGCGCAGGATCATCACATCCTTGTCGCCGAGATTGGCGGCGAGGCGCTTCTGCTCGTCCTCGTAGACCGCGAGGCCCTCGTAATCATGATAGGAGATGCGGCCGTAGAACATCATCCCCTCCTGGTTCATCGGGATGAGGCCTTCCTTCAAGCACGACACCGCGACGCCGGCGCGGCTGTGCGTGTGCACGACGCAGTTCACATCCTTCCGCGCGCGGTGAACGCAGGAGTGGATGATGTAACCGGCGAGATTCACCTTGTGCTCGCCCGCATCCACCACCTTGCCGTCGAGATCGATCTTGACGAGGTTCGACGGCGTGATCTCGTCGTAGGCGAGGCCGTATTCGTTGATGAGGATATGGTGCTGCGGCCCCGGCACGCGCGCGGTGATGTGGTTGAACACCAGCATCGACATGCCGTAGTGGTGCACGAGCCGGTAGAACGCCGCGAGATCGACGCGGACCTGCCATTCGGCGTCGGAGATGTGGCTCGGGCGGACGGCGGGGCGCGGAGTGACGAGATTCATCGGTCCAGCTCCTCAAGACGGGCGCGTCGTCGCGGAGTATACGCGCGGCAGCCAACACTGGCTATCGCCGCCCCGCAACCCTGTTCTCCGGCCCGCGCGGAGCAGCGGCTTCCGCTTGCTCGCCGCGCATGCTTAATCCCGCTTTGACGCTCTCCCTGCCAATCCAGATCGGCCATGTTCTACCGCACCGACCAGAAGCACGGGCTTCCGCACAACCCCTTCAACAGCATCGTGGCGCCGCGCCCGATCGGCTGGATCTCGACGCTCGACCGCGAGGGGCGCCCCAACTTGGCGCCCTATTCCTTCTTCAACGCCGTCTCCTATGCGCCGCCGCAGGTAATCTTCTCGGGGGGCCCGAGGCCCGCGCGGCGCGGCGACGCGGTGCCGATGAAGGACAGCGTCGTCAACGCGCGCGAGACCGGCGAGTTCGTCGTCAACATCGCCACCTGGGAGACGCGCGAGCGCATGAACGCCAGCGCGGCCGGAGTCGCGGTCGGCGTCGACGAGTTCGATCTCGCCGGCCTCACCAAGGAGAAGGCCGAGCTGGTGAAGCCGCCGCGCGTCAAGGAAAGCCCGGTGCATCTCGAATGCGTCACGGTCGCCGTCTATCCGACGCTGTCGGCACCGGGCTATGCGCCGAACATGATCGTGCTCGGCAAGGTCGTCGGCATCCACATCGACGAGCGCGTGCTGACCGGCGGCATCGTCGACCAGAAGAAGCTCCGGCTCATCGGCCGGCTCGGCGGCCACGACTATGTGCGCGTCGAGCAGGTGTTCACGATGATGCGGCCGGATTAGCCGCGATGGCGAAGATCGTGCTGGCGCCGCCGGCGCTGATCCTCGTCTGCGGCGCGCCGGGCGCGGGGAAATCGACGCTGGCCCGCGCCCTCCTGTGCCGGCTCGCCGCGGTGTGGATCAACAGCGATGCGGTGATCGAGCCCTTCTTTCCGCACGACCGCGACAGCGCTGCCTTCAGGCGCGCGCGGCCCGCTTTCTTCGCGGGCCTCTACGCGTTGGCGCGCCTGAACCTCGCGACCGGCAATTCGGTGCTGCTCGACGTGCCGCATGTGAGCCAGATGCGCGATGCGGCGTGGCGCCGGCGCATGCGCGCGATGGCGCGCGCAACCGGGGCCGCGCTCGTGTGCTTGAAATGCGTGGCGGCGCCCGAGACGCTCCGCCGCCGCGTGCGCGCGCGCAACGCCAAGCGCGACCGCGTGAAGCTCGGCCGGTGGGCGGCGCACATGCGGGAGCATCCGCCCGATTTCCCGGTGCCGCTGCCGCACGCCGTCATCGACATGGAGCAAAGCCTGGGCCGCGCCGCCCGCGCGGCGCTCGAACACATTCGCACCGCGTCGGCATCGTAGGGGCGCGCTGCGCGCGCCCTCTCTCCGCGTGCGAGGATTACCGCGTGGAGGCAGGGCGCGCGCAGCGCGCCCCTACGCGTTGCCGGCCGAGAGATACTCGACGCTCTGCATCTCCACGAGGCGCGAGGCGGTGCGGCGGAATTCAAAGGCGTGGTCGCCGGCCGGATAGATTTCGTGCGGCGGCACGGCGGCGGAGCAGACGAGCTTGATCTTGCGCTCGTAGAGCACGTCGATGAGCGTCGCGAAGCGCTTGACCGTGTCGCGGCGCTCGGGCGCCAGGCGCGGGATGTCGGCCAGGATCACGGTGTGGAACGCGTTGGCGATGGCGATGAAGTCGGTGGGGCCGAGCGGCTGCTCGCAGAGATCGGCGAAGCGGAAGCGTGCCACGCCCTTGGCCGAGGCCGGCACCGGCACGCGCCGCCCCATCACGTTCAAGAAATCGGGCGCGCTCGACGCGTTGTCGGTCAGATCGCGAAAGGCCTGATCGAGCGCGCGGTCGGCGGCGGCGCCGAGCGGCACGTGATAGACCTTCATGCTCATGAGCCGCGCAAGCCGGTAGTCGAGGCGGCCTTCGAGGTGGAGGATGTCGAGCTTCGCCTTGACCAGCGCGATGAAGGGCAGGAACAGCTCGCGCTGGAGGCCGCCGGAATAGAGCTCGCCGGGCGGCCAATTCGAGGTGGCGACGACGATGACGCCCTCGGCGAAGAGCGTCTCGAAAAGGCGCCCCAGCAGCATCGCGTCGGCGATGTTGGCGACGTGGAGCTCGTCGAAGCAGAGCAGCCATGTCTCGGCGGCGATATCGCGCGCGATCGCGGGCAGGAGATCGTCGGCGCGCTTGCCGTTCGCCGACCGGCCGCGGTCGGCGCGGAGCGCGTGCAGGCGCGCGTGGATCTCGAGCATGAATTCGTGGAAGTGCACGCGGCGCTTCTTGTCGACCGGCGCGGCCGCATAGAAGAGATCCATCAGCATCGACTTGCCACGGCCGACGTCACCGAAGATGTAGAGCCCGGCCGGCGGCTCCTCGGCGCGGCGAGCGAGGCCGAAGCGATCTTTCCACGAATCGGGCTGGCGCGGGCGATAGCCTTTGAGGGCGTGGAACAGCGATTGCAGCTTCTCCGCCGCCAGCTCCTGCGCCGGATCACCGACGAGGGCGCCCTCCGCGACCCGCGCGCGGTAGGCGAACAACGGCCCTTCGCTCATGCCCGAATTTTGCCGGCGGCCGGCCGCGAGATCGTGCGGCACTACTTCACCAGGCAGACCGGCACCTTCGCGCGGGCGATCACGTCCTGCGCGACCGAGCCCAGGAGCACGCCGGCGAGGCCGGTGTGCCCGCGCGTGCCCATCACGATCAGCACCGCCTGGACGCGCTCGGTGAATTCGGCGACGAGCTCGCCCGGGCGGCCGACGCTGATGTGCTTTTCCGCCGGCATGTCGGCATCGGCGGCGAGCTTCAAGGCGCTCGCCAGCGCCTTCTCGCCTTCCTCGCGATGATAGGCGTCGAGGTCGGCCTTGCCCACGAAGGTCCTGACCGCGCCGCCCAACGGCGGCTGCACGTTGAGGAAATGCAGCTTTCCGCCGCCGCCCTTCAGCATCTCGATCGCGTAGCGCACCGCGCGATCCGAGTTCTCGGAGCCGTCGACCGGCACCAGGATGTTGCCCAGCATGGCCTATTCCTTCCTGTCGGCGCTCTTGGGCGCGGCGAGATCGACGGCCGGGCCCTTGCGCTCCGCGAGGTCGACGGCCTTGCGCTTGGCCGCGCGCGCCAAGAGCCAGCGGCCGATGATGATGGTGACGACGGCGCCCACAGCACCGCAGCCGAGCTCGATGTAGTGCAGCGTGCTCCTGAGCCACTCGGCATAGGCCTCGCTGCCGGGCACGAGCGCGGGCTTGAACCAGGCGCCGGCCTGCGCCTCGAGCCAGTGATGCAGCGCCTGATCGCTGATCAGCATCTCGCCGGCGACGAAGCCCAGGAGCGCGCCGCCGATCAGGATCACGATCGGGTAGCGCTGCATGATGCGCATGATCAGCGTGGCGCCGACGATGATGATCGGTATGGTGATCAGCAGGCCGAGCGTGATCAGGGTCCAGATGCGGAATTCGTCGCCCTTGGCGGCCTGCGCGGCGGCGGCGGCGATGGCGATGGCGTTGTCGAGGCTCATCACCGCGTCGGCGATGATGATGGTCTGGATGGCGCCCCAGAGATTGGCCTTGCCGGCGACGCTCTCTTCGCCGTCGTCGCCCTCTTCCTCGGTGATGAGCTTGATGCCGATCCAGAACAGCAACAGCCCGCCCGCGATCTTGAGATACGGGATCTGCAGCAGCCAGGCGACGACGACGCAGAAGATGATGCGGAGCAGGATGGCGCCGCCGCTGCCCGCGAGGATCGCCGGCTGGCGGTACTTGACCGGCAGGTTGCGGCAGGCGAGCGCGATGACGACCGCGTTGTCGCCCGACAGGACGATGTTGACGAGCATGATTTGGGAAAGCGCCACCCAAAATGCGCCTTCCAGCAGCATGTCCATGCCGAGATTTCCCTTGCCTTCAGGTACGCCGGGATTGGCCGCGGGAGGCGCGGCTGCGAGGTGCGCGGAAATCTATGATGGCGGCGCGCTCGTGCAAAGCAAAACCGGACATGGCCGCGGCGGCATCGGGGTGCGGTGGAGTGGCGCGGTCTAGAGCCCGCCGCCCGCCCTGAGCGTCGCCGCCGTGCAATAGCGGGCGCCGTCGGACATGAGCCAGAGGATCGCCTCGGCCATTTCCTCGGGTTGCGCCACGCGGCCGAGCGGCACCAGCTTCGCCATCTGCGCGAGGCGCCCCGGTCCGCCGGCCGCCGCGTGAATCTCGGTCTCGGTGACGCCGGCGGCCATGCCGACGACGCGAATCCCCTCGCCCGCCACTTCGAGGCCGAGCCCCATCGTGATCGCATCGAGCGCGGCCTTGGAGGCCGCATACCAGACATAGCTGTTGGGGCTGCCGCGCGTGGCGGCGCCCGAGGACACGTTGACGATCACGCCGCCCTTGCCGCCGCGCTTGGTCGACATGCGGCGGACCGCCTCGCGCGCGCAGAGCAGCGCCCCGAACACGTTGATGTCGAGCACCGCCTTGACCATGTCGGCCGTCACGTCCTCGACGCGCCCGGTCTTGCCGGCGATGCCGGCGTTGTTCACCAGCGCCGTGATGGGGCCGAGCTTCTTGTCGACCGCGGCGAACATCGCGAGGATATCGGCTTCTCGCCCGACGTCGGCCTTGACCGCGATCGCGCGGCGGCCCGCCGCCTCGACCTCGCCCGCGACCTTGGCCGCGGCCGCTTCGTTGGCGACGTAGTTGACGGCCACGTCGTAACCGCGCTTTGCCGCGAGGCGCGCCGTGGCGGCGCCGATGCCGCGGCTCGCGCCGGTGATGAGGACGACGCCGTTGGATTTGGCGGCATTCATCGCCCGCCTCCCACGCGCAAGGTGGTGGCGGTGCAGTAGGCGGCGGCGTCGGACATGAGCCAGACGATGGCCTCGGCGATGTCGCCCGGTTGCGCCGCGCGGCCCATCGGAACCTGCGGCCCGATCGCCCGCGCGCGATCGGGCTGGCCGCCCGCCGCATGCAAGTCTGTATCCGTGAGTCCGGCCGCGACGCCGACGACGCGGATGCCTTCGCGCGCCACTTCGAGGCCGAGCCCCAGCGTCATCGCGTCGATGGCGGCCTTCGACGCCGCATACCACACGTAGGTGTTGGGGCTGCCGAGCGTGGTCGCGACCGAAGAGACGTTGACGATGACGCCGCCGGCGCCGCCGTGCTTGGTCGACATGCGCTTCACCGCCTCGCGCGCGCAGAGCAGCGCGCCGACGACGTTGATGTCCATGGTCGACTGGATCGTCGCGGCGCTCGCCTCGTCGAGGCGGGAGATGCGGCCGGTGATGCCGGCGTTGTTGACGAGGCCATGGAGCGGCCCGAGGCGCTCCTCGACCCCGCTCATCATGCGCACGACGTCGGCTTCCTTGGCGACGTCGCCCTGAATCGCCAACGCCTTGCGGCCCATCGCCTCGATCTCGCGCACGACCTTCGCCGCCGCGGTGATGTTGGACTGATAGTTTGCCGCCACGTCGTAGCCGTGCTTGGCCAAGAGCCTTGCGGTGGCCGCGCCGATGCCCCGGCCGCCGCCGGTGACGAGAACGACTTTGGTCATGCTCTATTCGGCGGCGCGCTATTCGGCGGCTTTCGCCAGCTTGGGCGCGTAGAGGCGCTCCATTTCGCGGCGGACCTTGTAGGCCTCGATCGTCTCGTCGGCGGCGACGTCGGCCCAAGTGACGGTCTGGCCTTCCTTCATCGCGCGCACGACCTTGATCTTGTGCGCGAGGCCGATCGGCACCGCGCCGCGCGCCAGTGAATCGGCGGCGGGCATGAGCTTGCCCGAAACCGTGTAGCCGCCCTCGCCGTCGAGCAGCTCGCCGGGCTTCAAGTCGCGCTTGGCGGACGCGACGGCGTCGGCGTTCCATGTGATGGGGCAGCCGGTGGGCTCGCCGCGCACGGCGACGGCGGCGATCGAGACGCCCAACTCGAGACCGATCAGGTGCCACCACTTGTACATGACGCCGTAGCGCCCGGAGGCGTCGGTCGTCATGCAGTATTCCTTGAAGCAGCGCTTCACGTAGTCGTTGCCCGCCTCCATCACCACCCACACGCCCCAGCGGATGTGGTGCGGGATCGGGCGCCCGTCGCGCTCGATCGAGGAGACGCATTCGACAAGGCCCTTCCTCTCCAAGATGCCGCCCTCGCTCTTCGGGCGCATCACATGCGGGAGATCCTCGACCGCGCAGGGCGCGAACGCGAGCCCGCCCGAGGGCGCGCCGAGGCCGGTCGTGTTGGCGACGGCCGTCGTCTCGATCGCGGGCTTCGAGCCGTCGAGGAAGCAGGTGAACATGCGGGGGTTCAAGCCGCCGGCCTCGGCGTCCGCTTCGGAGAGGCCCCAATCCTTCCAGACCGTGTCGGGCGTGGTCTTGTAGTAGTGCGGCAGCCATTTGTGGCCGCGCCCGGCGGCGACGACGTCGAAACCGCAAGTGCGCGCCCAATCGACGAGATCGCAGATCAGTGCCGGCTGATCGCCATAGGCGAGCGAATAGATGACGCCGGCTTCCTTGGCTTTCTGCGCGAGCAGCGGCCCCACGAACGCATCGGCCTCGACCGTGACCATGACGACGTGCTTGCCGTGCTTGAAGGCGGCGAGCGCGTGGCTGGTCGCGGCGATGGGATCGCCGGTGCATTCGGCGACGACTTCGATGGCGGGATGCGCGATGAGCGCCGCCGCGTCGGCGGTCAAGTGCGTCGAGCCCTTGTCGATCGCCTCGCCGAGCGAGCGCGCGCCGAAATGCGCTTTTTCCCAGCCGGCGCGGACCAGCTGGTCCGCCGCCTTGCCCGGCGCGATATCGGCGACGCCGACGATGTGCAGGCCCGGGATGCGCTGCGCCTGCGCCAGGAACATCGTCGCGAACTTGCCGCAGCCGACGACGCCGACGCGCACCGGCTTGCCGGCGGCGGCGCGGACGGAGAGGAGCTTGTGAAGATTCATGTCGGGACTCCGATGAAGATACGTGCGGCGCGCCCGGCGCTCATTGCTTGTGCAATTGCGTCGGTGCTCCCGGCGTGCTGGCCGGAGGCGAGGTCGCGGGCGTCGACGTTGGCGGCGCCGGCTGCGGCGCGCGCGCCGGATTGCGCGGGCGCGCCGGGCCGCCCGCCGTGCCGGTGCACACGGTTTCGACAACCTTGCAGTTGATGGCGCCGCGCTGGCGGCATTGCTCGAGCGCGCGCTGCGTGCGCGTCGCCTCGGCCCCGCCCCAGGCCCAGCCGAACGGGCCGTCGACGCTGCCGGCGAGCACGAGGCAGGTGTTGCGGAACGTGGTGTGGACGCGGCAATCGCCGGCGTTCTTGCTGCATTCGGCGAGCGCGCGGCCCGTGGCGCCGTCCTGCGAATCGAAATCGTAGGAATAGCCGTAAGCGGTGCTGCGCTCGCTCAGCGCGAGCGCGCCCCATTCGCCCTGCGCCTGCGCGTAGGCGCCGGCGGGCGCCAGCACAAGCGCGGCGGCTGCGGCAATCGGAAGAAGGCTGCGCTTCATGGCATCCTCGCTCGGTTCGCGGCGGGGCGCGGCCGGGCCCCCGCCGTGGGTCAAGGTCAAGACGCCTATTCCTTCTGCGGGCTCGGCGACGGGCCGGGACTCGGCGCGGGCGGCGTCTCGCTGCCGTCGCTGGCCGATCCGGTGCAGAAATTCACCACCATCTTGCAGTCCGTGCCGCCCTGCTGCGTGCACTGGGCCACCGCCCGCGCCTGCCGCGCCGGCACCTCGCCGCCCCAGGCCCAGCCATAGACGCCGTTGGGCGAGCCGGCCAGCGAGGTGCAGCGATTCTGGAAGGTGTCGTAGATCTTGCAGTCGCTGGCATACTTTGCGCATTCGGAGAGGGCGCCCTGCTCCGCTTCCTCCTTCGTGCCGTAGTTGCGCGAATACGCATAAGCGGTGCCGTTCTCGCTGAAGGCGAGAGCGCCCCATGTGCCCTGCGCGGCGGACGGCTCCGCGAAAGCCGCCAATGCGGCGAAGAGCGCGCCCGCGAGGGCGGCGAGACGGAAGCGATGCATGGTCTTGCCCCGGTTTGGTTGATAGCGATATCCACACCATAGCATATGCGGAATTACCGGTCTTGCGGCGCGTGCACGGAGAACATGCGCAGCCGGGAGGCGCTCACGCGGCATGCGGGCGCGCCGCGGCGCGAGCCAGCTCCGCCAGGCAATCGTCGGGCAGCGGCTCGATCGGCGTGAAGTCGCGGTGCGCGATCCAGTCGGGCCGCTTGAACTGGCGGATGTGGTTGTCGACCCGGCAGAGCGAGAGATAGACGGTGACGCGGTGCCAGGGCGAGATATTGGGCGGCGAGGCGTGCACGAGATTGGAGTGGAACATCACCACCGTGCCGGCCTTGCCCTTGCCCGAATAGATGCCGCCGCCCTCCGCGACGAGGCGCGCCACCGTCGCGTGATCGAGCGTCCAGAGCGGATAGCTCGTCGTGCTCTTGTCGTGGCCGGCCGCGAGCACGCCCATCTTGTGCGAGCGTGGGATGAACCAGAGCGGGCCGTTGAATTCCGTTACGTCGTCGAGATAGAGCGCGATGTTCATCGCCAGCGGCTCGGGCATGAGATCGTCGCGCGCCCAGGTGCCGTAGTCCTGGTGCCACTGCCAGACGTCGCCGTCGAACGCCGCTTTGGCGTTGATCTTGAACTGGTGCATGTAGAGCTTGCCGCCGAGGATCTGCTCGATCGGGCGGATCAGGCGCGGATGGCGGCCGAGCCGGCGATAGGCCTCGTTGAAGGTGTGCGCGGCGAAAGCCGTACGCGGCGTCGAGCCGTCCTTCTCGCGCACGATCTCCTGGCGCTTCTCCGCATAGATGCGGTCCGCCTCGCGGCGCAGCAGTGCCACCTCGTCCGGACGGAAGAGATCCGGCAAGGCGATGAAGCCTTCGCGGTCGAACTCGGCGAGCTGGTCGGGGGTCAGATGCATGGCGTGTCCTCGCGCGGGCCGTCTCGCCCGCTTGGCGCCTTACATATCACCCGGCGGCGGGCGAAGGGAAACGCCCCTTCCCTTTCACCACCGACCAGCACGGATCACCACCGACCAGCACGGACCTTCACCGACAAAGGGTTGACGCCGCACCGACACGGCATCGACATGGCGCTTCGACCGGCGGACGCCACGCCGGCGGACGCGCTCATCGCCGCTGGCCCGGCCCCGCGGCCACGGCAGCGCACCGCCTTCAAATCAATCCGGAAGATCCCGTTGCGCGCGGAAACGGCGCGCAGACTCGAACGCCGCTTTCATGTCGGGCAGCGTGCGCGCCATGCTTTGCGGCCGGCGCGCGGCCGCGAGCGTGCGGCCCTGCCGCGCCACCATCGCGAGATCGGCGGCGACATCGAAGGCGCCCTCGTTCAAGGAATCGATCGCGTCGGCGAGATCCGAAAGCTGATCGACGCTGGGCGCACGCTGCTCCGCGAGCTCGGCCAGCGCCTGCTCGATCGCGCTCTCGGCGGCGACACGGCGGTCAACCGGGCGCGCCGCGCCGGCGCCGCGCCAAGCGTGCTGTTCCCCTGGCATGCCCTATCCCACTTTTCTTGGTTGCAATCATACGCCGCTTCGCGACCGCGCGGCATACCGATTCGGCATTCCTGCCTTCGAGATATCCACCGTCTCGCTCCGCGCGGCGAACCTCGGCTCAGCGTGCGAGGCGGCGCAAGATGTAGGCGCCGGCGCGCCCGTCGGTGATCACCAATCCGAGAAGTATCACCGTCATTCCAACCGCTTGGCGCGCGCTGAAGGCTTCGCCCAAAATTAGCGTGCCGAGTAGCAGCGCCGTGATCGGGACGAGCAGTGTCACGAGCGAGGCGTTGACGCCGCCCGCGCCCGAGAGCAGGCGGAAAAAGATCACATACGCGAGAGCGGTGCTGAGCAGGGAGAGGCCGGCGAGCGCGCCCCAAACTTGCCAGCCCGGCACGGGCAGCGACCATGGCCGGTCGATCAGCAGCACGAACGGCAGCACGGCGAGCGTCGTAATCGTGAGCTGGCCGGCGGCGGCGGCTTGCGGCGCGATCTTGAGCGCGGCGAGGCGCCGGCCGTAGAGCGAGGAGAGCCCGTAGCTGAAAGCGGCCATGAGCACGGCGAGCTGCGCCAGCACGTCGCCGCCGAGGCCCTCGGCGATGACCTCGGCGCCGACCATGAGTGCCACGCCGGCCATGCCGATCAGGACGCCGGCCAGCCGATGCGCCGTGAGCCGCTCGCCCGCGAGTATGTGCGCGAGGATCGCGGCAAAGAGCGGAGTCGTCGCATTCAGGATCGCGGCGAGCCCGCTCGCGATGTGCTTCTGTCCCCAGAGAATGAGCGCGAAGGGCACGAGATTGTTGGGCAGGCTCATGCCGGCGAAGATGCGCCACGCCGCGAGCGCGCGCGGCAGCCTTCCGCCGGCGAGGTGGATCAGCAGAAGCAGCGCCACCGAGGCGATGCCGGCCCGCCCGAGCACGATGGTGAGCGGCTCGAAGGCGCTGAGCAGGATCTTGTTGAAGAAGAACGAGCCGCCCCAGATCAGCGCAAGCGCCAGCAGCAGCGCCCATTCGGTGGCGCTCATGGCGCCCCAACGGGCGGCGACTGCGGCGGGTGCGGCGCCGGGCGGCGCTGCGCGTGTGCGCGACATGGCGGCTGGCGAATTGCGGGACGCCGGAAAAATAGGGCGCCGCCTTCCGCCGATCTATCCGCATCCGGCACCATATGCCATGCGCGCGGCGCAAGCGGCTTCAGGCGCGCCACCAGGGCTTGGTGCTCTCTTCGGCGGCCTCGGCGGGGGTGATGCCGACATCCTTCAGCATGCGCTCGTCGAGCTCGGCGAGATGCCGCCGCTGCTCGGCGCGCGCGTGACAGCGCATACACCACAACGCGAAGGCGGAGACGGCGCGTGCGAGGCCGCTGCCGGAAGGCATCGGCGGATCGAGCCCGATCGCGGCGAAGGTGCGGCGTTCGGCGCGGCGCGCCGGAATGAGCGGCGACGCGCCGTGGCGCGAATGCGAAGGCGCGGAGCGATTGCGGGGGATCATGGCGAGTCCTTTCGATCGAGATATCACGCTCGCGTATCTACGCGGACCGATCCGCCGCGTCGCGCACGAACGCTTCGGCCGCGGCCGAAATGTCTCCTCTTGCCCCGCGCGCCCGCGCGCTGCACGTTTCCTCGCATGGCGACGGGAACGCAGACGGCGGAAATAGCGGCGCTCGTGGGCGATCCCACCCGCGCCAACATCCTGATGGCGCTCGCGGACGGCCGCGCGCTGACCGCGACCGAGCTCGCCTTCTTGGCGCGCATCACGCCGCAGACTGCGAGCGGGCATTTGGCCAAGCTCGTCGACGGGCGCCTCTTGAGCGTCGCGCAGCAGGGCCGGCATCGCTATTTCCGCCTCGCCTCGCCGTTGGTGAGTGCCATGCTCGAGAGCATCAACGCGATGGCGGCGATCGAGGGGCCGCCGCGCCATCGCCCGCGCTCGGCGACCGACGACGCCGTGCGCCACGCGCGCTATTGTTACGACCACCTCGCGGGATGGCTCGGCGTGGCGCTCGCCGATGCGCTGGTCGCGCGCGGCCATGTCGAATTCGGCGAGGACGGCGGCGTCGTCACGCCCTCGGGCACGGAATTCCTGACCGCGTTCGGGCTCGATCTCGCCCGGCGCACGCGCCGCGCCTTCTGCCGGCCCTGCATCGACTGGAGCGAGCGCCGCCCGCACATTGCCGGCGCCGTCGGCGCGGCACTCGCCTCGCGCTGCTTCGAGCTCGGCTGGATCACGCGCATCCGCGATACGCGCGCGGTGACCATCACCGCGAAGGGCCGCGCCGGGTTGCGCGACACCTTCGGCATCGATCTCGCACAGCGGTGAGTGCGCGATGACTCAAGAATGAAGGGAACCACGGACTGCACGGAGAGCACGGAGAAGGTTAGGAGGGGCGCCAAGGGCGCGCATGACTTTTCCTCTCTGTGTCCGCCGTGTCCTCCGTGGTTTCATTTCTTCCTCCCTCTCGCTCGAAGGGCGCCGCGGCGCTGTGGGCAATTCGCCCCGCTGCCATGAATCTGCCGCAACGGACCCGTTATGTTGCAATGCAGCATTTACGATTGCGCTGCAATATCCGCGGCCGTGGAGGCAGAAATCCGCCATCGCGCAGCAAGATTGTTCCAGGCGCTCGGCCGCGCCCTTGAGCCGCGCGCGCCGCTGGCGCTCGGGCTCCAGGGCGGCGGCGCGCTCGGCGCGTTCACCTGGGGTGTCCTCGATGGCCTCCTTGCCGCGCCCGACTTCGCCTGCGCGGCGGCGAGCGGCGCCTCCGCCGGCGCCGTCAATGCCGTGCTGCTCGCCTCGGGCCTGATGCAAGGCGGACCGGCGCGGGCGCGCCATGTGCTGCGCCAATTCTGGGAGCGCGCGAGCCGCAAGACGCCGGCCTATTCCGGGCCCGCGCTCGGCGCCTGGCTCGATCATTGGCGCGAGCGCATGATGTGGCCGGCGGCGCTGCCGGTCTCGCCCTATCACTTCAATCCGCTCAACCACAATCCGCTGCGCGAGATCTTGGGCGACCTCGTCGATTTCGACTTGCTGCGCCGGCCCGAGGCGCCGCGCCTTTTCGTCTCCGCCACCGATGTCGGCACCGGCAAGGCGCGCACCTTCGCCAATGGCGAGATTTCGCTCGCGGCCGTGCTCGCCTCAGCCTGCCTGCCGCAGCTCTTCCACGCGGTCGAGATCGACGGGCGTCACTATTGGGACGGCGGCTTCACCGCCAATCCGCCGGTCGAGCCGCTACGGAAATTCGCGCGCCGTGCGCGGCTACTGTTCGTGATCTTGAACGCGAGCGCGGCGCCCGAGCTGCCGAAATCCGCACCCGGCATCGCCAACCGCCTCAACCAGATCATGGGCAACGCCACGCTCCTCCGCGAGCTCAAAGGCCTCGGCCGCTACGAGAAGATCGAGATTGCGGACTATGCCCGGCTCGATTCGGCCGGCGCCAAGCTCAACAACGATTGGCAATTCATCCAGCGCCTGTTCACGCTTGGCGCCGGCGCGGCCAAGAACTGGCTCGCCGGCCGGGCGCCCAGCGGAGCGGCACGATGATGCCGCGCGGGGCAGATGTGATGATTTTTATGCAATGCAATATCTCTCTTGAATTTGCAATAATTGCCGTATAAATTTTATTGTGCAATGCAATAGGACGGCGCTAGGCCGCGGCTCGGGGAGGAAGACGCCTCGTCATGAGATGAGGTCTTCCGTGGACACCGACAACGCAGCGCATTCCCCCCTCGCGTGGCACCTCCGGCGCCCGCTGAGTCTCGAAATCACTCCCATCGAATACGACTACTACATGAACAAGGCGCAGCAGATGCGCGCCGAGGCCTTGGCGGGCGTCTTCGACGCATGGTTCGCGGCGCTCCGTCGCCTCTTTACCCGCGCCAAGCCGGCGCTGCACAGGCGCGAGCCCGTGCTGGTCAAGTCGATTCGGTCGCGCACCGCGTGAGGGAGGCGGGGGCCGGCGGCGCGACGCAGTGCATCGTTGCGCTTTCGCGTTGCCGGCCCGCGCTATCGCGGGCTCCTACCCCTTTCGCGCCACCATCAGCTTCTTGGTTTCGGCGATCGCCTTGGCGGGGTTCAGGCCCTTGGGGCAGGTGTTGGTGCAGTTCATGATCGTGTGGCAGCGGTATAGGCGGAACGGGTCTTCGAGCGCGTCGAGGCGCTCGCCGGTCTCCTCGTCGCGGCTGTCGGCGATCCAGCGATAGGCCTGGAGCAGCACCGCGGGCCCGAGATAGCGGTCGCTGTTCCACCAATATGAGGGGCACGAGGTGGTGCAGCAGAAGCAGAGGATGCACTCCCAGAGCCCGTCGAGCTTGGCGCGCTCCTCGGCCGATTGCAGACGCTCCCGCGTCGGCGGCGGGCTCTTGCTCTTGAGCCAGGGCTCGATCAGTGCCAGCTGCGCATAGGCCTCGGTGAGATCGGACACCAAGTCCTTCACCACGTCCATGTGCGGCAGCGGATAGATGGCGACGTCGCCCTTCACGTCGGAGATGTACTTGGTGCAGGCGAGCGTGTTGGTGCCGTCGATGTTCATCGCGCAGGAGCCGCACACGCCCTCGCGGCAGGAGCGGCGGAAGGTCAAGGTCGCATCGATCTCGTTCTTGATCTTGATGATCGCGTCCAAGACCATCGGCCCGCAGGTGTCGAGATCGACCTCGTAGGTGTCGAGGCGCGGATTCTCGTTCGTATCCGGGTCCCAACGATAAATGCGGAATTTCTTCGTGCGCTTGGCGCCGGCCGGCGCGGGCCAGGTCTTGCCCGGCTTGATCTTGGAGTTCTGGGGCAGCGTGAATTCGGCCATCAGTAGACCCGCTCCTTCGGCGGGAAACTCTGCACGTCGTTGGTGAGCGTGTTCAAGTGCACCGGGCGGTAGTCGAGCTTGACGTTGCCCTTCTCGTCGCACCACGCCACCGTGTGCTTCAACCAATTCTTGTCGTCGCGCTTCGGGAAATCCTCGCGCGCGTGGGCGCCCCGGCTTTCCTGGCGGTTCTCGGCCGACACGATCGACACCATCGCCTGGTAGATGAGGTTGTCGAATTCCAGCGTCTCGGCGAGATCGGAATTCCAGATCAGCGAGCGGTCGGACACTTTGATGTCCTGCTTCGCATCCCAAACCTGCTTCAGCTTGGCGGCGCCCTCCTTCAGCACCTTGCCGGTGCGGAACACCGCGCAATCGGCCTGCATGACCTTCTGCATGTCGAGGCGGAGCTTGGCCGTGGGCGTGCCGCCGTTGGCATGGCGCAGGCGATCAAAGCGGTCGAGCGCCGTATCGGTGGCGCCGTTCTTGAGCGGCGGGTGCTTCTCGCCCGGCGTGATCGTCGCGGCGCAATGGAGCGCCGCGGCGCGGCCGAAGACGACGAGATCGAGCAGCGAGTTGGAGCCGAGGCGGTTGGCGCCGTGCACCGAGACGCAGGCCGCCTCGCCGATCGCCATCAGGCCGGGGATGACCTTGTCCGGATTGCCGTCCTTGACCGTGACGCACTCGCCTTTGTAGTTCGCGGGCACGCCGCCCATGTTGTAGTGGCTCGTCGGCAGCACCGGGATCGGCTCCTTGGTGACGTCGACGCCGGCGAAGATGCGCGAGGTTTCGGCGATGCCGGGCAGGCGCTCGTGGATCGTCGCCGCCGGCAGGTGCTCGAGATGCAGGTGGATGTAGTCCTTGTTGGGCCCGCAGCCGCGCCCTTCGCGCATTTCGATCGTCATCGAGCGGCTGACCACGTCGCGGCTGGCGAGATCCTTGGCCGAAGGCGCGTAGCGCTCCATGAAGCGCTCGCCGTTGGCGTTGGTGAGATAGCCGCCCTCGCCGCGCACCCCCTCGGTGATGAGGCAGCCGGCGCCGTAAATGCCGGTCGGGTGGAACTGGATGAACTCCATGTCCTGGCACGGCACGCCGGCGCGCAGCGCCATCGCGTTGCCGTCGCCGGTTTGCGTATGGGCGCCGGTGCAGGAGAAATAGATGCGCCCGTAACCGCCGGTGGCGAGCACCGTCTGGTGCGCGCGGAAGCGGTGGATCTTGCCGTCGTCGAGGTTCCAGGCGACGACGCCCAACACGCGCCCCTCCTCGACCAGGAGATCGAGCGCGAAGTACTCGACGAAGAACTCGGCGTTGAAGCGCAGCGATTGCTGATAGAGCGTGTGCAGGATCGCGTGGCCGGTGCGGTCGGCGGCGGCGCAGGTGCGCTGCGCGATGCCGCGGCCGTAATTCGTCGTCATGCCGCCGAAGGCGCGCTGGTAGATCTTTCCTTCGGGGGTGCGGCTGAACGGCACGCCGTAATGCTCGAGCTCGACGACGGCGGCGGCCGCCTCCTTGCACATGTATTCGATCGCGTCCTGGTCGCCGAGCCAGTCGGAACCCTTGATCGTGTCGTACATGTGCCAGCGCCAATCGTCCTCGCCCATGTTGGCGAGTGCCGCCGAGATGCCGCCCTGCGCCGCCACGGTGTGCGAGCGCGTCGGGAACACCTTGGTGATGCAAGCGGTCTTCAAGCCCTTCTCGGCCATGCCGAAGGTCGCGCGCAAACCCGCGCCGCCGGCGCCGACGACGACGACGTCGTAGTAATGATCGGTGATCTCGTAGGCCTTCGTGCCGGCCATTTCCCTCAAGTCTCCTATTGCCTACGCGCCGAACGCGATGCGCAGCACCGAGACGATGCCGATGCCGGCGAGCACCGCGGCGGCGAACTTCACGGCAAGGATCGCCGCGACCTTGCAGCTTTCGCGATGGACATAGTCCTCGATCACCACCTGCAAACCCAGCTGCGCATGGTGGAACGTGGCGGCGAGCAGGAGGATGAGCAGCGTGGCCGAGACCGGGTTCTTCACCCAGGCGGTGAACGCCGCGTGGTCCTTGCCGATGAGGGCCACGACGCTGGCGACGAACCAGATCGCGAGCGGGATGAGCGCCAGCGCGGTGACGCGCTGCATCCACCAGTGATGCGTGCCGTCCTTGGCCGAGCCGAGGCCGCGCACTTTGCCGAGCGGGGAGCGGAACTGCATCGCGCTATCTCACCGCGTAGCCGACGATCCAGGCGAGGAAGGCGGCGGCGATCGCCGCGAAGACGACGGCGTATCCGGACAGCCGCGCCGTGCCGAGCGCGAAGCCCTTGCCCGAATCCCAGACGAGATGCCGGATGCCGTTGAACAGGTGATAGAAGAGCGCCAGCGTCCAGCCGAACAGCAAGAGGCGGCCGAACCAGCCGCCGATCAGCTCATTCGCGCGGAAATAGGCCGCCTGCCCGCTGGCCGCCGCCCAGAGCCAGTAGACGAGCAGCACGGTGCCGGCGGCGAGGGCGATGCCCGTGATGCGGTGGAGGATGGAGAGCGCCATCGTCCACTGCCAGCGATAGATGCCGAGATGGGGCGAAAGTGGGCGCCGTTGCGCCCCTGACGTAGGGCTTGCCATTAGGCTCGATCTTGCGGTGGCGGCCGGCGCGAGTGCGGGCCACGCCGGCAATTCGAGACTGCCGATTGCGGTCGAGCGACTGCGCCAGTTTCCGGCGGGACGGTTGTCAATGCGAATTTGGTCCGGCCGCGGCATGCGAGTCAACCGCCCTCCGCTGCGCTGCAAACATACCGCGGTCCCATCCACCGCTGGGGACAAGCAATCGCTTCCCAAGCCTGTCATCAAGCGCACTTAGCCGCGAATCGGCGTGCCGCGCCGGAGTGCTGGCGATCGAGCGCCTTCGGCGCGGTGCAACATGTGTGGATGAAGCTCTGAACAACGATGCTTATTGACAAACTTATCCCGAGATCGCCCCACAGCTTTTTGTTGCGGTTCCGCGACTGCCGATTGCACGAAAGCGCCGCAAGCGCCAGCCTCGCGCCAGGCGATGGGGCGAGGTTCGAAGGCCGCGCGGCGTGCTCATCCCGCCGCGCACCGGAGGCCTCCGGGCGGACCGCGAGGTTCGTCCGCGTAGGGGACCCAGAGGAGGGCTCGTCGGTTTTGGCCGCGGCCCGGCTCGGGCGAACCGTTCTACGGGAGCGCCGCGCTCAGGCGCGGAGGCTCGTGCCCACGTAGCGGCTCGCGCTCGAGCGCCGCTCGCCCCGATGGGCGGCGCTCCGGCAGGGACCATGCACCGCATCGCCGCGGTCGGCCCGGGTGGGTGCTGCGGTTCACCAGGGACGACAGAGAGGCGCCAGGGGCCGCCGCGCGCCTGCACCAGAAGTTCGGGCTTGCCCGAACGTCAGGGTGCGAGGGCAGCCGCGGCGGCGGCGGACAAGAGCCTGGCAACGGGTTCGGCCGCTGGCCCCCTGGCGCCTCTTCCTTATTTTGGCGACATGCCTCGCGCTTGCGCGCCCAGATGCGGTAAGATCGCCGCAGCTTCATCACATCGGGGAGCCAAACCCATGTCCATGATTGCGCGCGGCCTCGTGTTTGCGTTCATCGTCGTTGCCGGCGGCGCGGGCAGCGCCTTGGCGGAGCAGCGCGGCGCCGAGCTCGCCCCGCTCATCGCCTGGGCCGGCAAGAGCACACAGAAGGCCACCATCGAAGGGAGGGTCGCGCGGGCGCTCGGGCTCAACCAGGATGGCAAGCCGGTGCAGCTCACTGCCGTCACCACGGCCTATCTCGACGGCGCGCGCACGCTCCATCTCGTCCCGGGCCCGGGTGGGATGCAGATCGTCTTCTCGCAGGGCAAGGCCCGGGTGGGGCAGTGGTATCTGACCAATGCCAGCGGCGCCCTCCTCCGCTCGCTCGAATGGGTGCCGACCTCGGCTAATCCGCAGCCGACCGCGGCGGCGGCGGTCGGCCCGGCGTTCACCGAGATCAAGGCGTTCTGGAAGAACCAGCTCGGCCGGCCGGTGCGGTAGCATCGGCCGCCGCGGTTTCGGGGTCCGTCCTCGCCAGCTTCGCGAGCTTTCGCCGCCGGTCGCGGCGGCAAAGCGTCGCCACGTCGCGTTGCGGATTGTCACGGGGACTCGAGGCGGCTACGCTTCCGGATGCCTGCGTGCTTGATCCGGCACGTTGGGTTGGGGTTTGGCCGTGTTCGTGCAATCCGTCCTCAAAGGGACGGGCCGGAAGGTGGCGATCCTTCGGCCCGAGGCGAGCGTGGCGGAAGCCGCCGAGCTTCTCGCGCCCCGCGACGTGCAGATCGTCGTCGTTTGCGATGCACAGGGGAAGATCGTCGGCGTCGTCACCGACAGCGACATCGTGCGCGACCTTGCGCGCTGCCGGGGCACGGAGCGGGTTTGCGCTCCCAACATCGGCGCGCTCATGAGCCGGAACGTTGTCTCGTGCCGCCCGCAGGATCGCGTCGAGCAGGTCTTGGCGGTCATGAAGGCGCGCGGCCTGCGGCGCATCCCGGTCGTGGACGAAGCGGGCGGTCTCGCCGGCCTCATCACGATGCGCGATGCGCTCCATTTTCTCTATGAGCAGGCCAAGCTCGATGAAGAGTCGTTGAAGGAATATTTCCTCGGTGTGGGATTCCACTGACGTTCTTGGCGCGCGCAAGCCGCGCCGCGTGATGATCTTGGGCGGCGCGCCAATGGGCGGCGAGCGCCTCATCTGGTGGAATTTCGTCTCGAGCTCGGCCGAGCGTATCGAGCGCGCCAAGGCCGATTGGCGGGAAGACCGCTTCGCGCCGGTGCCGGGCGACGCCGAGCGCATCCCGTTGCCCGACGATCCGCCGCCGCGCGCCCGCCGCCGCGCCAGTTGAGCCGCCGCCGGTTCCGCGATTTCGCGCGTGCGTTGCGCCGCGCGGCAATGTTAAACACCTTCACATGAGATGGTCCCGGCATCCTGGGCGGCGCGGCTATCACCACGGCAACCTGCGCGCGGCGCTGATTCGCGCGGCGCTCGACCTCATCGCCGAGAAAGGCCCGGCCGGCTTCACTTTTGCCGACGCCGCGCGCTCGGCGGGCGTCAGTCCCGCCGCCCCCTATCGCCATTTCCGCGACCGCGAGGCGCTGATCGCCGACGTGGCGGTACTCGGTTTCGCGCAATTGGCCGAAGCGCTGGCCAAGGCCTGGGACGAGGGCAGGCCCGATCCGCTCGCCGCCTTCGATCGCGTCGGCCGCGCCTATCTCGCCTTTGCGCGGCGCGAGCCGGCGTTCTATTCGGCGATGTTCGAAGCCGGCGTGCCGCCCGACGAGAACCCCGAGCTGCGCGAGGCCGGCGACCGTGCCTTCGGCGTCTTGCGCGGCGCCTGCGAAGCGGTGTGCGCGCTGCTGCCGGAAAAATCGCGCCCCCCCGTGTCGATGATGAGCCTTCATGTCTGGGTGCTCACGCACGGCATCGCCTCGCTGTTCGCGCGCGGCGATGCGGCGCGGCGCAAGCTGCCGATGTCGCCCGAGGATCTGCTCGAAGCCGGCGTGCTGATCTATTTGCGGGGGCTCGGACTCGGCGCCGACGCCAAGGCCAGCCGGCACTGACGCCGCTCGCTCCGCGCCCCGCCCTTGACAGCGCGGACCCCGTCGCGTATGTAAATGTTACTTACATTCACATGAGGCGCCGATGAGCAGCATCGCGGCAAGACTGGACGACCTCCCGAAACCCGCCTGGATCGCCCTGATGGTGTTGGGCTTCATCTTCTTCTGGCCCGTCGGCCTCGGGATCCTCGCCTATCTCATATGGAGTGGACGCATGAGCTGCTGGAGACATGGCGGCGCCGGCCGCTGGCACGAGCAGAGAGACCGCATGCGCGACGAGGCGCGCCGCTGGTGGCACGGCGATCGCCGCCCGCCCTCGAGCGGCAACCGCGCCTTCGACGAATACCGCGAGGACACGCTGCGCCGGCTCGAGGAAGAGCAGAAGGAGTTCCGCGACTTCCTCGACCGCCTGCGCCACGCCAAGGACAAGGCCGAGTTCGACCAGTTCATGGCCGACCGCGGCCGCCCGCGCCCCCCGTTTACGGAGGGGGAGCCGCCGCGCGACGAGCCGCCGCCCCCACCGGTCGAGCCCGCGCGCTGACGGCGCAAAACGCGAAAAGCCTCGGAGGCGACTCCGGGGCTTTTTTCGCGGGAACGAAGCGCTTCATTCGTAGGGGCGCGCAGCGCGCCCCTGCATCGCACGCGCCTTATCCTCTCCGCGGCATCAGCGCGGTGTAGTCGAAATCGAGCACGACATCGGCGAGGTGTTTGCCGTCGGCGCTCTTGTAGGGGAAATCCGCGCAGGTCCGGTTCTTGACCGCCACGGTGCGCAGGCGCAGCGCGCCCACATCGCTGCGGCCCGGCAGCGCCTGGCGCTCCAGCACTTCGCTCCAGGCGTAGATCGTGTCGCCGGCGAAGACCGGGTTCACGTGCTGGCCGCCATTGATCGCCGCGATGCGGAACGCATTGGCGAGGCCGTTGAACGAGAGCGCGCGTGCGAGGCTGATCACGTGACCGCCATAGACGAGGCGTTTGCCGAAACGTCCCTCCGCTTCGGCGTGCTGGTTGAAGTGGACGCGCGCCGTGTTCTGATAGAGGCGCGTCGCCAGTTGATGCTCGGCCTCCTCGACCGTCATGCCGTCGACGTGGTCGATGCGCTCGCCCGGCGCGTAGTCTTCCCAAAGATGGCGCGAGCCGGCGGCAGCGCGGTCGTAGCCGTTGATCTTGAGCCCGTTGAGGCCGCGCAGCTCCGCGGCCGGCACCGAGCCCGGCAAATTCGGTATCTGCTCGCCCGACGCTTTGGCCGCCTCGTCGCGCTTCTTCACCATCACCCAGCGCACGTAACGCAGCACTTCCTCGCCGCGCGCGTTCGTTCCGACCGTCTTCACGTAGACGACGCCGGTCTTGCGGTTGGAATTCTCCTTGAGGCCGATCACCTGCGAGTGCGCCGAGAGCGTATCGCCCGGGAACACCGGCGCGCCGAACACGCCTCCGGCATAGCCGAGGTTGGCGACGGCGTTGAGCGAAATGTCGGGCACCGTCTTGCCGAAGACGGTATGGAAGACGAGGAGGTCGTCGATCGGCGCCTGCGGAAAGCCGAGCTTCTCGGCGAAGGCGTCCGACGAATTGAGCGCGAAGCGCCCGCCATAGAGCGCGGTGTAGAGCGCCGTATCGCCGTCGGTCAGCGTCCTCGGGGTCGCGTGCGTGATCTCCTGGCCGAGCCGGAAATCCTCAAAGAAATTGCCGGTGTTCGTCTTGGTCATGGCCGCCGCCCGAATGCGCTGGAGCAATAACCTAAGCCTAGCGGCTCTTTTCCGCGCGAGCGGCATGCAATCATGTCGCGTCGCACGGCAGCGATGTCGCAGGCCCGGGCGCCTCCGCCCCGCCTTAAGAACCGCGCCGGCGCCGCGGGCGTTATCGAGTCGCAGCCTCTCTTGGGGGCGAAAGGCGTATTTTATTGAAAAATAGGGGGCGCGGATCGGCATGGCCCCAACGCACGACAATCGGCGCGGCAACGCCGCGGGTCAGCTCAAAGCCGTGATCGCCGAGGCCGCGCGCTGCCGGCGCTGCCCGCTCTATGCGACCGCGACCCAGACCGTGTTCGGCGAGGGTGCGCCGGGCGCGCATTTCATGCTCGTCGGCGAGCAGCCGGGCGACAAGGAGGACACCGCCGGCCGGCCCTTCGTGGGCCCCGCGGGGAAGCTGCTCGACCGCGCGCTCGCCGACGCCGAGATCGATCGCGGCGACACTTACATTACAAACGCGGTCAAGCACTTCAAGAACGAGCCGCGCGGCAAGCGCCGCATCCACAAGCGCCCGAACGTCGGCGAAGTCGAAAAGTGCCGCTGGTGGCTCGAGCGCGAGATCGCGATCGTGAAGCCGGCGCTGATCGTAGCACTCGGCTCGACCGCGGCGCGGGCGCTGCTGGGCCGCGACGCCAAAGTGCTGAAGGAGCGCGGGCGCGTCGAAACCGGCGCGGACGGCCTGCCCGTTTTCATCACGATCCACCCCTCCGCGCTGCTGCGCATCGAGGACGACGAGGAGCGCCACGCCGCCTATCGCCGCTTCGTCGCCGAGATGAAGGCCGCGAAGCACTGGCTGACGAAGAAGGCGGCGTAGGCGCGCCAGCGACAGAAGTGAACGGGGAGGCGTGAAGAAAGGAAGAAATGCGCCACGGAGCACACGGAGAACACGGAGAAATGCTTGTAGCGCGCCTTCGGCGCGCACCTTGTCTCCTCCGTGTCCTCTGTGGCTGATCTCCTTGCCGGAGACAGTCGGGCGTGCGTAAGGAGCGTCGGTGGCGTCGCCCTATTCGCAGCTGATCTCGCCCGTCATCGTGCACGCGACGGACTTGTTCCGGCCGCGCACGATGAGCGTGTGCTGAATCGCGCCGATCGTCGTATCGAGCGTGGCGGTGACCTCGCTCACGACCTGCGCCGCACCCTTCTTGGGCGGCACCGCGATCAGCTCGAAGCCGGCGACGGCATTGTTGGGATGGCGTTCGCGGACGGCGCGCAGGCGCGCATTGGTCCAGCCCGCGCTCGGCACCTTGCCGATGGCCGTGATGCGGTGCGTGTCCTTGTCGCCCTCTTTGAGGCGCTCGACCTTGACCGAAACCACTTCCATCACGCGCACCGGCCGCGCCGCCGTTTCGGCGCGGGCGAGCGCGGGCACGGCGACGAGCAAAGCCAAAGCGAGGATAGGCGCTGCCGGCATCATCCACGTCTCCTATTCACAAGAGAGGAACCGCTTCGCGGTTCCCCTTCCAATACCGGGCGCCTGCCGCGCGCGACGCGCCACCGCCCTTGGCGTCACCGCGCCTTCTCCAGCTCCCCAATCCGCTCGGCCAGCGCCACGAGGCGCAGCGCGTTCTCGACATGGAGATTCTCGATCAGCTTGCCGTCGACGAGGACGACGCCCTCCCCCTTGGCCTCCGCCTCGGCGTGGGCCGCGATGATCTTGCGCGACCAGGCGACCTCGTCGGCCGAGGGCGCGAAGGCGCGGTTGGCGGCCTCGATCTGCTTCGGGTGGATGAGCGTCTTGCCCTCGAAGCCGAGCTCGCGGCCCTGCTGGCAGGCATAAGCGAAGCCGGCATCGTCGGCGAGATCGAGATGGACGCCGTCGACGATGGCGATGCGGTTGGCGCGCGCGGCCAGCAAACACAGGCCGAGACTGGTCAGTATCGGCACGCGCTCCCGGGTGTGCGCGGCGTGGAGGTCCTTCGCTAGGTCGGACGTGCCCATCACGAGGCAGATCATGCGCGAGGAGGAGCGCGCGATCTCGGCGGCGTTCAAGACCCCCATCGGCGTCTCGATCATCGCCATGAGCGGAAGGTCATCGGGCGCGCCGTAGGAGGCGAGCAAATCCTCGACATGCAGCACGTGCGCTGCGCTCTCGACCTTGGCGATGAGGATCGCATGCGCGCCGGATTTGGCGAGCGCCGGTGCATCCTCGTGGCCCCATCCGGTGTCGAGGCTGTTCATGCGGATGACGAGCTCGCGCTGGCCGTAGCCGCCGGCCTTGACCGCGTCCACAACCTGCTTCCGCGCCGCAGCCTTGGCATCGGGCGCCACCGCGTCCTCGAGGTCGAGGATCAGCGAATCGGCCGGCAGAGTCCGGGCCTTCTCGAGCGCGCGCGCATTGGCGCCGGGCATGTAGAGCATCGAGCGGCGCGGCCGCGCGATGGCGGCTTCGAGCGCCTCGTTGACGAGCGGCATGCGCGCGGTACTCTCTCCTGGTTGAACCGGCCGGCGGGAAGAAGATTTAGCCTTTTTTCGCCGGACTCGGCTATGAGCTAGGCTTTGAGCCGGCCGGGGCGGGACCATCCGGCCGCAAGGGCAGGGAATGCCGATACTCTCGATTCAGTCGCACGTGGCCTATGGGCGCGTCGGCAATCGCGCCGCGGTCTTCGCGCTCGAGCGGCTCGGGCACGAGGTGTGGCCGGTCAACACGGTGAACTTCAGCAATCACCCGTCGATGGAGAGCTGGAAGGGCGGCGTCCACCACGCGAGCGACATCGTCGAGATCATCGATGAAATCGAGAAGCGCAAGGCCTTCCCCCACTGCGCCGCGATCATCTCGGGCTATATCGGCGACGTCCCCATCGGCCGCGCCGTGCTCGACGCGGTGCGGCGCGTGCGCAAGGTGAACCCGCGCATGTTCTACGCGCTCGACCCAGTGATCGGCGACGCGCCGCAGGGCACCTATGTCGCCGCCGGCGTCATGGAGTTCTTCCGCGACGAGGCGGTGCCCGAGGCCGATATCGTGCTGCCCAATGCCTACGAGCTGGCGCTCCTTTCCGGCCAGACGATCAAGACCGTGGACCAGGCCGCGAGCGCCGCGGCCGAACTGCTGAAGCGCGGGCCGGAGATGGTGGTGGTGAAGGGCCTGCGCCACGGCAATTCGGTCAGCGCCCTCCTCGTTTCGGGCACGCAGGCCTGGCAGGCGACCTCGCCCTACATCGACATTCCCACGCACGGCGCGGGCGATCTGTTCTGCGCCCTCTTCCTCGGCCATTTCCTCCTGCGCGGCGATGCGCGCACGGCCTTGGCGCGCGCCGTGCACGGCGTGCACGCGGTGCTCGAGAAGACCCGCGCCTTGAAGCTCGATGCCCTCGCCCTGGTCGACGCCCAGGACGAGCTGGTCGCAAGCTCTGTGCCGGTCGTGGCCCTGCCGCTCTGGGCGGCGTAAGCCAGAGGTCAGAGGTCAGGAATCAGATGCCAGATATGAGTGACGGTTATCACTGGCTTCGGCTCTCTGATACCTGATACCTCATCCCTGGCATCCGACTTCCTTTTCGAATGGACCTAATTCTCCTTATCAAAGGCGCCGTCGCCGGGTTCATCATCGCGGCGCCGATCGGCCCGGTCGGGTTTCTCTGCATACAGCGCACGCTGTCGAAGGGAATGCCGGTGGGGCTCGCCGCAGGATTCGGCGGCGCGGTGGCGGATACCATTTTCGGCGCGGTGGCCGCGTTCGGCCTCACCTTCATCGCCGATTTCCTGCTGCGCCACGACACCTGGATGCGGCTCGGCGGCGGCGTGCTGCTGCTGATCCTCGGCCTGCACGGTTGCCTCAGGAAGCTCGAGGCGATGCGGCCGGCCCCGCCCTCGGTGCGCGGCGCCGCCGGCGACAGCGTCTCCGCCTTCATCCTCACCGTCACCAATCCGATGACGATCCTGACGTTCAGCCCGGTGTTCCTCGCGGTGGGCGCGGTGGTGGCCCAGGACGACCGGCCCGCGGCCTGGACGCTGATCCTCGGCGTCTTCGCGGGCTCCTGCCTCTGGTGGCTGATCCTCTGCGCGCTCGCCGAGCTCTTCCGCCGGCGCATCAACGCGGCGCGCGTCGCGATCATTCAGCGTATCTCGGCGGGGTTCATCCTGCTGTTTGGCGTTGTCGTGCTCTTGAGCACGACCTCGCTCGGCGAACGCCTCATCCACGCCGCGAAGCCGCTGGGGTTCTAAGCGAGGTGTCGGCACCGTACGGGCGCGCGCGGCGCGCCCCTACGCTGGGGAAAACCCGCGCTACGCCGCCTTCGCCTTGCGCAGATAGCTGCGCGCCAGTTCCTCGGCGATCTGCACGGCGTTGAGGGCGGCGCCCTTCCGGAGATTGTCGGACACGCACCAGAAGGCGAGGCCGTGCTTGACGGTCGCGTCCTTGCGGATGCGGCTGACATAGACGGGATCGGTGCCGGCGCATTCGAGCGGCGTGATGTAGCCGCCGTCCTTCCGCTCATCGACGAGCTTGACGCCGGGCGCCTTTTCGAGCGCCGCGCGCGCGGCCTCGACCGTGATCGGCTTCTCGCATTCGATCACGACGGCCTCGGAATGGCCGACGAAGACCGGTACGCGCACGCAGGTGGCGATCACGTCGATGGCCGGGTCGAGGATCTTCTTGGTCTCCTGGACCATTTTCCATTCCTCCTTGGTCGAGCCGTCTTCCATGAAGACGTCGATGTGGGGAATGACGTTGAACGCGATCTGCTTGGTGAACTTCTTGGGCGCGATCTTCTGCCCGTGGAACAACATGTGCGTCTGGTTCTCGAGCTCGGCCATGCCGGCCTGCCCGGCGCCGCCCGTCGACTGGTAGGTGGCGACGACGACGCGCTTGATGCGCGCCAGATCGTGCAGCGGCTTCAGCGCGACCACCATCTGCATCGTCGAGCAGTTGGGGTTGGCGATGATGTTGCGCTTCGGGTAGCCGGCGATCGCGTGCGCGTTGACCTCGGGCACCACCAGCGGGATCTCGGGGTCGTAGCGGAACTGCGAGGTGTTATCGATCACGATGCAGCCCGCAGCCGCGGCCTTCGGCGCGTAGATGGCCGAGACCTTGGCGCCGGGCGAGAACAGCCCGATATCGACGCCCTTGAAATCGAACTTGGCGAGATCCTTGACCGTGAGTTTCTTGCCGGCGAAATCCACCGTCGCGCCGGCCGACCGCTCGGAGGCGAGCGGAATGACCTCGTCGGCCGGGAAGCTGCGCTCCGCGAGGATGCTCAGCATCTCTCGTCCGACGGCGCCGGTGGCGCCCGCCACCGCGACCCGATAACCCATGGTCCGTTCCTTTCCAAAGGCTTGTGCGGGCGCGCGCGGCCCCTCGGGCCCGTTAGCACCCGCACAAAAGCGCCCTCACATACGCCGCGGTGCCCGGAATATCAATGCCATGGGACCCGTCAAGATAGTGTTGCAATCCGCCCAAAGCGGGCGAGAGTCTCCCTCGCATCCGCAGCCGATCTGAGGAGCAAGCCATGGCCGGCACGATCACGACGTATCGCGAGTTCTGGCCCTTCTACCTCGAGGAGCACAGCAAGCCCGCGACGCGGGCGCTCCACTATGTCGGCACCACGCTGGTGTTCGTGGCGCTGGCAGCCGCGATCTGGACGCGCAATTGGTGGCTGCTGCTGCTGATGCCGGTGGCAGGCTACGGCTTCGCCTGGGCGGCGCATTTCGGCGTCGAGCATAACCGCCCGGCGACGTTCACCTATCCGTTCTGGTCGCTGATGAGCGATTTCCGCATGTACTTCGTCTGGCTCTTCGGCGGCTTGGCCGGCGAGCTCCGGAAATACAACATCGTCGCGCGCGCCTGAGCCGCCAAGGTGCTTCCGCCGCAGGGGCGCCGAGGCGCGCCGCTTCCCGGCCGCGGGGGCGGTATCAGTGCGTCGAAATCGCGATGCGGTTCCAGAAATTGATCATCGCGACCGCGGCGGTCAGCGCGCCGATCTCCCTATCGCTGAAGTGCGCGCGCAGCCGCGCACGGAGCCGCGCCGGCTCCGGCTCTTTGTCGAGGCCCGTGAGCGCGTCGGTCCACGCCAACGCGGCCTTCTCGCGCTCGCTGAAGTCGCCGACGTGCTTCCAGACGACGAGGCGGTCGAGGCGCTCGTTGGTTTCCCCGTCGTCGCGCGCTTCCTTCGTGTGCATCTTGACGCAGAAGGCGCACCGATTGATTTGCGAGGCCCTCAGCTTGACGAGATGCAGCAGCTTGCGGTCGATGCCGTGATCCTCGATCTGCCCCTGCAGGCTGGCCATGCGCTGCAGGATGTCGGGAATCTCCCGCTGGTAATCGACGGCTTTCGTCGCGGAATTGGGAGCCTTCGCGGCAACGTCGTTCATGGCGCTCTCCTGCTTTCTCGGGTGATGCGTGACATCTCTGCCCGCGATGACGAGCGGGCGTGCCGGTTTGTGACGCGGCCCTAGAGCCAAGCCCGTTCAGATGGAATCGCAGGCGCTGTGGCGAAGCCCGGCTCGCGTCCATCCTTCGAGGCCGCCGCCAGGGCGGCGGCCTCGAAGGATGGACGCGAGCACATTGCTGCCACAGACCAGCCTCCAGCCAAACGAACTCCGCCTTAGCCCGGGCCTCCCGCGTCGCGCAGGAACTGATTCAGGAGGCTCGTCAGCTCGGCGACGCGCAGCGGCTTCGCCAGCACGCCGGCCATGTCGAGCCCGCGCGCCGCGCCGATCGTGAAGGCCATACGGCGGATGTCCTCGTCGAAGCCGCTGACGATGAGGATGCGCGCGCGGGCGCCCATCTCGGCCATGTATTTCAGGAGCTCGATGCCGTCGGTGCCGGGCAGCGTCAGATCGAGCAGGATCACGTCGGCGCCGGCGGCCGCGAAGGCGGTCTTGAAGTCCTCGGCGCAGCTGGCGGTGACGACGTCGTAGCCGACGTCGATGGCAATGCCGCGCAGGAAATCGCGGATCTCCGGCTCGTCGTCGATGATGAGCATGCGCAACGCCATCAGCGTCCTCCCCCGAACTTCGCGCCGTTGCCGAGCGCACGGCGCAGCATGCGCGCCAGATCCGCCTTGCGGTATGGCTTGCCGATGAGATGCGCGTGCTGCGCGGGGCCGCCGCCGTTCTGGATCGCGGCCTCGGCATAGCCGGTCGTCAGCAGCACCTTGAGGCCCGGGCGCCGCGCGAGTGCGGCTTCGGCAAGCTCGCGACCGTTCATCGCCCCCGGCATGACGAGGTCGGTGAACAGCAGGTCGATCTTCTCGCCATTCTCGAGCCACGCCATCGCGGCGGCGGCGTCGGCGACGGCGTGGACGCTGTAGCCCAGCTCGGCCAGCGTCTTCTCCGCCGCTTCGCGCACGCCGGGATTGTCCTCGACCAGCAGCACGCGCTCGGTGCCGCGCGGCAGCGATGCCGCCGCTTCTTCGGCCACAGCGCCCGTCTCGGCCGCGACGTTCGAGCGCGGCAGGTAGATCTTGATGCTCGTGCCGTGGCCGAGCTCGCTGTAGATCTTCACATGGCCCTGCGACTGCTTGACGAAGCCGTAGACCATCGAGAGGCCGAGGCCGGTGCCCTTGCCGGTCTCCTTGGTGGTGAAGAACGGCTCGAACGCGCGTTCGGCCACCTCCGGCGCCATGCCGCTGCCGGTGTCGGTGACGGCCACCATCACGTACTCGCCCGGCGCGGCGTCGGGATTGGCGGCCACGTAGGCCTCGTCGAGCCGCGTATTGGCGGTCTCGATGGTGAGCACGCCGCCCTTCGGCATGGCGTCGCGCGCGTTGATGGCGAGGTTCAGGAGCGCGTCCTCGAATTGCGCCGGATCGGCGATGGCCGACCAGAGCGCGTCGCCCGGCATCATCCGCACTTCGATCCCTTCGCCGAGCGTGCGGTGCAGCAGCGCGGCCAGCCCCGGCAGGCGCTCGTTGAGGTCGAAGGGGCGCGGCATGAGCGGCTGGCGGCGCGCGAAGGCGAGGAGGCGCTGGACGAGCTCGGCGCCGCGCATCGCCCCCTTCATCGCCGCCTCGGCCAGCGCGCGCTCCCGCGTCCCGGCGCCGAACCGGTCGCTCAGGAGGTCGAGGTTGCCGACGACGATCGAGAGGATGTTGTTGAAGTCGTGGGCGATGCCGCCGGTGAGCTGGCCCACTGCCTCCATGCGCTGCGCTTGGCGCAGCTGGCGCTCGACCGAGCGCTTCTCGGTGACGTCTTCGACGAGGCCGATGGCGCCGCGGAATTCGCCGCCGGGCCCGAAGAGCGCGCGGCCGGACACCAGCACCTCGACCGGCTTGCCACTCTTGTTGAGGCGGCGCGTCGGCACGTTGCGCAACGGCGCCCCCTTCGGCAACGTAGCCCACACCTGATCGCGCTGGGCGCGCTCGTCGGCCGGGACCAGGAGCTCGTCGTAGGAGCGCCCCAGGGCCTCGGCGGCGGTGAAGCCGAAAATCCGCTCCGCCGCCTGGCTCCAGAGCATGATTCTTCGGTTCGCATCGAGGGCGATGACCGCGAACGGCGCCTCGTCGATGAAAGCGCGCAGCGCCGCCTCGGCTTCGTGCCGATCGGCGTTCTCGCGCGCGAGCTCGGCCGTGCGCTCGGACACGCGGCGCTCGAGCCCGGCATTGAGCGCGCGCATGGCCTCCTCGGCGCGCCGCCGCCGCGAGGCCTCGCGATCCATGCGGTAGAAGACGATGATGATGACGGCGAGGCTGACGAGGGTGCCGAGCACCAGCGCCGCCACGGTGTAGGCCGCGCGCCGGTCGGCGGCGACGCCGAGCTCGCGCAGCCGCGCCGTCTCCTCGGCTCCCATTTCGCCCGCCAGCACGCGGATGCGGTCCATGGCGAACTTGCCTTGCGCCAGCCGCTCGGAATCGATGGCGCCGATCCCGCCGCTGCGCCGCGCTGCAATATCGAGCGCGAGCAGCTCGAAGATCACGCGCTGGTTGCGCTCGATCTCGTCGAGGCGGGTGAGTTGGGCGGGCACGCCGTCCAGACGGCGGCGCAGCGAGGCGAGCCGCGCCGGCACCGCCGCGACCGCGCCGCGATGGGGTTCGAGATATTCCTCGATACCGGTCAGCAGAAATCCGCGCTGGCCGATTTCGGCATCCTTAAGGTCCGAGACGAAGAGATCGATTTCGCGCAGCACGGCTTGCGTGCGCTCGACCTCGTCGGCGCGGCGGACCAGATCGCGGATGTTGTAGTAGGAGAGCGCGCTGATCGCGGCGATCAGCGCCACGGAGATCCAGAGGCCCACCTGCCGCACGACGTGCGGCACGCGGCCCCGCGAACCAGCGTGCTCCGGCAATTCCGGCATTGATGCGTTCGGCTCGCCCCGTTTCGCCGGCAAGCGGCCCGCGCCGCGGCCCGGCCTCGTTCCCTGATCCTCCCCTATCGTCCCGCTCCGTCAGTCCCCTGCACTTCGCGCGGGCGCGGGCCCGCGTCTCAAATTCGTATTAACAGATGTTAAACCTACTGGCAGTTGCACCGCTATTGCACCGCGCTCGGTACGGCTACCTATTGCGTCCCCCGCATGGCTCCGAATTCGGCGATGCCGCAACGAAAAAGCGCGCCAAGGCCTCGACGGCCCAAGCGCGCTTCTCTTTGTCTAGACCCGGCCCGCGTGGGGCCGGGCCGACCCCGTTCGGGGTCGGATCGGCTACTTTCCCTTGTCGCTCGTTACCGTGCTTTGCTCGGTGTCGGGCTTCTGGGTCTGGGCATGGCCGCCCGGGTGGCCCGCGCAAGCGAGGGCCGCGCCAGCCGCGAAGGCCGCGAGCGCCAATCCCAGGACCGTCGACTTCACGATACGCATCGTCACGCTCCCTTGGTCGGTTGCGTAAGCGAAAGGCTAGGCCCGCGAATCCGGGCGGTCAAGGCGCGCCTAGGGATTATCACGTATGCGTGACCCGCGCGGGGTTCAGGTCCCGGGCTTGGCCGCCGCCTTGCACTTCTCCGCCAGCGGCTTGCCCTCGCGCTCGATCGTCGCTTCCTCGCCCTTGGTCTGGAAGACGAGCTTGATCTTCTTGTTCTCATACTTGTCGGCCGCGCCCGCCGCCGGGCGGACGAAATAGATCGTGTCCTTCATCGTGATCTTGACCGGCCGCGCCTTGGCCTGCGCCTCGGGCGGATAGGTGACGAGCATGCTGACGCCGCCGTCGCAGGCATAGGTGATGCGCTTCTGCTTGGCGGCGGTCTTGGTGTCGGGCTTGGCCGTCTTATCGGCCTTGGGCGGCGTCGTCGGCTTGGCGGTCTTGGGCGGCGTGCCGGGCTTATCGCCGGGCGCGGTTTCGGCTTGAGCCACCGCGGCGAACAGCAGCGCGGCAGCCAGGCTGGCGACGAAAGCGATTCGATTCATGTTGGGCCTCATGGGGCAGCAGGCTTGGCGAAGCTTATACGTCCGACGCAAGCATAGGTGCGAAGGCCGCCAATCCAAGCCCAAATATTCCTGCCGCACGGCAATTCCCGACCTGCGCTCGCGGCACGACGGCCCGCATCCTAGGCCGCGCCCTTCTCCAGCGCCTTCAGCACCGCCTCGCCCATTTCGCGCGTGCCGACCTTGGTCTTGCCGGCCTGCATGATGTCGCCGGTGCGCAGGCCCTGATCGAGCACGCGCGTGACCGCCTTCTCGACCACCGCCGCCTCGCCGGGGAGGTCGAACGAATAGCGCAGCGCCATCGCGAAGCTCATGATGCACGCGATGGGGTTGGCGACGCCCTTGCCCGCGATGTCGGGCGCCGAGCCGTGGACGGGCTCGTAGAGCGCGTTCCTCTTGCCGGTCTTGGGATCGACGGCGCCCAACGACGCCGAGGGCAGCATGCCGAGCGAGCCGGTGAGCATCGCGGCGCAATCCGAGAGGAGATCGCCGAACAGATTGTCCGTGACGATCACGTCGAACTGCTTCGGGTTGCGCACCAGCTGCATGGCGCAGTTGTCGGCATACATGTGCTGCAGCTCGACCTCGGGGAATTCCTTGGCGTGGAGGCGCGTGACCGTCTCGCGCCAGAGCACGCCGGTATGCATCACGTTGGCCTTCTCGACCGAGTGCACCTTGTTGCGCCGCTTCTTGGCGAGCTCGAAGCCGACGCGCGCGATGCGCTCGATCTCGGGCGTGGTGTAGACCTGGGTGTCGACCGCGCGCTTGGTGCCGTCCTTCAAGGTTTCGACGCCGCGCGGCTCGCCGAAATAGACGCCGCCGGTGAGCTCGCGCAGGATCATGATGTCGAGCCCGGCCACGTATTCGCGCTTCAAGGTCGAGGCATCCGCGAGCGCTTCGAAGCACGTGGCGGGCCGGAGGTTGGCGAAGAGGCCGAGATCTTTCCGGAGGCGCAGCAGGCCGCGCTCGGGCTTCATGTCGAACGGCAGGTTGTCCCATTTGGGGCCGCCGACCGCGCCGAACAGCACCGCATCGGCCGCCGCCGCCTTCTTGACCGTGGCATCGCTGACCGGCTCGCCCTCGCCGTCGATCGCGGCGCCGCCGACTTTGGCGGTCTCGATATCGAAGCGGAGCGCGCGCTTCTTCTCGAACCAGCCGAGCAGGCGCTCGACTTCGCCCATGACCTCGACCCCGATCCCGTCGCCCGGGAGAATGAGCAGCTTCTTGTTGGCGGCCAATTCGATCGTCCTGATTGCAGTTGCGGCTTGAAGAAAAATGACAGGGAGGCGGGGAGACGGGGAGAAGCAAGAGAGAGATTCTAACCACGGAGGACACGGAAAACACAGAGAAGAAAGAAAGATTGCGCGCCTAGGCGCGCGAAAGTCTTCCTCTGTGTCCTCCGTGTCCTCTGCGGTTCAATTTCACACTTCTCCCCGTCTCCCCGCCTCCCTGTTCACTTCCTTACTTCCTCGACCACGCTTGTGCCACGCGATTTGTCGCCGCTGGTCCATTGCCATTCCTCGTGCAGCCGGTAACGGCCGTCGGGGAGGATTTCGAGGCGCGAGCGGCAGAGGCCGGTCATCAGCGCGCCCGTGGCCGAGCGGTGGTGATAGCGCATGTCGAGCGCGCCGTCGGGCGCCATGGTGGCGATCAGGTGCCCCTGCACGATGCCGTTGCCCTCGTAGGTCGCCCAGACGAGATCGCCCTGTTGGCGGTAGTGGAACAGCGTCTCGCCGCCCACCTCGCCGTTCGGCGTATTGGCGACGCTGCGGAAGACGCGGTTGTCGTAGTCGATCGTCATTTCACGAGCCTGGGACCGCGCGCCTCCAGGCGCGCACTTTCTTTGCGCGAACGAAGAGCGCGGCTAGAGCCGCGCGGTCCCAATCGGCAGATCAGGCCGCCTTGCTCGCATCCAGCCACGGCATCGCGCGGCGGCGCTCGGCTTCGTAGTCGTCGATCTTGGATTTCTGCCGCAGCGTCAGCCCGATATCGTCGAAGCCATTGATGAGGCAATATTTGCGGAAAGGATCGATCTCGAACTTGATCACGCCCCCGTCGGGGCGCGTGATCTCCTGCTTCTCGAGGTCGATCGAGATAGTGGCGTTGGCGCCCTTCTCGGCGTCGTGCATCAGCTTGTCGACGTCGGCCTGCGGGAGGGCGATCGGCAGCATTCCGTTCTTGAAGCAATTGTTGAAGAAGATGTCGCCGAACGAGGGCGCGATCACGCAGCGGATGCCGAAATCGAGCAGCGCCCAGGGCGCGTGCTCGCGCGACGAACCGCAGCCGAAATTGGCGCCGGCGACGAGCACCTTGGCGTTCTTGTAGGCGGGCTTGTTGAGCACGAAATCCGGCTTCTCGCTGCCGTCCGGATTCGTGCGCCACTCGTAGAAGAGCCCCGCCTTCAAGCCGGTCCGCTTGATCGTCTTCAAGTACTGCTTCGGGATGATGGCGTCGGTGTCGACATTGACCCGCGGCAGCGGGGCCGCGACGCCGGTGAGCTTCGTGAACTTGTCCATTCGTCGGTCCTTGATCGCTGCGCCGCTCAGGCGGTCTTGATCATGCCCGGCCCGCCCTTGATCACATACATCTTGGCGGTGGTGTCGTGGATGCAACGCCCGCCCGGCGGCATGAAGAAGGTGCAGAAGATCGCGATGATCGCGATGGCGATCAACAGGTTGAGCGCCCAGCCGATCAGCAGCAGCGCGCCGAGCGCGCCGAGGAGGTTGATCCACCACGGCCACGTGCGCATCAGCACTTGCGGGAGCGGCGCCCTTTGACCGCTTTCGTCGACGACCTTCAATCCGAACACCATCTTGCCCGGCGTCGCCTGCCACTTGCCCGATTCGAAGAACACCTTGTAGGCGACGATGAGGGCGGTGTTGATCAGCGCGGCGAGGAATCCGAGGATGCGGATCGCCGTGATGCTGGTGCCGCCCAGCGCCACGAGGATCGTGGCGATGATCATCACGACGACGGCCATGATGATGCCATCGATGAGGCCAGCGAGAAGCCGCTCCCACCATTGCGGATATTGCATTTTTTTTACCTCTGACCGTTGGGGAATAGGCAGGCGGCGACGATAGCAGATGTCGCGGCACCGCGCGACTGATTGAGAGGGCCGCTCATCGTGCGGCGCCCATCATGCCGGGACCTGCCTTAACGACATGCAAACCCGCGGTCATGTCGTGCAGGCACCGCCCGCCGGGCGGCAGCAGGATGGTGAAGAAAAGGCCGATGAGCCCCAGCCAAATGATGCCGTGGACCCAATAGCCGACGAGGAGGATCTGGGTGATGGCGGTGATGAGATAGACCCACCACGGCCAGGTGCGCAGCAGCACCGGCAGCCAGCCGGCGCGGCCGCCATTGGCGTCGGCCACCCTCAAGCCGAAGACGAGCTTGCCCGGCGTCGCCTGCAGGCGGCCGGATTCGAACAGCACCTTGTAGGCGATGATGAGGAAGGTCGTCGCCAGCATGGCGAAGAAGCCGATGATGCGCTGCATGGCGACCGAGCCGAAGATGAACTGGCTCAAGACGCCGGTGAACGCGAGGTTGAACACCGTGTAGAGCAGCCAATCGACGAACGCGGCTGCGAAGCGCTCCCACGCCCTCGGGTATTGCATGGCGATCCCCTCTCAGCGGAGGAGGATGCTACTGCAACTCGCGCACGTCGGCGAGGTGCCCCTTGATGGCGGCGGCGGCGGCCATGGCCGGGCTCATGAGGTGCGTGCGCGCACCGCGGCCCTGGCGGCCCTCGAAATTGCGGTTCGAGGTGGAGGCGCAGCGCTCGCCATAGCCAACCTTGTCGGCGTTCATCGCGAGGCACATGGAGCAGCCGGGCTCGCGCCACTCGAAGCCGGCCTCGACGAAGACCCGGTCGAGGCCCTCCTGCTCGGCCTGCTCCTTGACCAGGCCCGAGCCCGGCACGAGGAGGGCGCGCACGCCCTTGGCGACCTTGCGGCCCTTCACCACCTGGGCGGCCGAGCGGATGTCCTCGATCCGGCCGTTGGTGCAGGAGCCGATGAAGACGTGGTCGACCTTCAAGTCGCTGACCTTCTGACCCGGCTTCAGGCCCATATACTCGTACTTGCGCTCATAGGCCTCGCGTTGCACGGCGTCCTTGGCCTGCTCCAGCGTCGGGACCTGGCCGGTCACCGGCACGACATCCTCGGGCGAGGTGCCCCAGGTGACGAGCGGCGGAATCGAGGCCGCGTCGAGCTTCACCTCGCGGTCGAATTTGGCGCCGGGATCGGAGGTCAGGGACTTCCAATATTTGACCGCGGCCTCCCAGGCGGCGCCCTTGGGCGACATCGGCCGGCCCTTCAAATAGGCGAAGGTCGTCTCGTCGGGCGCGATCAAGCCGGCGCGGGCGCCCGCCTCGATCGACATGTTGCAGACCGTCATGCGGCCTTCCATCGAGAGGCCGCGGATCGCGTCGCCGGCATACTCGATAACGTGGCCGGTGCCCCCGGCGGTGCCGATCTTGCCGATGATGGCGAGGATGATGTCCTTGGCGCCGACGCCGTTCGGCAGCTTGCCGTCCACCTGTACCAGCATGTTCTTGGCCGGCTTCTGGATCAGGGTCTGCGTCGCCAGCACGTGCTCGACCTCGGAGGTGCCGATGCCGAAGGCGAGCGAGCCGAACGCGCCGTGCGTCGAGGTGTGGGAATCGCCGCAGACGATGATGAGGCCGGGCAGCGTGAAGCCCTGCTCGGGGCCGATGATGTGGACGATGCCCTGGCGCACATCGCCCATGTCGTAGAGCGCGATGCCGAATTCCTTGCAGTTGGCGCGCAGCGTCTCGACCTGGAGACGCGATTCGGCATCCTCGATGCCCTTGGCGCGGTTGGTGGTCGGCACGTTGTGGTCGGCGACGGCGAGCGTGAGATCGGGGCGGCGCACCTTGCGGCCCGCGAGGCGCAGGCCCTCGAAGGCCGGGGCGCTCGTCACCTCGTGGGTGAGGTGGCGGTCGATGTAAAGCAGGTAAGTGCCGTCGTCGTGGCGGTGGACGGCGTGGCTGTCCCAGATCTTGTCGAACAACGTGCGCGGCTTGGCGGTCATGTTCGGCCCGTTTCTTCCAATTGCGTCATCCCGACCGGAGCGGTCACGCCCCTGGCGCGGCCGCGGAGTAGAGGGATCGCGGGGAAGCTGCCGCACGATCCTTCGACTTCGCTGCGCCGCCCGAGGGCGGCGTTGCTTCGCTCAGGATGACGCCGCAGGCAATAGGGTATTCGCGAATGCCACGGCCACGCCGTGCGGCGTCACTTCTGCGCGCCCGCGCCCTCGCCCTTGGGGGCATCGCCGGCGGCGGCGATCTCTTCCTCGCGGCGGCCGCCCATGCCGAGCTCGGAGATGCGCGCGGCGCGGCCGGTGCGGCCGCGGAGGTAATAAAGCTTGGCGCGGCGCACGCGCCCGCGGCGCAGCACCTCGATGCTGTCGACATTGGGCGAGAACAGCGGAAAGACGCGCTCGACGCCCTCGCCGTAGGAGATCTTGCGCACGGTGAAGGACGAATTGAGGCCCGCATTCTTGCGCCCGATGCACACGCCCTCGAAGGCCTGCACGCGCTCCTTGGAGCCTTCGATCACCTTCACGTTGACGCGGAGCGAATCGCCCGGCGCGAAATCGGGGATGGTCTTGCCGTCGGTCAGCTTCTTCTGTTGCTCGGCTTCGTATTGCCTGATGATGCTCATCGCTCCGTTCCTTTCGTCTTTCGTTGCGCCGCGTAGCGCGCCCAGAGATCGGGCCGGCGCTGGCGGGTGATTTCCTCGGCCTGCGCGAGACGCCAGGCCCTGATCTTCTCGTGGTGGCCCGAGGCGAGGACCTCGGGCACGGCGCGGCCGCACCACGTCTGCGGCCGCGTGTAGTGCGGATATTCCAAGAGCCCCGCGGCGAAACTCTCTTCGTCGAGCGAGGCCGCGTCGCCCACCACCCCCGGCAGCAGGCGCACGCAGGCATCGAGCACCGCCATCGCCGCGATCTCGCCGCCCGAGAGCACGAAATCGCCGAGGCTCGCCTCCTCGAGCCCCCGCGCTTCGATCACCCTGGCATCGATCCCCTCGTAGCGCCCGCAGAGGAGCGCCACGCCCTGCCCTTCGGCGAGCGCGCGGATCCGGGCCTGGTCGAGGAGGCGCCCGCGCGGGGTCAGAAACACCTTGGGCCGCTCGTCCGCCGGAAGCGAGGCGAGCGCGGCGTCGACCACATCGGGGCGCATGACCATGCCGGGACCGCCGCCGAAGGGCGCGTCGTCCACGGTGGCGTGTTTATCGCGTGCGAAGTCGCGAATGTCCACCGTTTCCAAGGCCCAATGCCCGGCGACGAGGGCCTTGCCGGCCAGCGAAAGCCCGAGCGGCCCCGGGAACATTTCAGGAAACAGCGTGAGGACCGTTGCCGTCCAGGGCTTGGCAGCCGGGGTCATGCGCCTGCCCCGTAGGGGCGTGCTGCGCGCGCCCTGCTTGATGCGGCACGACTAGGGCTGCCGCCTCCCCGGCTTTGCGCGTCGTCGAGAGGGCGTGCGCAGCGCGCCCCTACGCGGCCGGCCTTCCGACTCTTCGATAAGCCCCGCAGGCGGGTCCGCGACGATTCGCCCGGCCGCGAGATCGACCGCGGGAATGACGGCGTCGCTGAATGGCAGCATGAGCTCACGCCCGTCTTCGCCGCGCAATTCGAGGATGTCGCCGGCGCCGAAATTGTGGACGGCGCGCACCGTCCCGAGGCGCTGGCCCTCCCTGGTTTCGACCGGCAAGCCGATGAGATCGGCATGGTAGAACTCATCCTCTTTCGTCTTGGGCAGCGCCGCGCGCGGCACGTAGAGCCGCAAGCCCCGGAGCGCCTCCGCCGCATCGCGGTCGGCGACGCCCGAAAGCCGCGCCAGCACGGCGCCGCGCGCCTGGCCGAGCACGCTCACCGCAAAGCTTCGTACCCCGCTCTCGTCGCTCACCGCGCCATAGGCCGCGATATCGGCCGGGTCGGCGGTGAAGCTCTTGATCCGGACCACCCCTTTGACGCCGTGGACGCCCACGATCGCGCCGAGGCAGACCTTGTCGGGACGCGGCACGCGGCGGACGCGCCTTAGGCCTTGGCCTCGGCGGGCGCGGCGGCGGCCGCGGCGCCCGCGGCTTCCTTCATGCGCTCCAGAGTCTTGGCGCGCGGTTTGTCCTTCTTGGTCTGGTTGGTCGGGATCGCCGGCGCCGCGCAAAGCCCCTTCTTGCTCAGCATGCGGGCGACGCGATCGGACGGCGTGGCGCCGACCTGGAGCCAGTGCTTCGCGCGCTCCTCGACGACGACGACGCGCTTCTCGTTGTCCTGCGGCAGCATCGGGTCGTAGGAGCCGATGCGCTCGATGAAGCGGCCGTCGCGGGGGCTGCGCGAATCGGCGACCACGATCTTGTAGAAGGGCCGCTTCTTGGCGCCGGCGCGCGCGAGGCGGATTTTGAGGGCCATTTTCGTCTTTCTCCTTGGCTGAACGTCAGAACTTGAACCCGCGCGGGAATCCGGGCGGGAGCTTCGGGCCTTGCATGCGCTGGAGCTGCTGAAGCTGTTCGGGCGTCGGCATCTGGCCGCCGAACTTGGCGCCCATCTTCCTCGCCTGCTTCATCACGCGCTGCATCTCCATGAACTGCTTCAGAAGCCGGTTGATCTCGGACACTTCGGTCCCCGAGCCGGCGGCGATGCGGCGCTTCCGCGACGCCTGGATCACGTCGGGGTTGGCGCGCTCTTTCTTCGTCATCGAGAGGATGATCGCCTCCTGGCGCTTCAGCACGCTTTCGTCGATCTGCGATTCGGCGAGCTGCTTCTTCATCTTGGCGACGCCGGGCAACAGGCCGAGCAGGCCCGACATGCCGCCCATCTTCTTCAGCTGACGGAGCTGGGCGAGAAGGTCTTCGAGATCGAAGCGGCCCTTGGCGAGCTTGGCGGCGAGCTTCTCGGCCTCGTCCTTCTCGATCGTGGCGGCGGCCTTCTCGACCAGCGAGACCACGTCGCCCATGCCGAGGATGCGGCGCGCGATGCGGTCGCCGTGGAAGGGCTCCAGCGCGTCGAGCTTCTCGCCCACGCCCATGAGCTTGATCGGGCGCCCGGTGACCGCGCGCATCGAGAGCGCGGCGCCGCCGCGTGCGTCGCCGTCGACGCGGGTCAGCACGACGCCGGTGATGTCGACGGCCTCGTGGAACGCCGTGGCCATCGTGACGGCGTCCTGGCCGGTCATGGCGTCGGCGACGAGCAGGATCTCGACCGGCTTGGTCGCGGCCTTGATCGCCTTGATCTCGGCCATCAGCGCGTCGTCGATGTGCTGGCGGCCGGCGGTGTCGAGGATGACGGCATCGTAGCCTTCGAGCCGCCCGGTGGTGAGCGCGCGGCTCGCGATCGCGACCGGCGGCTCGCCCGGGACGATCGGCAGCGTGGCGACGCCGCCCTGCTTGCCGAGCACGCGCAATTGTTCCTGGGCCGCCGGCCGGCGCGTATCGAGCGAGGCGAGGAGCGTCTTCTTGCCCTCACGCTTGGCGAGCCAGACGCCGAGCTTGGCCGAGGTGGTCGTTTTGCCGGAGCCCTGGAGGCCGACCATCATGATGACCGCCGGCGGCTCGGCGCGAAGATTGATCGGCTCGGCCTCGGCGCCGAGCGTTTCGACCAGCGCGTCGTGAACGATCTTGACGACCTGCTGGCCGGGCGTGATCGATTTCAGGACCTCGTGGCCGACCGCGCGGACGCGCACCTTCTCGATGAAGTCCTTGACCACCGGCAGTGCGACGTCGGCCTCGAGCAGCGCCACGCGCACCTCGCGCAGCGCCTCGCCGACGTCGCTCTCGTTGAGCGCGCCGCGCTTGGTCAGACGATCGAAGATCGCCGAAAGCTTGCCGCCGAGACTTTCGAACACGCGCAGTATCCTTTGGACAAACGAAAATCGCGCCCGTGAGCGAACCTCGCCGACGGACGGACCCCCCGTGGGAGCTACCAGAGCTACCCGTTTACCGAATTGGGCCGGAACCTAGGGGCGCCGGGGCGGGCAAGTCAAGGAAAGCGGCCTGCGGCCTCGGCGCGCAATTTTGTTGCGCGCCGGCCCGCTCCTTGGACGCGGATCGGGCCCGCGGCGGCCAAAGATTTACGAAACTTTAGCCAAACCCGCCTCATATGGCCGGAAATTCTGCCGTGGCACTCCGGATTTCATGACGGCCAGCGTAAGCCCATCCCGTTTTCGCCTGCAGCGATGGACTGGTGAGTTCGCCGAGCGGATGACCGAGCACGCCTTTCGCGTCGCCACCTTCCGCGACGCCCGCGCCCTGAACCGGATCGCCATCAGCATTGTCGCGATCTCGGCCCTCGCTCACATCGCGACCGACTACGCGCTTTACGGGTTCACGGCCATCTTCTTCTATCTCCTCGCGCTACGCGCGACCGTGGCTGGAGTCCTCCTCCTCGTTTTCCCGCTCACCGCGCATTCGCGTCCGATCGCGCGCGTCGACGCGGGAATCTTCGCGCTTCAGATTTTTCTCGTTGCCGCCTTCTTCCTCGCTTTTCTCATCATTCCGCCGGTTTATTTGCTCGAGCGGGTGACCGTGCAGTCGGTCACGGCGCTGTTGATCCTCATCGGGCAATACCTTTTCATCGCGAACCGCCTGCCCTACGTCACCGCTGCCGGCATTGCGTGCTCGATTTCCTATCTTGCGGTCACCATCGCGACCGCCAGGCTCAACGCATCGGCAATCGCGCTGGAAGCCGCGATCCATGTTCTCGCCAACGTGCTCGGCATCTTCACCGTCTATCGCGCCGGCGCAATGCGGCGCCGGCAATTCGCGCTGGCCGCGGAGCAAGCCGAGCTCAACCGGCGCCTCGAGGCGCAAGGCCGCCGGCTCGCGAGCCAAGCGCACGAGTTGGAGCGCGCGCGCGACGCGGCGCTCCAGGCCAACCGCGCCAAGAGCGAATTCCTCGCCTATATGAGCCACGAGCTGCGCTCGCCGATGAACGCGATCATCGGCTTCTCGGAGATGATGAAGCGCGAAGTGTTCGGCCGCATGAGCCCGCCGAAGTACCGCGAATACGCCGACGACATCCACGGCTCGGCGACCCACCTGCTCTCGCTCATCAACGACATCCTTGACCTCTCCAAGGTCGAGGCCGGCAAGCTCGCGCCCAACGAGGACGAAGTCGATCTCGCCGCCGCGATCGAGGCCGCGCACCGCCTCGTGGCGGCGCGCGCCGAAGCCGCGCACATCGCGCTGCGCATGCAGCCGGCGCCGCATCTGCCGCCGCTCAACGGCGATGCGCGCATGATCAAGCAGATGATCCTCAATCTGCTGTCGAACGCGATCAAGTTCACGCCCGCGCGCGGCAGCGTCACGGTCAGCGCGGGCCGCGACGAGGCGGGTGCCCTCTTCGTCGCCGTCGCCGACACCGGCCCCGGCATCGCCGCCACCGACGTTCCGCGTATCCTCGAAGCCTATGGGCGCACCGATACCGCCGAAAAAAGCGCCACCGAAGGCACCGGTCTCGGCCTGACGCTGGTGAAGGCCATGATCGAGCTGCACGGTGGCCGGCTCGCGATCGAAAGCAAGCCTGGCGTCGGCAGCACCTTCACGCTGCGGTTCCCGCCCGAACGCACGGGGCTCGCCGAGGCGGCGTGATGCGTCTCACGCGTAGGGGCGCGCCCCTACGCGGGAAGCGCCCTAATCGATCACCTCCACCTGCTCCGGGTGCGTGGCGCCGATATAGGGGCCGTTCCGCCACAAAAGCCAGCCGCGGACGCGGATGCGCTTGCCTTGGAGCGTCGCGGCATCGCGGCCGGTGCGGCGGAAGGCCCGCAGCGCGGCGCGGTCGAGCCCGATCGTGAAGTCGCGGCGGAAATCGCGGCCGAAATTAAGATAGAAGACTTCGCGCGCCGGCGCCGCCTTGAGCACGCGGCCCTCGACGATCTGGAACGAATCGACGAAGCGCCCCGCCTCTTCGTCGCCGCGCACCGCATAGGCGGCCAGCGACCAGAGCCCGCGCCGGGCCTGGCGCGCCTCGGCCTCGAGCGCCAGCATCGCCGCCGCACGCTCGGCGCCGCCCGCCTGGGTGAAGACCCGTGCCTGGCCCAAGCGCAGCAGCTCGTCCTGGAGCCAGAGTCCGTCCTCGGTGCGGGCATAGGCGAGAATGCGGCCATGACGGTCTTCGGCGAGATCGCCGTGCCAAAGCGCGAGCGTCTTTCCGCGCGCCAGGCGGTCGAGAGCGGCGCGGGCGGCGGCCACGGCGTCGGCGATGTCGCGCGCGCCGCCGCGGTCCGCGGCTTTGGGCGCCAAGACGCCCACCAGGCGGAGCACGCGCCCGCCGGCCAAAGCCAGCGTATCGCCGTCGAGCGCGCGCTCGGCCCTTACCTCGGCGCCGCGGCGCAACTCGCCCGCCGCCGGACCACACATTATCGGCGCCGCGAAGAGGGCGGCGGCGGCCGCCGTCAACATGTTCTTGGGAATACGCATGGCATGACGTTTGGCCACGAACACTGTATATCACGGACTCCGCCTTTCCCTCGCGGCAGGTAGCGAATTCCGAGATGGCCCGCAGCGACCTTTTTCCTCCGATCGAGCCCTTTCGCACCGGGATGCTGCGCGTTGACGAGCTGCACGCGCTCTATTGGGAGGAATGCGGGCGGCCCGACGGTCTGCCGGTACTCTTCCTCCACGGCGGCCCCGGCGCGGGCAGCGCTTCGACGCACCGGCGCTATTTCGATCCCGGCCGTTATCGCATCGTGCTGTTCGATCAGCGCGGCGCCGGGCGCTCGGTGCCGCTGGCGGAGACGCTCAACAACACCACCTATCACCTCGTCCAGGACATCGAGAAGCTGCGCGTCTCGCTCGGCATCGAGCGCTGGGTGATCTTCGGCGGCTCGTGGGGCAGCGCGCTGGCCCTCGCCTATGGCAAGGCGCACCCCGACCGCTGCCTGGGTTTCGTGCTGCGCGGCATCTTCCTCTGCCGGCGCAGCGAAGTGGAATGGTTCCTCTACGGCATGGGCCGCTTCTTCCCCGAAGCGTGGCGGCGCTTCGCCGAATTCATTCCCGCCGCCGAGCGGCGCGATCTCCTGAACGCCTATTACCGCCGCCTCGCCGACCCCAATCCCGAGATCCACATGCCGGCGGCGCGGCGCTGGAGCGCCTATGAGGGCGCCTGCTCGACGTTGCTGCCGAGCCCCGACACGGTCGCGGCCTTCGAGCAGGACCGCCTCGCGCTCGGCCTCGCGCGCATCGAGGCGCACTACTTCAAGCACGACATGTTCCTGCGCGAGGACGAGCTGATCCTCGGCGTCTCGCGCCTGCGCCACCTGCCCTGCACGATCGTGCAGGGCCGCTACGACATGGTGTGCCCGCCCAATTCGGCCGACGAGCTCGTGCGCGCTTGGGGCAACGCCAATCTTCAGCTCGTCGCCGACGCCGGCCACTCGGCGATGGAGCCCGGCATTCGCGCCGCCCTCGTGCGCGCGACCGACGCCTTCGCGCACTCCTTCGCGCCGCGGCGGACCGTGGCGGCGTCCTGACCGCAGCCGGCGGGACCGTTCCATGCCGAAGCTGCGCGTCAACTGCTTTGGGCTATCGCTCGACGCCTACGGAGCGGGTCCCAACCAGAGCCTCGAGAACCCGCTCGGCGTGGGCGGCCTCGCGCTGCACGATTGGTCCCACCCGACCCGCACGTTTCAGAAAATGTTCGGCAAGGAGGGCGGGTCGACCGGGATCGACGACGATTTCGCGGCGCGCGGCTTCGCCGGCGTCGGCGCCTGGATCCTCGGTCGCAACATGTTCGGGCCGGTGCGCGGCCCTTGGCCCGACGATTCCTGGAAAGGCTGGTGGGGCGACACGCCGCCCTACCACACGCCCGTCTTCGTCCTCACCCACCATCCGCGCCCGTCGATCGCGATGAAGGGCGGAACCGTGTTCCATTTCGTCACCGAGGGAATACGCGACGCGCTGAAGCGCGCCTTCGCGGCGGCGAACGGCCAGGATGTCCGGCTCGGCGGCGGTGTCGCCACGATCCGCCAATACCTCGCGGCGGGCCTCGTCGACGAGATGCACCTCGCGATCAGCCCGACGCTGCTCGGTTCCGGCGAACAGCTTCTTGCCGGCATCAATCTTCCCGCGCTCGGCTTCCGCCGCAGCGAGCACGTCGCCACCGAAAAGGCCTTGCACGTGGTGCTCGCGAAGGGCGCCTGACCGGCGCCGCGGCGCTCACCGTCGGCTGCGCTTCAGCACGGCGACGAGATCGGCGTCTTCGATCACCGGCACCATCTTGAGCTCTGTGACGTCGCTCCAGCCGAGCGAGAACTCGGTCAGCGCCTTGGGGTCGCCGGTCTCGAGCAACAGCGTGCCGCCGCTGAAATCGGCGTTGATCCAGCGGCCGAGCAGCGTCGCGCCCTGGGGCGGCTGGCCGCCGGTCTTCTTGAACCGCGCGATGGCCTCGTCGCGCCCCTTCGTTTCCGGCTTCATGGCGAAGGTGCAGATGAACTTCATGGGACGGCCTCCTGCCGCACCGGGTTGAGTCATCGTCCCCTGCTCCAGGCGCCGATTGTTGCGAAGCGGCAGCGCTTCGGGCCGGCGACCCGCGCCCGGTCGCCCGTCCATGACCGCCTCTTACGCCGGCGCGGGCGGATTGGATTATGGAACTCAGAGCGAGCGCAGGAACGCGATGACTGCGTCGCGGTCGGCCTTGGGCAGCGCGCGGAAACGGTCTTTGGCGAGCGCGGCCTCGCCGCCGTGCCAGAGGATCGCTTCGGCGAGGCCGCGCGCGCGCCCGTCGTGGAGATAATTCTCGTGGCCGTTCGCGCGCGGCACGAGCCCGATGCCCCAGAGCGGCGCGGTTCGCCACAGGCGGCCGGAGACATCCCCTTCGTGGAGCCCGTCCGCGAGGCCGTCGCCCAGGTCGTGCAGCAAGAGATCGGTGAAAGGATGGATCGTCTGGTTCGAAAGGATCGGAATCGTTGGGTGCGCGCCGGTCTCGACCGTCGGACGATGACAGGCGGCGCAGCCGATCGCCGCGAACACTTTCTCGCCCCGCCGGACCTCGGGCTGGTCGATATCGCGCCGCTCGGGCACGGCGAGCGTACTGACGTAGAAGGTCATCGTCTCGAGCGCCTCGTCCGCGACGTTGGGGCGCGGACCGGGATCGGCGGCGCGGCACGCCGTCTGCGCGGGCGGGCAGTTCTTGTCGGGATGCAGCGAGGTGGTGAGGCCCATGTCGTTGATCAGCGCCGAGGCGATCTGGGCGCGCACGCTGTCCTCGGCGGCACGCCAGCCGAAGCGTCCGAGCGCGGGAACGGCGCGGCCGCGCGCGAATGCTTCGCGCGCCAGGCCGCGCACGCCGTCGGGCTGGGTGCGGTTCGCCTCGGCCCAGGCGCGCACGTCGCGCCCCCGCACTGCTTCGAGCAGGCCCATGCCGACGAGCTGCGGCGCCACGCGCAGCGAGAAGGCACCATCGGCGCCGAGCGGGCCGAAGGCGAGCGCTTCGAACGTGACGCGCGGACGGCGCAAACGATAGGCGTCGCCGTCGGCGTAGCGGCCTTCGATTTCCTCCCAGGCGACGGCGGCGCGGCCCTCGGCCGGCACGCCCTCGATGGCGCGGTCGTTGAGCTGCGCGCCGTACTTCGCATGCGGCACGCCGAATGGACCGCGCCGGGGCTCGATCGTGCCGAGGCGCACCACCATCTGCATCAGCGCGTCGTCGGGGCCCGACGGCGGCTGGCCGCGCCCGTCGCGCGTGTGGCAGGCGCCGCAGGACGGGCGGTTGAAGGTGGGGCCGAGTCCAGCCAGGCCCGGCACCGGCGATGGCGCCTTGACGAAGGCGATGTTGAAGAGGCGCTGGCCTTCGAAGAAGCGCGCAAGCTCTTCCTTCGGCAGGTTGGCCGCCGGCAGCGCGAAGGAATTCGGCCCCGCCGCCGGCCGCGAGGTGCCGCCGCCGAGCTTGGCGCCGAGCGGCGCATCGTCGGCTTCGGCTTCGCCGGCGCCGAGCGCGACCGCGATCGCGATCGCAATTGCGGCGATGACGCGCAGTCCGTTCATGACCGGCAATATAGGGCCACCGGCCGCCGGGACGATGGGGCGCGATCGCGCCGGGCCGATGCAGAATGGCATTGGCAGGACGATTCTGCTATCTAGCGCCCGCGCTCCCGTAGCTCAGAGGATAGAGCAACGGTTTCCTAAACCGTGGGCCGCAGGTTCGAGTCCTGCCGGGAGCGCCAGCTTCTCCGGCGCGCCGATTGGGCCGCCGGTTCTGGCGGCTGTCACTTCTCCGATTTTCGGCAATTCGCTAGCTTGGGTAACAGCCCCGATCGAGGGGCAACACGTTTCAAGCGCGAGGGGGTTTCCATGCAACGCATCGTTCTGGCGGCAGCCATGGCCGCCCTTGTCGGCGGCTGCGCCACCGTCAACCCCGACACGCCGCCGGGCGCCTCCTATTCCATCAATTGCCCAGCGGCTCAGCTCGAGATTTGCTTCGCCAAGGCGAAGGAGCTGTGTCCCCGTGGCTACACCGTGATGGAGGTCCGCCGCTCCAACGATCCGATCATGATGGCCGTGGCGCCGGATCGGCTCGTCGTGAAGTGCCAGGGCCAATAGGCCGCGCGGACTGAGCGGCGGCGGGCCCCGCTTCGCCGACGCGCAAGTACGCCACATATCGCCGCCGCGGACGGCGCGGCAAGATGGGCGCGAGGTCCGATCTCTCGCGTCCACTACGTCGCGCCGGCCGGTGAAACTGCTGAAGCTCCTCTACCTCGCGGGCGGCGCCGCCCTGTTCGTGGCGCTGCTGCTGGCGCTCGACGTGAAGGCGGCGCTGGCACTGATCTGGCAGGCGGGGCCGCTCGGCATCGCCGGGCTCTGCCTCGTCTTTTTCGTGATGTTCTCGCTCGATGCGCTGATGTGGCTGGCGCTGGTGCCAGAGCTGCCGCATACCCTCCGCTGGTATCGGCGCCTCGTCCGCGTGCGCCTCGTCGGCGAGGCGTTCAATCTGGTGGTCCCCGCCGGCGGCTTCGGCGGCGAGCCCTTGAAGGCGGTGCTGCTCAAATCGCATTACGGCGTGGGCTACCGCGAATCCTCGGCCGGGCTCGTATTGGCGCGCATCCAATCGCTGATCGGCCAATTCCTGTTCGTGGCCCTCGCCATCGTCGTGATGGCGGCGGCGACTGATCTGCCCGCGCTCTACCAGGCGAGCGCCTGGGCCGGCCTCGCCGTCCTCGCCGGGATGACCGCGGGCTTCATCGTGACGCCGAAGCTCCGCCTTTCCTCGCGGCTGGGGCGGCGCTTCGGCGGCCGGAGCTGGGCGCGCTCGCTGGTCAAGAGCCTCGCCGCCATCGAGGCCGTCGAGGACAAGGTCAACGCCTTCGCCCGCGCCCACCGCGCCCGCTACGCCGCCTCGATCGCGCTCGCCACGCTGCGCTGGACTTTGGGCGCGGCCGAGATGTGGCTGGCGATGCATCTGCTCGGCCATCCGGTCGGCCTCGCCGAGGCGATCGTCCTCGAGGGCCTGCTGCAGCTCGCGCGCTCGGTGAGCTTCTTCATTCCCGCCAATCTCGGGACCCAGGACGGCGCCGTGGCCCTCGCTGCCGCCGCCATCACCGGCGTCGCCGCCGCGGGCCTGGGCGCGGCGCTCCTCCGCCGCGTGCGCGAGGTGATCTTCATCGCCATCGGTTTCGCGATGGGCGGCTGGTTCTCCCTCCGCACCCTCCGCCGCGCCGCCGCCACCGAATCCGCCAACGCCGAGCTCGCGGATACACAGCGGAAGTGAACATGAGGCGTGAAGAAGGAAGAATTCACCACGAAGACACGAAGACCACGGAGGACTGACTAAGGCGCGCCTTTGGCGCGCATTTCACCTTCTTCGTGCCTTCGTGTCTTCGTGGTGAGGCTTGCAGCTTCTCCACGCCTCCACGTCTCCTGTTCATTTTCGCTTGGCGCAATCGGGATAGGGGGAAGCCTCGCGGCTCCACCCCTCCCACACCACCGTGCGTACGGGTCCGTACACGGCGGTTCGGCGGATTGAGCGACGCGCCTCCTGAGAGAGTGGCGCCGCCGGGGTTTCGTGGTGCGTGTCGGCGTCGTGGCTTCAGTCCCTTCGAACAACGCCGGTCCGGGCTTCACCCTTTCCCGCCGCTCTGAAGGCCGGGCACTACCGGTGTTCTGCTGCATGGCCATGTCGAGACACGTATCGCTACTCTCCACTTCCTTCCGTTCGGGCCTTCGGTGGATCGCTCCACCTACTATGCCCTCTGCTGACTTCTGCGCCGCGGTCACAGACATTACTGCCCGCTCAGTCCCGTCTCCGGGACGCAGCGCAGATCTCCCGAGGTAAGACCGACCGCCTTCGCCGCACGCCCGCCGGATTTACCACCCCGGCCCTTGATGGCCGCGGACTTCGCGGTCCTTTGCCCGCTCGTCCGGCCGGGTAGGCCTCATTATCCGGTTCTTGTCCATCGGGCCGCGGCTTTTGCTCCACGCTTCTTTCAGACCTCGCCTCGCGGCGACGCCCTTGCGCTTCGCTAATCCTTCGCCGCCATCAGGCTGGATAGAGGACTTCCACCTCCAAGCTGTCGTTC
>DATBLL010000059.1:0-11131 GCA_036555425.1 Alphaproteobacteria bacterium | reverse complement strand
GCGATCGGCCTGGTCGCGGATCGCGATCATCGCCGCGACGGCGCTGCACACCGGCACGGCGCGCGGTGCCGCCGCGAGGAAGTCGTTCAGCGCGCCGCACTCGTCGGCCTCGTAGTGCGAGAACGCGACATAGCGCAGCGTCTCCACCGGGATCGCCGCCGCCATCGCCTTCACGGTCGCGCCGAAGAGCTTGCGCGGCCCGGTGTGGAACAGCAGCGGCGCGTCGTCGCGAATCAGATACTGGTTGAACGAGAAGCCGCCCGGCATGTCACGCATCGGCGTGTTGATGCGGAAGATGTCCGGCGCGATCTCTTCGATGCGCGTGCCGGTTTCGGTGTCGACGACGGGCATCTGTTTTCTCCGTTGTTGCCTCGGCGTCGCTGTGCTCAGCGCGCGTTCGCGGCTTCGCCGCCCGGCGCCGGCCCGAGCACCTTGATGCCGTAGCGCTCGGCGAGACCGGCGAAGGCGGCGGTGTCGCGCGGCATCACGATGTTTCGCGCGGCCGCCTCTTCGAAGAAGCCTTGCAGCCGTCCCGGCGTGATCAAGATCAGCACGCGGCTCTCGGTCTTGCCCACGTTCTTGAAGGTGTGCGGCACGTTGCGCGGCATGTAGACGACGGCGCCGGGTCCGGCGACGAAAGTCTCGCTGCCGCGCCAGAAGCGCACGCGCCCTTGCAGCACATGAAAGATTTCGTCCTCGGCGCTGTGGACGTGCCGGGGCGGGCCGTTTCCCGGCGCGTCCGTCATCTCGAGCACCGAATAGGCGCCGTTGGTTGCCTTCCGATCGAGCTTCACCTCGATCTTGTGGCCGAGCGCCCGGAAGCGCTTCGCCGGCTCGGCGGCATCGGCGCGCAGGACCGGCCAGGGAGCGAGCGCCGCCAGCAAGAACAGCGTGAGGAGTCCCGGTCGTTGCCGCATGATTTATCCTTTCAGTGCGATGCGACGCTTCGCAGGCGTACGCATGGCCATCGCCGTCGGTCCTACGCCCGGGCGACCCGGACGTTGATGCCGGTGAGCCGCCACGCTCCGTCTTCCATCACGTAGGAAAGCTCGAAGTGCACTTGCGAAGGCCGCGTGGCGAAGTAGCCGGCCAGTTCCAACGTGCCGCCCTCGAGCCCCGGACCGCGCGTGAACACCGGATCGAGCTGCTCGATCGGCTTGAGGTCGATCTTGCTCTCGACGAAGGCCTTGAAGATCGTCTTGAGCTGGGCCGGTGAATATTTCGCGCGGAACGGACGCGCCAGCGTGGCGTGGAACGCGCTGAAGTCGCCGCGCCGCACGGCCTCGTTGAAGTCCGCCAGCGAGCGCAGCGCGAGCTTCCGGGCGGTCGCCGTGTCGGGGGCCGCAGGCGCAGCACTGCCGGTCTGCCGCTCGGTGATGCCCGCCGCTTTGAGATGCAGTCCTTCCACCTTCCAGGCATCGCCGATCTCGACCAAGGATATCCTGGCCGAAACGTTACCGCCGCCGCGCGTCCTGATCGTGCCTTCGAGCGTCGCCCGCCCGCCGCTGATCTCGCGCGAGTTCCACGAGGCCGAATCGTACGCGTCGATCTTGTACCGCTGCATCGTCGCGCGAAATGTCTCGAAGCTCGTCTGGGCCTGGAACTGGGGTGTGGTCGACCGGTAGGCCTCCTCGTACTGCCCGCGTCCGATGCGGGCGAGGAACTGTTCCGCGGCGTCGCTCGCGCCGGCGGTCAGCATGAAGACGGCGGCGACGGCGACTCCGGCGAGCGCGGCGAGGCCACCGACGCCGATGGCGATCCACTTCAACGCTTTCATGGCAGGCCTCCTTTCATGAGCAATGCGGGGACATGCATCAGACGAGAAAGGGCAGGAGCAGGCTGAGAAAGATTGGAGCCGCAAGGATCGCGGCGAGCGCCCAGCTCAGCGCCCGAAGAATCGGCGGGCCGAGATGTTCGGCCAGCTCTCTGCGCTCGGGCTCGAAGGTCCAGAGCTTTCGTGTGTGACGGGCCATCGGAGTCCACTAGTAGAGAACGGAGGGGAAGAACGCCCCAGACGGCTCGCTGTAGGGACCGAGCGCCATTAGCGTCATGGGCTGGGTGGCGCGCAGGAGGCGCGCATCGCCGGCCGCCTCGCCGGGCGGCGCCGCGGCCAGGCCGAGCGCAAGCAGCGCTCCGTTGACAATCGATTTCCGCATCGGGATAAGACTCCGCGTTCCGCTCTTTCGAGGACGGCGGGGATCTACTCCCGAAATCTTTCCGCGGCACTTTCCGGCTTTTGCCGATTCTTTCCGGGAAATCGCGCCGACGGCGCCGGTCTGCAATGCCGAGACGGATTGGGATGGACGGCAAGAAGCGGGTAGCGGCTGCGATCAAGGATTATCTCGCGCGCGAGCGCATCTCGCGCGAGCAATTCGCGTTCAAGACCAAGCTCGGCAAGTCCACGGTCGACAAGCTGCTGATCGGTCTCTTCTCCGAAAAAACGCTCGCGATCGTCGAAAGCCACGCCAAGCTCGCGCTCAGGCCGATGCTCGACGAGCGCGCTTCGCCGGCCCGCGCGAGCGCGGCGGCGCCGGCGAAGCCGTCGATCGCCGTGCTGCCGTTCACGAATTTGAGCGGCGATGCCGATCAGGACTTCCTCGCCGACGGCATCACCGAAGACATCATCACCGCGCTCGCGCGCTTGAGCTGGCTCTTCGTCATCGCGCGCCATTCCACCTTCGTCTACAAGGGCAGGGGCGTCGACGTGCGCCAGGTCGGGCGCGAGCTCGGCGTGCGCTACGTACTCGAGGGCAGCGTGCGCGTGGCCGGGAAGCGCATCCGCATCACCGGCCAGCTCATCGAGGCCGAGAGCGGCAAGCACATCTGGGCCGAGAAATACGACCGCGTGCTCAAGGACATCTTCGCCGTGCAGGACGACATCACCGAGCGCGTCGTGGCGGCGGTTGAGCCGCATCTCTACGCCGAGGAGGGATTCCGCGCCTCGAGCAAGCCTCCGGACAGCATCGATGCCTGGGGACTCGTCGTCCGCGCGCTCGGCATGATCGGCAAGGTCGAGCGGCGGGGCAACGAGGAGGCGCAGCGCCTGCTGCACGCCGCGATCGCGATGGAGTCGAGCTACGCGCGCGCCCATGCGCTGCTGGGCTGGGCGAAGTGGTGGGCCGCGCTTTGCTACTGGTCACCCGATACGCGCGAAGGCTATCGCGAGGCGGCGGCGCATGCCCAGGATGCGCTCTCGTTCGATCCCGCCGATCCCTGGGCGCGCATGGTGGCAGGCCTTTGCCTCAGCACGGCGGGGCAGCACGACCGCGCGCTCGGCGAGCTGCGCGCGGCGCTCACGCTCAATCCGAGCTTCGCGCTCGGCCACATGGCCTTCGGCTGGGCGCTTCTGCGCGCCGGCCGCTTCGACGAAGCCATCGCCGAAACGGGCCAGGCGCTGAGCCTGAGCCCGCTCGACAGCTTCTCCGGCTTCTACACCGCCATCCACGGTCTCGCGCTGCTCGGGGCACGGCGGTTCGCGGAGGCGCTGCCGTTCCTGCGCAGTTCGGTCGCCGCCTTCGCCGAATATTCCGGCCACTACAACACGCTGATCAGCTGCTGCGGCCATCTCGGCCTGATCGAGGAAGCGAAGGAATACGTCGCAACGCGCAACAAGATCGGACCGCCGCTGCGCCTGCGCGTGCTGCGCCAGAATCTCGCCAATTTCGCCCACCGCGACGTTTTCATCGAAGGTCTGGCGAAGGCGGGCGTTGCCGAATGACCTGGGCGCGCGGTCAGCGTCCTTTGAATTCGGGCTTGCGCTTCTCGACGAAGGCTTTGACCGCCTCGATGTGGTCCGCCGTCGTGTGCGCGAGGGCCTGGTTGGCCGCGGCCATTTCGAGGAAATTGGCGAGGTCCATCGCCTCGCCGGCGCGGAGCAGGCGCTTGGCCTGGCGCACCGCGCGCGGCGGCTTGCTCGCGATCACGGCGGCCAGCGCCTTCGCTTCCGCCATGAGCTTCTCGGGCGGCACGACCTTGAGCACGAGGCCCTTGGCCAGCGCCTCCTCGGCGCCGACGAGGCGGCCGGTGAAGGTCATCTCGGCCGCGATCTGGTAGCCGATGCGGCGCGGCAGGAACCACGAGCCGGCGTCGCCGGGGATGATGCCGAGATTGACGAACACCTCGCCGAACTGCGCCGTCGAGGACGCGAGGCGGAGATCGCACATGAAGGCGAGGTCGCAGCCGGCGCCGACCGCGGGGCCGTTGACCGCCGCGATGGACGGGACGTCGAGACCGTAGAGCGCCTTCGGGATGCGCTGCACGCCGGTGCGGTAGCCCTCGGCGATGTCGAGCGGCGCGCCTGCGAACATGCCACTGCGGTTGGCCATCGCCTTCACGTCGCCGCCGGCCGAAAAGGCGGTGCCGGCGCCGGTGAGGATCATCACCGAGATGCCGCGATCCGCGTCCACGTCTTCGAGCGCCTTGAGCAGCGCCTCGATCATCGCCGCGTCGGTCATGGTGTTGCGCGATTCGGGCGCGTTGATCGTCACGGTGGCGATGCGGTTCGCTTTCTCGACGAGGACTTTGGACATGCTGGCAGCCGGTGCTCGAGGGCGGCCGTTGCGCTAGGGTGCGGCCGTGAGCGTGATCTATCACATCTGCCGGCGCGAGGAATGGGACGCGGCCGCGCGGGCGGGCCGGTATCTCGGCTCCTCGCAGGACAAGGCCGACGGCTTCATCCACTTCTCGAGTGCGGCGCAGGTGAAGGCCAGCGCCGCCAAGCACCGCGCCGGCCAGACCGGCCTCGTGCTGCTCGCGGTCGATGCCGATCGCCTCGGCGCCGCCCTGAAATGGGAGCCCTCGCGCGGCGGCGCGCTTTTCCCGCATCTCTACGGCGCGCTGCCGCGCGAAGCCGTCGTCGCCGTCCACGACCTGCCGCTCGGCGCCGACGGCGCCCATGTGTTTCCGGATTTGCCTTCGTAGAGAAGGGTTTCCGACCCGCCCCGACGAAGGATTGATCGTCGGTGCGAGTTCGCTACTCTCGCCGCGATACGCGCCGGGGCTTCATGAATCTTTATCCGCTGCTTCGTCCCTTGCTGGCGGCGCTCGGCGCCGAGACGGCGCATCGCTTTACGATCTGGGCGTTGCAGCGCGCGCCGCAGCGCAAGGCGGCACCCGACGAGGCGATCCTCGCCACGCGCGTCTTCGGGCTCGAATTCCCCAATCCCGTCGGCATCGCCGCCGGCTTCGACAAGCACGGCGAAGTGCCGCTGCAGCTCGCGGCCCTCGGCTTCGGCTTCGTCGAGATCGGCAGCGTGACACCGCGCCCGCAGCCGGGCAATCCGCGTCCGCGCGTCTTCCGCCTCGCCGAGGACCGCGCGGTCATCAATCGCTACGGCTTCAACAGCGTCGGGGCGGCGCAAGTTGCCGCCAACCTCGAACGCCAGCACGGCCGAGGGCCGGTGCCGCTCGGCGTCAATCTCGGCAAGAACAAGGATACGCCGGCGGAGCGCGCCGCCGACGATTTCGCGAAGACGGCGGAAGCGCTGCGGACATTCGCCGGCTACGTCGTCGTCAACGTCTCCTCGCCGAACACGCCGGGCTTGCGGGCGCTCCAGGGCCGCGTCGAGCTCGAAGCGATCCTCGCGCGCGTCGAGCGCGTTTTGGAAGCGGGAGACGGCGGCGCCGCCGCGCCGCCGCGCCATCGGCCGCTGCTGGTCAAGATCGCGCCCGATCTCGCCGCCGCCGATCTCGCCGATATCGCCGCCGTGGCGCTCGCCGGGCGCTGCGACGGGCTCATCATCTCCAACACGACGACGCGCCGGCCCGAGACGCTCAAAAGCCGCCATCGCGGCGAGGCGGGCGGGCTTTCGGGCGCGCCGCTGAAGCCGTTCGCGCTCGAGACGTTGCGCGCGATGTATCGCCTCACCGAGGGGCGCGTTCCGCTCGTGGGCGTCGGCGGCATCGCCAGCGGCGCCGATGCCTATGAGCGCATCCGCGCCGGCGCCTCCTTGGTCCAGCTCTACACGGCGCTGGTCTATGAAGGGCCGGCGCTGGTGGGCCGCATCAAGCGCGATCTCGCGGCGCTGCTCCGGCGCGACCGGTTCGCCGCGGTCGCCGCCGCCGTTGGCGCCGATCATCGCTGACGGGCGCGCGCCAGCCGGCCTCGCGACGGTGCTGCGGGCCGGAACGAAACGCCAGCGATTTCCTCGGGATAGCGTGCCCAAGCGGTCGCGAGTAACGCTTCGTCAATGAAGCGTACAGCAAGCCTTAAGCACACTTGGATATATCAGCGCCGGGTACGAGACAGGGCCGCGCAATGCCCGGCTTGTGGGATACGGCGGAGATGCTGATCGCGCTGACCGGCGACGCCGAGGCGGCGATCGCCGCCGCGCACGGCATGGCCGAGGATTGCCGCAAGAACCGCCGCGCGCGCGAGGCCAGGTTCTGGCGCGACGTGGCCCTGGCGGCGGTCTGGGTCGGCAATCCGCAGCCGCTGATCGCGCCGCTTCCGCCGCCCTCCGTCGCCGCCGCGGGCGGGCGCGGCGCGCGCGTGTTGAGGCCGCGCTTCGCGGCGCGGCTGCCGCGCCGGCGCCAGCGGATGTTGCGCTTGAAGCAGGAGCTCCGCGACATCTTCGAGCGCCACGCGCCCCAGCGGCCCGCCAAGCCCGACGAGCCCGAGCGGGAGGATTGAGCGGCCGCCGCGCAAGCGGGCCTTGCGCTTGCCACACTCGCCGTCGATAAGAGCCGCTTCGCCCATTCGAAGAGAGGGGCCCGGCCGCGCGGCGCCACGCATGGCGCCTATGCCGGGAGCAGAGCGATGAAGCTTGCCCGCGTGCATGTCACCGAGTTCCAGAGCGTCCGCGACTCCGGCGCCTTCGAGATCGGCGACATCACCTGCCTCGTCGGCAAGAACGAATCGGGCAAGACCGCGATCCTCCAGGCGCTCTATCGCCTGAACCCGTTCATCGAGGCGCACGGGCGCTACAGCGTCACCGACGACTATCCGCGCTGGGACGTCGAGGACTACCGCCTCGCGGTCGAGGCCGGGCGGCGCGTGCCGGCGCGCGTGGCCCGCGCCGAGTGGGCGCTCGACGACGAGGACCGCCGCGCGGTCGAGGCCGTCGCCGGGCCGGGCGCCTTGAAGAGCAACATGCTCGCGATCGCCAAGGGCTACGACAACACGCTGCGCCTCGAATGCCACGTCGACGAGGACGCCGTCTTCCGCCACATGCTGGCGCAGCACGCGCTGCCGCAGGGCGTCGCGGAGCAGATCGCCGAGGCTGACACCATCACTATCACGGACACGCTCGGCATCTTGGGGCGCGCCGAGTCCACGGAGTCGGTGCGCAAGCTCGCCGCCGTCTTGCGCGAGGTGCAGTTCCGCCGCGGCTTCGGGCCTTACCTCGCCGAGGCGGTGCTGGCGCCGCGCCTGCCGCGCTTCCTCTATTTCGACGAGTATTACCAGATGCAGGGCCGCGCCAATATCGAGGCCTTGAAGGCGCGCATCGCCGACGGCAAGCTCGAGCCCAGCGACTATCCGCTGCTGGGGCTCATCCACCGCGCGCGGCTCAAGATCGAGGACCTGCTCGATCCGGCGCGGACGCGCGACTTGAAGAATCGGCTCGAGGGCGCCGGCAATCACCTGACGCGCCAGATCGTCAAGTACTGGTCGCAGAACAAGCACCTCCAGCTCCGCTTCGACGTGCGCCCGGCGCGGCGCGACGATCCCGAAGGCATGCGCGAGGGCACCAATCTCTGGAGCGAGGTCTACGACGCCAAGCACATGGTGACGACGGAGCTGGGCTCGCGCTCGCGCGGCTTTGTTTGGTTCTTCTCGTTTCTCTCCTGGTATGGCGACGTGCAGCGCGAGAAGCAGAACGTCGTGATCCTGCTCGACGAGCCCGGGCTTTCGCTGCACGCGCGCGCGCAGGAGGACCTGCTGCGCTATTTCGAGGCCGAGGTGAAGGGCTCGCACCAGCTCATCTACTCGACGCACTCGCCGTTCATGGTCGATGCGCGGCGCTTCGACCGCGTGCGCATCGTGCAGGACCTCGGCATCGAGAGCGACGAGCCGCTCGAGGCCGCGGCGGGCGGCACGCGCGTGCTCGCCGATCTCGCCCTCGCCAGCACCGACAGCCTCTCGCCGCTCGAGGGCGCGTTGGGGCACGATCTCGCGCGCTCGATCTTCGCGGCGCCCAACACGCTCGCGGTCGAGGGCGTGGCCGATCTTCTCTATCTCGAGGCGATGAGCGCGCTGCTGGCGGAAAAGGGACGGCCGGCGCTCTCGAAGCTTTGGACCGTGACGCCCGCCGGCGGCGCCGGGAAGCTGCCGGCCTTCGCGGCTCTCGCCAGCCTGCGCGACGGTCGCAAGGGCGATCGCCGCGGCGGGTCTGATGCGGACAATCTCGCGGTGCTGATGGATCTCCAGAGCGCCGATCCGCACGCGGTCGAGAACCTGTTCAAGAAGAAGCTGCTTGCCAAGAACCGCGTCTTGACCTTCGCCGACTTCACCTGGGGCCGTGAGGCCGACATCGAGGACATGTTCGACATCGACTTCTATCTCCGGCTCGTCAACGAGGACTTCCGCCTCATGGAGACGATGCCGGTGAGCGCGCTCGGCCTGGCGCCGGGCGGGCGCATCGTCCGCCGGCTCGAAGCGCATTTCGCGCAGCATCCGCTGCCGCTGAACCAGGGCTTCCGCCGCGAGCGCCCGGCGCGCTACCTCGCCGAGAACCTCGCGCAATTGAAGGCCGCGATCTCGCCCGCCACCTTCGCCCGCTTCGAGACGCTGTTCGAGCAGCTGAACAAGATGCTCTAGGCGGCCCGGCGCCGCCCAACCGGCAAGGCTGCACGCGGCGCCGGGGGAGGGGTGTCAAAGGTGGACATTCGTGGACAAAGGTGGACATGCGATCCGCCCGGCTTCAGCGGAGGCGCCGCGGCCCGCGGCAGACCGAAACCGCCGGTCGGGCGGCACGAAACCCGTGTCCGCCGCGAAGGCTTGGCTTTCCTTGGCTTTCGTTGGCTTTCCTTGGCTTCTGGCGCCGGGGGCGGTTGGCTTTTGTTGGCTTTTCCGCGCTGGCGACCTTGGCTTTCCTTGGCTTTTTCCGGCCCCGACCTTGGCTTTTGTTGGCTTTTCGCGCCCGGACGCGGGCGCGTCGTCCCGCACGGGCGGCCTGGCCTCCGCCCTACGCGATCGCGTCGATGCACCTGTCCAAACAGCGCCGCCCTCCGCACGCGGAGACGCGCGGCCGGCGGGCCCAATCCTAGGCTTGCGCCGTTTAGAACATAAAGCGAACATTGTCAAGCGCGCAATTTGGCGGCGATCTCGGCCCTTGGGCGCCCACCGCGAGCCTTGATCGCCCGCCGCCGCGCCCGGCACAGTGCGCGCAACAGGGGACGGGACACCGATGAACGACGTTGCCACGACCTCCGCCGCGATCCGCCAGCACACGCTCGGCGATTTCCTCCGCCGCACCGCGCAGCGCGTGCCGGGCAAGCTCGCCATCATCTGCGGGGCCACGCGCTGGACCTATGGCGAGTTCGACCGCGTCGTGAACCGGCTTTCGCGCGGGCTTCTCAGCGAGGGCATCGCTTCCGGCGACCGCGTCGCCATCCTGTCGCGCAACTCGCACGCCTTCGCGGCCTTGCGCTTTGCGCTGGCGCGCACCGGCGTCGTGCTGGTGCCGATCAACTTCATGCTCAATGCCGAGGAATGCGCGTTCATCTTGAAGAGCGCCGGCGCCAAGGCGCTGGCGGTGGGGCCCGATTTCGTCGACCTCGGGCGCGCCGCCGCCGCCAAGGACACCAAGGTCGAGCGGCTCTGGTGGCTGCCGGGCGAGACGCCGGCCACACCGCCCGCGAATCTCAAAAGCCTCGACGCGCTGCTCGCCAACGACGACTTGGCGCCGGCCGTGGCCCTCGACGCGCGCATGCTGGCGCAGATCGTCTACACCAGCGGCACCGAATCGCTGCCGAAGGGCGCGATGCTCACGCACGAGGCGGTGGCGTGGGAATATGTGAGCTGCGTGATCGAAGGCGAGATGAGCGAGCGCGACACGATGCTGCACGCGCTGCCGCTCTATCATTGCGCGCAGCTCGATGTGTTCCTCGGGCCCGGCATCTATTTGGGCTGCACCAACGTCATCACCGGCCAGCCCAAGCCCGAGGTGATCCTGCCGCTGATGGAGCAATTCCGCGTCAACTCGTTCTTTGCGCCGCCCTCGATCTGGATCGCGCTGCTGCGCTCGCCGCTGTTCGAGACGACAGACTTTTCCGCGCTCGAGAAGGGCTATTACGGCGCCTCGATCATGCTGGTGGAGGTGCTGAAGGAGATGCGGCGGCGCCTGCCCGGCGTCAGGCTCTGGAATTTCTACGGCCAGACCGAGATTGCGCCGCTCGCGACCGTGTTGAAGCCCGAGGACCAGCTCCGGAAGGCCGGCTCGGCCGGCAAGCCGGTGTTGAACGTCGAGACGCGCGTCGTGGACGACGCGATGTACGATGTGGCGCCCGGCGCGGTCGGCGAGATCGTGCACCGCTCGCCGCAGCTGCTCGCCGGCTATTTCAACGACGCCGAGAAGACGGCGGCGGCCTTCGCCGGCGGCTGGTTCCACAGCGGCGATCTCGCGACCGTGGACGAGGAGGGCTACATCACCGTCGTCGACCGCAAGAAGGACATGATCAAGTCCGGCGGCGAGAACGTGGCGAGCCGCGAGGTGGAGGAGACGATCTACCGCCACCCCGCCGTCTCCGAGGTCGCCGTCATCGGCCTCGCCGATCCCTACTGGATCGAGGCCGTGACCGCCGTCGTCGTCGTCAAGGCCGGCCAGTCGCTCGACGAAGCCGCCCTCATCGCCCACTGCCGCCAACACATGGCCCACTTCAAGGTCCCGAAGCGCGTCGTGTTCACGGATGCGTTGCCGAAGAACCCAAGCGGGAAGCTGCTGAAGCGGGAGTTGCGGAAGAGGTATGAGGGGATGAAGGGGTGAGCGTCATCGCCGGTCGAACGGTTCACGGGGGAATCGCGCCGCGTTCGCTCCATCCCCCAAGGCTCTTCGCGCTTGAACCGCGAAGCGGTTTTGTCCCAAAGCCCAGGGTTGCCGCGCAGCGGCTACCCTGGGTAGCATCGTTGCAATCCATTCAACCCTGAAGGGGTTGTGCCCGCAGACCCATGCCCCAATCCCTCTCGGCCGTC
>DATBLL010000251.1:0-9112 GCA_036555425.1 Alphaproteobacteria bacterium | reverse complement strand
GAACAGCAGATCGATCCGCTCGCCGCCGAAGAGAATGTTGCGCGCGCTCCGCCCGTTACCGGCCACGAGCACGCGATAGCCGAGGGCGCGGAGCTGGTCGGTGACGAGCTCGCGCACGGCGGCGTCGTCCTCGACCACGAGGATCGTCTCGCTGCCGCGGGGAAGCGGAGCGCCGTCGCGCGCCCCCGGCGGCGAGGGCGCCGCGTGGGCGCTTTCCGGGGCGCGCGGGAGATAAAGGGTCACCTTGGTCCCGCGCCCGGGCGCGCTCTCGATTGCGGCATGCCCGCCGGATTGCTTGACGAAGCCGTAGACCATGGCGAGGCCGAGCCCGCTGCCCTTGCCGACATCCTTGGTGGTGAAGAAGGGCTCGAAGGCGCGGGCGAGGATCTCCGGCGTCATGCCGATGCCGGTGTCCGCGACTTCGATCGCGACGTAGTCGCCGGCGGCGAGCTCGGCGGCGCTCCCCTGGCCGCCGACCGCGATAGTGCGGTTGGACGTGGTGATGGTGAGCCGGCCGCCGCCCGGCATGGCGTCGCGCGCGTTGAGCGCGAGGTTGAGCAGCGCGGTCTCGAGCTGCGTCGAATCGACCTTGCACAGCCAGAGCGCCGGCCCGGAAACGATGTCGACTTCGATTTCGGCGCCGAGCGCGCGGTGCACGAGTTCGTGCATGTCGCGCACCAGCCGGTTGGCCTCGACCGCCTTGGGTGCCAGCGTCTGCCGGCGCGCGAAGGCGAGTAGCTGCGCCGTCAGCTCCGCGGCCCGGCGCGCGGCCTCGAGCGACAGCTCGGCGCGCCGGCGCAGGTGCTCGCGGTCCTTGAGACCGCGCTCCAGCGTGTCGGAGTTGCCCATGATGACGGTCAGGAGATTGTTGAAGTCGTGCGCGATGCCGCCGGTGAGCTGGCCGATCGCTTCAAGCCGTTGCGAGCGGTTGAGGCGCTCCTGGGCCGCCATGCGCTCGGTCATGTCGCGGCCGATGAGAAAATACTTCTCCTCGCGCTCCGACCAGGCCGCCGACCAGTTCATCGGCACCCATTGGCCGTCCTTGCGCCGGCAGCGGTTCTCGAACGTATGCAGGCGGCGCGAACGCCGCGCCTCGCGCATCGCCTGGCGCGTCGCCTCGATGCCCTCGCTGTCGATGAACTTGTCCGCGCTCTGACCGACGAGCTCCTCGGCCGGATAGCCGAATTGCTCGCAGGCGCCGGGGTTCACCTGGAGGAACTTGCCTTGGCGGTCCGTAATGCAGATGAGGTCGAGGGAGGTCTCGAAGATGCGCTCGTTCATCTCGCGCGCGGCTTCGAGCTTTCGCTGGCTCTTGAGCAAGGCGCGGTGCGCGCGGCGCTCCTCGGTGACGTCGTCGAAAAAGAGCGTGTAGCCTGCGGCGTGCGGATAGCCGCGCACCTCGATCCATTTGCCGAACAGCTCCGAATAGGCCGTGAGGGCCACCGGCTCGCCGTTGCGCTTCGATTCGAGATAGCTGGTGTGGAACGGATTGTTGGGATCGACGTGCAGCGAATCGAAGATGGTCTGGCCGAGAAGATCCTCGGCCTTTCGGTTCCACATCCGCTCCGCGGCGGGGTTGATGAAAGTGAAGCGCCATTCATTGTCGAGCGCCACGAAACCGTCGGAGATGCTGGCGAGGATGCTCTGGTTGTTCTCGAGCGCCGCACGCAGCTTCGTTTCGCTCTCGGCCAGCGCCAGCTGCGCCTGCCGCTCGGCGGTCACGTCGCGGAAGAAGATCGTGAGGCCGTCGACGTGGGGATAGGCGCGGACCTCCTGCCAGCCCTGGAACACCTGCGAATAGGCGGTCAAGGCCACGGGCTGGCCGTCGCGCTTGGCTTCGACATAGCAGCGGTGGAAGACGTTGTTTTCGTCGATGTTGAAGGCGTCGAAACCGGTGCGGCCGACGACGTCCTTGGCGCGAATCTTTGCGATTCGCTCTCCCGAGGGATTGAGATAGATGAACCGCCAATCATTGTCGAACGTGGCGACACCGTCCGACGTGCTGGCGAGAATGGCTTCGAGCTCGCGCTTGGCGCGCGACGCCAGCTCTTCGGCCGCCTTTCGCGCGGTGATATCGACGAACATCGTGATCGTGCCGGCGAAGGCGCCCTCGGCGTCCTGCATCGGGGTGGAGCTGATGATGACCCAGATCTGGCTTCCGTCCTTGCGCAGATGGCGGCCCTCGAAGCGGTCGGTCTTGCCCAAGCGGCGTTCGCGCCATTGCCGCCGCACGTCGCCGTGGCGGTCGGCCGGAATGAAATCGAGGATGCATCGCCCGAGCAGCTCGCCCGGCTCGTAGCCCAGCAACTCCTCGACGCGGCGGTTCGCGAAGGCGATGCGCATGTCGCGGCCGACGATCCAGATTCCCTCGTTGGCCGTCTCGACGATGCGGCGAAACTGCTCGTCGGCCGCGCGCGCGGCGGCCTCGGCCGCGCGCCGGGCGGTGATGTCGCTGGTGGTGCCGCGATAACCGGCGAAGGCGCCGTCTTCGCCGAAGATCGGCACGCCCGAGACGACATAGGTTCCGATCGTGCCGTCGGGCCGGGGGTATTGGTACTCGAAATGGCGGAAGGGCCGATGCGCCTCGAGATCGTCCCGATGCGCCCGCCACTTGGGTTCGGCGAGGTCGCCGCCGGCGAAATCCCAGCGCGTCAAGCCGAGCGCCGACGACGAGGGATCGGGCTGGCTCATGTCGCGCGAAGGCGAGAAGTAGTTGAACCGGTGGCTCGCGTCGGTTTCCCACATCCAATCGGAGGCGACGTAGGCGAAGTCCTTGAACCGCTGCTCGCTGGCGTGCGCCTTCCTCTCGGCCTCGCGGAGCGCGGTGATGTCGGTGGTCGTGCCGCGGTATCCCGCGAAGGCTCCGTCGGCGCTAAACACCGGCTTGCCGCTCAGGGAGAAATGCCGCGTCTCGCCATCGTTCCCGACGACCGCGTATTCGAACTTGCGGAAGGGCTGCCGCTGATCGAGATCGGTGCGATGCTTGCGCCATTCGGGCGCATCGGGATCGACTCCGCCATATTCCCAGCGGCGTTTGCCCAGCGCGAAACCGCGCGCGACGGGCCCCGGCCCCTGCAGCAGCGTGATGCGGTGATCGGCGTCGCTCTCCCAGATCCAGTCCGAGCCCAGCGCGGCGAAGTCGCGGAAGCGGTCTTCGCTGGCGATCAGCGCCGCTTCGGCCTGCTTGCGCGCGGTGATGTCGCTGACCATGCCGAGCGAGCCGGAGAATTTTCCCGCCGCATCGTGCATGGGCTGGGCGTTGATGAGCGCCCAGAATGTGCTTCCGTCGCGCCGGATCAGGGCCAGCTCGCGCTGTTCGGCCACGCCCGCCTTGCGCTCCGACCAGCGTTTCTCCTGCTCGTTGGCATCCAGCGGCGGCCGGAACTCGTAGACCGAGCGGCCGACGAGCTCCTGGGGCGTGTAGCCCAGCATCTCGGCCATGCGCCGGTTCGTGAAGACGGTGCGGGCTTCGCGGTCCAGGATCCAGACGCCTTCGTTGGCCGTCTCGACGATGTCGCGGTATTGCGCGGCGGCCTCGCGCGCTTCGGCCTCGGCTTCACGCTGGGCCGTATGGTCGGTGGCCGTTCCGCGATACCCCAGCAGTTTGCCCTCGGCGTCGCGCACGGGTTCGCCGCTCACCGAGACGTAGCGCGTGCGGCCCGATTCATCGGTCCGCGTATATTCGAAATTGCGGAAGGCGCGGCCGGCCGCCATGTCGGCGCGATGCGCCTTCCACTGGGGATCATCGAGGTCGGCGCCCGCCAATTCCCACCGGGTCATTCCGCAGGGACGATGCGTGAGCGTGCCGCTGGCGCCGGCGAAGAAGGTGAAGCGGTGAGCGGCGTCCGTTTCCCAGAGCCAGTCGGACGCGATCCCGGCGAATTGGCGGAAGCGCTCCTCGCTCGCCCTGGCCGACGCCTCGGCCTCGTGAAGCTCGGTCACGTCCTGCGTCGTGCCGCGATAGCCGGTGAAGCGGCTGGCGGCGTCGAATTGCGGCTCGGCGTTGAGGCGGAGACAGTGGACCTTTCCATCGCCCAACGGCGCCAAATATTCGAAGCCGTGGATCGGGCGATGCGCTTCGAGATCGGCGATGTGCGCGGTCCACAGCGGATCGGCCGGGTCCGCGGCGATGGCTTCCCAGCGCGTCTTGCCGAGGAAGGACTGCGGCGAGCGCCGCATGCGGAAGCTGCCCTTCGCCAGGAACAGCGTGTAGCGATGCGCGGCGTCGGTTTCCCAGAGCACCTCATTGCCGAGCTTCGCGAAGGCTTCGAAGCGCTGCTCCGCGGCCTGGGCGCTCTCGATCAGCCGCTGAGTCTCCACCGCCGCCGCCGCGAGGCGCGCGATCCCGACCAGCACGGCCTCGTCATCGCGATCGAATTCGCCCTTGCACTTGCCGGAGAGCTCGATGAGCCCGAGCGGGGCGCCGTCGCGAGCCGCCAGCGGCGCCGACAGCGTCCCGCGCGATGGCAGATGATGTTCTTGCGCCTCGCCGCGGCCTCGCCCCGCCGCATATTCTGCGGACGGTGACGCGCTCTCGAGCGCTTTCGACCCGTCCTTACCCGCGATCAGCCTGGTCACGGCCTTGTGGGCGCCGACGATTTCGCGCGCTGCCTCGGTGACGAGGCGCAGCGTCTCTTCGAGCGATCGGGCCGCCAGAATTCGCGCCGAGGCCTCGGCCAGGGCTGCCAAGCGAGTGTCCATGAAGCTCCCCCGGGGGAGGCAAGAAGGTCGCCCCGGGAGGGTTAGTGCAGGGTTAACGCGACGTGTCTCCGCCCTCTCGCGCAGCCTTTGGCCGCATAGGCCGGAAGGCCTAAGAAGCGCTGAAGCGCACGACGCCGTCGGCCTCGCTCCGCCGCGCGCGTCCGCGGCCTTCCAGGCAGGCAAGATGCGCCAGGGTCTCGCCGATCGCGAAGCCGATCTGGAAATTGTCGAGCACCTGGCGGAAGAGCACGGGGATCAGCTCGACCGCGGTCTTGCCGCGCGTCGCCTTGGTCGCCCCACTCTTGGGGTGCCGGTCGAGCGCGGCCGCAAGCGCGTCGAGGCGCTCCTCGTGGTGTCCCGCGAGCTGATCGAGGCGAAGATGGAGGCCGGTGAACGGATAGCCGTGCGAGGGCAGCACCAGCGTCTCCTCCGGCAGCGGCCGGAAGCGATCGAGCGATTGGAGGTAGTCGGCGAGCGGATCGGCCGAGGGCTCGGTGGCCCAGACGCCGATATTGGGCGTGATGCGCGGCAGGATCTGGTCGCCGGCGATCAGCACGCCGAGATCGGCGCAGTAGAGGCAGGTCTGCTCGGGCGCATGGCCGAGGCCCACGATGACCTGCCAGGCGCGGCCGCCGATCGCGATCGTGTCGGCGTGGCGCAAGCGGTTGAACGCGCGCGGCGGCTCGCCCACGACCATGCGATAAGTATTGCCGCGCTGGGCGATCTCGGCCACGCGCGCGGCGTCGAGGCCGTGATGCGCGTAGTGGCGCGCGATGTCCCTCTGCCCCTCGCCCTCGGCGTCGAGCCACAGCATGCGCGCGAACAGCCACTCGGCGCGCGAGGTCCAGAGCTCGGTTTCGAGCTCGGCCGCGAGCCAGCCGGCGAGGCCCATGTGGTCGGGATGGAAATGCGTGCAGACGAGGCGCGTAACGGGGCGGCCATGGCCGCGCCCGATGCGCTTGGCCTCGAACAGGCCGCGCCAGATCGCCTTGCCCTTGTTGCTCTGGATGCAGGTGTCGACGAGGACCCAGCCCTCGCCGTCTTCGATCAGCCAGAGGTTGATGTGATCGAGCCGGTAGGGCAGCGGCATGCGCAGCCAGTGGACGCCGGGCGCCACTTCCATCGTCTGGCCCGGGCCGGGCAGGCCCGCATCGTCGCGGAACGGAAAGACGAGCGCGTTCATGCGGGAACCTTGATCCCCGCGATGAGCCGCTTCAAGGCGCCAAGCACCGCGGCGCGCTGATCGATGTGCGGCGAGTGGCCGCAATTTTCGAGCAGCGCGATCTCGGCCTTGCCGCAGGTGTGTTTCCTCACCGATTCCAATTGCGCCGGCGTTCCGTATTCGTCGGAAACGCCTTGCACCAGCGCCACCGGGCATTCGATTCCGGCCATCTCGGCTTCGATGTTCCATCCGCGCATCGCGGGCGCGAGCCAGGTGATGTTCCAGCCATAGAATGCGCTGTCGACGTCGTCGTGGAAGCGCGCGAGCTTGGCGCGCAGCTCGCCTTCCTCGTAGGCGACGCGCGCCTTGGCCATGCTGACGATGCCCTCCCGCTCGAGGAAGACATGAGGCGCCATTGCGATCACGCCGAGCGCCGCCGGCTTCGTGCGATGCGCGGCATAGAGGAGCGCGATCGACGCGCCGTCGCTATGGCCGAACAGGATCGGCCGCGACACGCCGAGCGCCTCCAGCAGCCCCGCAAGCTCTTCGGCCCCCTCGTGCATCCAATTCGCGGACCGGGGGAACGTCTTGACCGGATCCGACTTGCCGTAGCCCCAGCGGCTGTAGACGAGGACGCGCAGGGCCACAGCCTCGTGCACGGCCTTCGGGAAATCGCGCCACAGGCCGAGCGAGCCCAGGCCCTGATGCAGCAGGACGATCACGGGCGCGTCGACGGCGCCGAGGCCGACCCACTCGTATTCGAGGCGACGCCCGCCCGCTTCAATGAAGGCCATGGGCACCCTCCGGGCTCAGGCCGCCGCCGCGGCGCCGAGGCGCGCGACATGGCGCTTGATCGCGGCGAGCGTCGCCGCGGGCTGGTCGCGATGCGGCGAGTGGCGGCAATCGGCCAGCAGCACGATCTCGGCGCCGCCTCCCCTCCTCTCGCGGATCGCTTCGAGCTGCTTCACGGTGCCGTATTCGTCTTGGGCGCCCTGGATCGCCGTGATCGGGCAGCGGACGCGGGCCACATCGGCCTCGATGTTGAAGCCGCGGATGAAATCCGGCAGCAGCCAGGTGCAGTTCCAGCTGTAGAAGGCGCCGTCGACGTCGTCGTGGAAGCGCGCGAGCTTGGCGCGGAGATCGCTCTCCTCGTAGGCGACGCGCGCCTTGGCGATGCTGATCGTCGACACCGTCTCGACGAAGACATGCGCGGCCATGGTGATGACGCCCACGGGGGCGGGCGCCAATCCGCTGCCGGCATGGATGAGCGCGATCGAGCCGCCGTCGCTGTGGCCGAGCAGGATCGGGCGCGAGACTTCGAGCTTGCCGAGGAGCTCGGGGAGAACCTCGCGCCCCTCCGGGGTCATGTAATCGATCGGGCGCGGCCCCTGCGGAATGGATTCCGACTTGCCGTAGCCCCAGCGGCTGTAGACCAGCACCGGCAAGCCCGTGGCCGCTTGGACGGCGGCGGGAAAATCGCGCCACAGCGCGACCGAGCCCAGTCCCTCGTGCAGCATCACGATCGTGGGCGCGGCGGCATCGCGCGCGCGCGCTCCGGCCCATTCGTATTCGAGCCGGCGGCCGCCGGCGGAGATGAAGGCCATGTCGCGTGTCTCTCGGGCGGGTTCGGTCAGGCGGGGTCGGTCATGCCGCGGCGATGCCTAGCACGCGTCCATCCTTCGAGGCCCGCCCGAAGTGGGCGGGCCTCGAAGGATGGACGCAAGCACCGTGCAGCAGCCGCAAACTCACGACTCGGCGATGCAGGTGGCTTCGGCCTTGTTGCCGTTCCCGCCGATATCGAGCGTGAGCTTGCCGGACTTCGACAGCGTCATCGAGAGCTTGTCGCCCTGGCCCGACTTGCCGATCTCGGTCACCGCGATGCGGCGGACGTCGCCGCTGACCTCGTCTTGGACGATGTCGGCAAAATCCTTGGTCTCGCCGCCCTTCCTCACCGACGCCTTCTTGCCGGCGAAGTCGATCACGAGCACCTCGCTCTTGTCGCCCGGGCTTGCGGGCCGCGTCGTGCACTTGTTGGCGGCCTCGCAGCGCGTGACGCTGTCCGGCGTGCACGCGATCTTGGGCGCCTTCATGAAATCGGTCTGCGCCGCCGCGGGTTGCGCCAGGGCGACAGCGAGGACGAGGCCGAGAGCGGCCGAGAGTTGCGGTTTCATCGTGCTTCCTTCCGGTCGGGAATGCGGGGCGTCATTCGGCGACGCAGCTGATTTCCAGCTTGACGCGGCCCTCGTTCTGCGTGCTTTCCATTTTGCCATTCCCCTTGAGGCGGAACGTCAGCGAAGTCTTGCGCTCGCCGCGTTCGCGCACCAGCACGATAACGCGGGTGTCGCCCTCCACTTTTTCCTCGCCGACGTCGCCGTAGGGCCGCTCCCCGCGCTCGCGCCGCATAACGGCTTTCTTGGCCGTAAAATCGATGACGAGAAGTTGCTTCTTGTCACCCTCGCTCGCCTCGCGGGTCTCGCACTCGGAGCCGGGCGACTTGCACCGCGTCATCCGGTCGGGCGCGCATGCGACCTTGGGCGCCTTCAGGAAATCGGTCTCGGCTGCGGCCGGCAGAGAGAAGGCGAGGCTGAAGACCAGCCCCACTGCCGCGCTCAAGATAGTTTTCAAGGAAAGACTCCGCTCGGTTGTTGCGTGGCGGGCGGCACCATAGCGCCTGCCGCCTCGCGCCGATAGGCCCGCGCCGCCGCGGCGCACGGCGGGAACGTCGCAGGCGCAGAAGCCATAGCAGCGCCGGCACGGCGCCGACGGCCGCGACGCGGCGGCGCCCGGTGCGGCCGCTCCGCCCCGAATGCGTCCGCGGGTTCAGAAATTGTTGGGCGCAGTGCCGCCGGCAAAGGCGCTGCTGCAAGTGGCTTCTTGGCAGCGCTCGAGCGAAATCAGCCCCGCCGCTTCGAGCGCGATCACGCTCCAGATGCCGAGACACGCCAACATTCGCGCAGTTCCGCCGCTGACCCTCGATATGAAACGCGGCTCTCCTCCTGAATGTCATAAAGGGCCTGGCGAAAGGACAGGGCCGCGCTTGGAACGAGTTTCTCCAGTGTAGTCAGGATGGCCGTTTGTGTCTTGGATAGTTCGGCCTCGATGCCTTTCGAACGCGCTTGGACGGGGAGGCAAGCCGATGACGTGGTCAACGCCGAAAGTAGAGATTGAACTTGCGCGAGGCGGCAGAATTGCGACCACTCTGACCAGTGCATTTGGACAATCGCTCCGCGAAACCCGTCTAACGGCGAT
>DATBLL010000223.1:0-38768 GCA_036555425.1 Alphaproteobacteria bacterium | reverse complement strand
CGGGCACTATGAACGAAGCCCGCGCGCCGGCACAATGCCCGCCGCCGTCATGACCGCTCCGCACGACGCAATGCTGCCTGATCCCGGCACTCTCGCCCGCACGCTCGCGGCCGTCATCGGCGGCGCGCCCGACCGGGCGCTGGCCGAGCGCCTGCTCGCGCTTTGCCGCGCGCAATTGGCGGCGGCGCGCCCAGCGCTCGATCGTGTCGGCGTGGGCGACGAGCCGGCGCAGCACGCGGCCGCGCTCCGCGAACTCGCCCGGCATGGATGAGCTGCTCGACGGCGACATCGCCGGCGCCGCCGCGGCGCTCGCGCGCGGCGCAGTCTCGGCGCGCGGACTGACCCAAGCCTGCCTCACCCGCATCGCGGCCCGCGACGACAGTTTGCGCGCGTTTTTCCACGTCGAGAGCGAAGCCGCGCTCGCCCGGGCCGACGCGCTCGACCGGCCGCGCCGCGGCGGTGGCACACTCGGCCCGCTGCACGGCATCGCGATCGCGCGCAAGGACATGTTCGACCGCGCTGGCCGAATCGCCAGTTGCGGCGCGAAGCGCAGAGACGCGCACCCGGCCACGGCGACGGCCGCTTGCCTCGCGCGCCTCGATGCCGCCGGCGCCGTCGATCTCGGCGCGCTCAGCATGTCGGAGCACGCGTTCCATCCGCACGGGCTCAACGCGCTCGCCGGGCCGGCGCGCAATCCCTGGGATATCGCGCGCACGGCAGGCGGCTCCTCGGGCGGATCGGCGGCGGCGCTCGCGGCGCGGCTCGTCTTCGGCTCGATGGGATCGGACAGCGGCGGCTCGATCCGCCATCCGGCGGCGCTCTGCGGCATCGTCGGGCTGCTGCCGACGCCGGGGCGCATCAGCCGCCGCGGCATGATGCGCTCGAGCCCGTCGCTCGACGCCGCCGGCCCGATGGCGCGCACGGCGCGCGATTGCGCGCTGCTCTTCGCCGCCGTGGCCGGCGCGGATCCCGGCGACGAGGCGACGATCGATCTGCCCTTCGCCCTCGAATCGACCGCGACGTTGCGCAATCGAACGATCGCACGCCCGCCCGACGCTCGGCTTGCGTCGCTTTCCCCGGATGCGCGGCTCGCCTTCGATCAGGCCCTGAAAACGCTCGGGGCCGAAGGTGCCAAGATCGTCGAAGTCGAACTCCCCGAATGGGGCACGCTCAACGCGCTGACGGCCATCGTGTTCGCAAGCGAAGTGGCGGCCACGCACCGCCCGAGCCTGACCGAGGATCCCTGCGCCTATTCGCCCGAGGTGCGCGAGCGCATGGCGGCCAGCTTCGTCTATCCGGCCGCGGACTATCTCGATGCGCTGCGCATGCGCGCGCGCATGACCCGCGCCTTTGTCGCCGCCGTTTTCGCGCGCGCCGAGGCGCTGCTGTTGCCCTCGGCGCCGGACGTGGCGCCGCGCCTCGACGAAATTCTGCCCGGCGCTGCCGAGCGCCGCTACGACGCCGGCGCCTACACGCTGGCGACGGCCGCCGATCCCGGCCGCTTCACGCGCGCGCTCAACTATCTCGGCCTGCCGGCGCTGGCGCTGCCCGCCGGATTTTCGCGCGCGGGGCTGCCGCTCGGCGTGCAGCTGGTCGGCCGGCCCTTCGCCGAGGCCACGCTGTTCGCGCTCGGCGAGGCCTTCCAGCGGGCGACGGACTATCACCGGCGCCTGCCGCCGCTCCGCTAGTCGATCAGCCCGGCCCCACCGTCGGCGAGCCGAAGGCGTCGAGCAGCCAGCGCGTCATCGCGGCGAGGTCCGCGTCGGCGCCCTCGAAGCCCATGAGCTGCGCGCCGAGCGGCACGTCCTCGACGGCGAGCAGCGGCAAATTGAAGGTCGGTGCGCTGATCGCGGAGGAGGCGTCGTTGTACCAGGGCGTGCCGACCTTGGGCTGCCCGATCTGGCCGGGGCCGATATGGGCGAGCGTGACGAAGCCGTCGACCTTGCCCGCGAGCGCGCGATGCCGGCGCCGCTCGGCAAAGCCGCGGCGCGCGGCGGCGAAGCAGGCAAAGGTCGCCGATTTCGGATCGTAATGCATCTCTCCCCGCGCCCATGCAGCGCGACCGGCTTGACCCGGGTGCCGCGCGCGACCTAGCCTGAACCAGGTTCGGTATTGAGCCAAGCGAGAACCGCCATGGCCGAAGCGCTTGCCCGCCCCGCCGAGACCGGCCCGCGGCCGACCTACCGCGTCGATCGCAGCTTCGAATGGAACCACGCCAACGGACCGGACTTCGCCGGGCCGTGGCCCGCGGTGCCCGAGACGCCGCGCAAGGATTTCTTCGGCCTATCGGTGCGCTCGCGTTTCGGCGTGCCGGCCAGCATTCTCTTGAACAGCCGCTGGATCGAAACCTATGCCAGGCTCGGCTTCGATCTCCTGACCTACAAGACGGTGCGCAGCGCGGCGCGCCTTTGCCACCCGGCGCCCAACTGGATTTTCCTCGACGAACGCTCGGTCGCGGCGAACCTTGCCGATCCCGAAGCCGCGCTCACGCGCGCCGCGGCCCCGCCGCGCGCGGCCTCCGCCGCCACGGCCGCCGGCTCCTTCGGCATTCCCTCGGTGGCGCCCGAGGCGTGGCAGCCCGATATCGCCGCGGCCAAGCGCGCGCTCGGCGCCGGGCAGGTCCTCATCGTGTCCGTCGTCGGCACCGCGCGCCCCGGCGTGAGCGAAGGGGATTTCGTCGCGGATTTCGCGGATCTGGGCGCGCGGGTCGCCGCCGGCGGCGCCGACGTGGTCGAAGCCGATCTCTCCTGCCCCAACGTGGCGCGGCGCGAGGGCGAGGTGTATCTCGACGTCAAGCTTTCGGCGGCGATCGCGCGCGCCATGCGCAAGGCCGTGGGCGGTCGCCCGGTCCTGCTCAAGATCGGCGACATCGCCGACCGCGCGAAGTTGGGCGAATTCCTTGAAAGCGTGGCCGGCGCGGCCGACGGCGTCGTGATGATCAATGCGCCGAGCCGCCGCATCGTCGATGCCGCGGGCGCGCCGGCCTTCGGCGCCGGCCGCGAGCGCGCCGGCGTCACCGGCGGTGCGGTCAAGGCGATCGCGCTGCGCGCCGTGTCCGATGCCACCGGCTATGCCGCACGCCGTGGCTTGAAGCTGAAGATCATCGGCGTCGGCGGCATCGCCTCGGCGGCCGATGCGCGCGCCTTCCTCGATGCCGGCGCCTATGCCGTGCAATCGGCGACGGCGGCGACGTGGAACCCCTATCTTGCCGCCGAGCTCAAGGCCGCCGATCCCGGAATCTGAGCGCGGCGAAGGCCCTCACTTCCCATCGCCGCGCGAAGGGCGCCTCGATAGGCCCCTTCTCTCCCGCTGGCGCGGGAGAGCAAAGATTTCAAGCGGACGCCTTTCTTCTCTCTCCCACGGAGTGGGAGAGAAGGGGCCCATTCGCGGCTTTCGGCCGCGAATCGGAAGTGAGGGCCGGGCGCGCCGCGGCTTTCGATCAAGTGAAGCGCTTGCGCATCGCGCGCCACACCGTTTCGCTCGTGGCCGGCATGACGATGTCGCGGACGCCCAGCGGCGCCAGCGCGTCGATGACGGCGTTGGTGACGGCGGCGAGCGCGCCGACGGTCCCCGCTTCGCCCGCGCCCTTGGCGCCGAGCGGGTTGAGTTTCGTCGGCACCGGATTGCTCTCGACCGCGATCGCCGAAAGGTCGGAAGCGCGCGGCATTGCGTAGTCCATGAAAGAGCCCGAAAGCAGCTGCCCCGTTTCGGGCTCGTAGACCACGCGCTCCATCAGCGCCTGGCCGAGCCCCTGCACGACGCCGCCGTGGATCTGGCCCTTCAAGGTCAGCGGGTTCACGACCGTGCCGACATCGTCGACGACGGCATAGCCCACGACCGCGACGGCGCCGGTCTCGCGGTCGATCTCGACCTCGCACACGTGACAGCTGTTGGGAAAGGTCTGCTGCGCCGGCGAGAAGGTCCCCGTCTCGTAGAAGCCGGCCTCCATCCCGGGCGGCAATTTCTCGGGCAGGAACGCGGTTTGCGCCACGCGCTTCAGCTCGACCGCGCGGTCGGTGCCGGCCACGGTGAAGCGGCCGTCGGCGAATTCGATGTCCGCGGCGCTCGCCTCCAAGAGATGCGCCGCGATCTGGCGGCCCTTGGCGATGAGCTTGTCGGCGGCGACGCACAGCGCCGAGCCGCCGATGACGGTCGAGCGCGAGCCCATCGTGCCGGTGCCGAAGGCGACGCGGTCGGTGTCGCCGTCGACGAAGCGCATGTCGGCGGGCGCGAGGCCGAGGCGGTCGGCGACGACCTGCTTGAACGTCGTCTCGTGGCCCTGGCCCTGGTTCTTGGTGCCCATCAGGATCGTGGCCGTGCCGCTCGCATCGAAGCGAATCTCGGCGAATTCGAGGCCGGGCGAGGCCGCGCGCTCGATCGCGTTGACGATGCCGAGGCCGCGCAGCCGGCCGCGCGATTCCGCCTCGCGCCGCCGCGGTGCGAAGCCCGCCACGTCGGCGAGCGCCAGCGCTTTTTCCATGTTCGTGGCGAACGCGCCGCAGTCGTAGGTGAAGGTGAGCGCCGTCTTGTAGGGAAAGGCCTCGGGCGCGATCAGGTTCCGCCGCCGCAGCGCCACGCGGTCGAGGCCGAGCTCGCGCGCCGCATCGTCGATGAGACGCTCGATGACGAAAGTCGCCTCGGGCCGCCCCGCGCCGCGATAGGGCGCGGTCGGGCTGGTGTTGGTGAGTACGCCATGCACCGCCACATGCGCCGCGCGGATGTCGTAGACGCCGACGAGGCCGCCGACATTGGTGATCGTCGCCAGCATATTGCGGTCGGACGAGATGTAGGCGCCGGCATTGGCGAAGGTGCGCACGCGCAGCGCCAGGAAGCGGTTGTCCGCATCGAGCGCCAGTTCGGCTTCGCTCACATTGTCGCGCGCATGCTCGTCGGCGAGCACGGCTTCGCTGCGCTCGCAGGTCCATTTCACCGGCCGGCCGAGCTTCCTGGCCGCCCAGAGCACGAGGCGATGCTCGGGATAGAGCCAGCCCTTGGTGCCGAAGGCGCCGCCGACGTCGCCGGCGACGACGCGCAGCCTGTGCTCGGGAATCTTGAGGATGCGGCTCGCCAGCACGTTGCGCACGCGGTGCGGATATTGCGTGTCGACATGGAGCGTGTAGCGGCCGTCACCGGCCTCGTACTGCCCGACTGCGCCGCGCGGCTCCATGTAGTGCGCGAAGATGCGCGAGATCGTATAGCGCCGCCGCACGATGCGCGCCGCGCGCGCGATGGCGGCCTCGGTCGCCGCCTTGTCGCCGGCCTCGTAGAGATAGGCGATATTGCCCGGGCATTCGTCCCAGGTCGCGCGCGCCCCGGATTCGATCGCCGCCGTCAGCGTGGCTGTCGCGGGCAGTTCGTCGTAGTCCACTTCGATCCGCTCCGCCGCGTCCTTGGCCGCGGCCAGCGTCTCCGCGACGACGAGGGCGACAGGCTCGCCGACATAGCGCACGCGCTCGCGCGCGAGCCCGGGGAAAACGGGCGCGAACATCGGCTTGCCGTCGGGCCGCTTGAACTGGAAGGTCGGCGCGGTGGTGCCGAGCCCGTCGGCCCGCAAATCCGCCTCGGTGAAGACGCCGAGAACGCCGCACACGCGCTGCGCCGCGGCGATGTCGATCGCGTCCAGGCGCGCATGCGCATGCGGCGAGCGCAGCAGCACCGCGTGCGCCTGCCGCGGCAGCGATACATCGTTGACGAAGCGGCCCTCGCCGCGCAGCAGCCGCGGATCCTCGAAGCGCGGCACCGCCTGGCCGATACCGTATTGGCCCATCCGCCATCCCCTCCCGGTCAGGCACGAGCTTCGCGCATCGCGCCGCCCCCGGGAAGTCCAGTTGCCCCCTCGCGGGGCGTGGGCCAAGATGCCCGCCCCATCGTTTCGTGTGGTGGCACCGGCGCGAGCGCCACGACTGACGGCAAGGAAATGATGCTCGGAAAATCGTGGATCGCGGGCCCTGCGTTCAGCCACAGGCTTCGAAGAGACGCGCGCCGACTGGCCGGGAATCGGTAAGCGCCCATGGACGGCGGCGGTCGCCTGCAGCAGGTCGTGGGGCACTGGCTGCCGCGCATCCAGGTGGCCGGGATCAGCGGCGTCGACGCCAACCGGCTCATCGCCGCCGCCGGCGAATGGCCGAATTGGTGCGCAACGTGGAGAAAAGAGGGCGAGCGGCAGCTCGCAATGGGCGACGCGGCGCTCGCGGCCAAGCGCAGCGTCACCGCCGGCGAGGCCTATGTGCGCGCAGCGCTGTTCTTTCACTTCGCGCAATTCATGTTCTTCGACGATCTCGCGGCCAAGGACCGCGCGGCCGCGCGGAAGATCGAAGCCTATCGCAAGGCGGCGCCCCATCTCGTGCCGCCCGCCGAGCCGGTCGCCATTTCCTATGGCGGCGGCGTGCTCCACGCCTATCTGCGCTTGCCCGCGCATACGCCGGCGCCCGTCGTCGTCATCGTCCCCGGCTCGGACTCGACCAAGGAGGAATTCGCGGCGCTCGAGGATGTTTTCCTCCGCCGCGGCCTCGCGACCTTCAGCGTCGACGGGCCCGGCCAGGGCGAGGGCCGCAGCCTCGGGCCGCTCACGCCCGATTGGGCGCCGGTGCTCGCGGCGATCGAGACAACGCTCCAAGGCCGGCACGGCCTCGATGGCCGCGCCGGCCTGGACGGCCGGATCGGCGTGATGGGCATGGCATTCGGCGGGCATCTCGTGCTGCAAGGCGCCCACGCGATGCGCCGGCTCGGCGCCGCCGTTTGCATGAACGGCTTCTTCGATCTCGGCAGCTTCTGGGGCGAGCTGCCCGAAGTCTACCGCGCCAACATGCGCTATGCGCTGGGCGGCGCCGACGCCAACGAAACCGCGGCGTGCGCGCGGCGCTTCAGCCTCGCGAACGCGCAGCCGCCCGCCTGCCCCGTGCTGGCGCTGCACGGGGGTCTCGACAAGATCTTTCCGCTCAAGGATGCCGAGCGCCTAGAGCGCTTCGCCCGCGCGACCGAGTTCGTCGTTTTCCCCGAGGGGAACCATGTCTGCAACAACATCGCTTACATCTATCGCCCGCTGATCGCCGACTGGCTGGCGGAGAAATTGCGGGCGGCGAGGGTGCCATGAACGACAAACTTGCCGAAGGCAAGTCCGCGCCCGATGCGCGCATCCGCGCCGCCGTCTCGCATTGGGCGCCGCGCTTCGTCTCGAACGGCGTGGCGCTCGCCGATTTCGAGGAGGTGACGGGCGCGCTCGCGCGCTGGGAGGACTGGTGCGCCGCCTGGTCGAAGCGCGCCGCCGTCCACGAGGCGCTCGGCCGCGAAGCGCTGGCGAGGGGCAAGGGGCTCAGCGCCGGCGAGCACCTGACGCGCGCCGGCGTCTATTATCACTTCGCGAAATTCGTGTTCGTGAACGACGTGGCACAGATGCGCGCCGCGCACAAGAAAGCGGTCGAGTGCCGGACTCTCGCGCTTCCTCATCTTCGCCCGGCCGGCGAGCGCATCGCGATCCCCTATTTGGGCAAGCACCTCGCCGGAATCCTGCGCAAGCCCGCAGGCGTCGCACGCCCGCCCGTCGTCGTCATGATCATGGGCCTCGATTCGGCGAAAGAGGAGATGGAGACGAACGAGAAGGTGTTCCTCGCGCGCGGCCTGGCGACTCTGGCCTTCGACGGGCCGGGGCAGGGCGAAGCGGAGTACGATTTTCCGATCCGCGGCGACTACGAGGCGGCAGTCAAGGCCGTCGCCGATTGGATCGAGACGCGCGGCGATATCGACGCGGCGCGCATCGGTCTCTGGGGCCTCAGCCTCGGCGGCTACTACGCGCCGCGCGCCGCCGCCTTCGAGAAGCGCATCAAGGCCTGCATCGCCCTCTCCGGCCCCTACGATTGGGCCGAGGCGTGGGAGGGGCTGCCGGGCTTGACGCGCGAAGCGTTCCGCGTGCGCAGCCATTTGCAGACGCCGGAAGAAGCGAAGCGCCACGCGGCATCGCTCTCGTTGAAGGGCGTCGCCTCGCGCATCGCGTGCCCGCTGTTCGTCGTCGCCGGCAAGCTCGACCGCATCGTGCCGTGGGAACACGCCCAACGGCTCGCGACGGAAGCCGCGGGGCCGGTCGAATTTCTCCTCGTCGAAGACGGCAACCACGTCGTCAACAACCGCATCTACCGCTACCGCCCGCAAAGCGCGGATTGGATCGCGGAGAGGCTGAGTGCGAAATAGGCGTCGATCGCTTTCTCTGCCAGCGCGGCCCCCACTTCCCATTCGCCGCAAGAGCGGCGAATGGGCGGCTTCTCTCCCGCCGTGCGGGAGAGAGAAGAACCAAGCCGCACCGATCTTTTCCTCTCCCTAAGGGAGAGGAGGGGGCCCAATCAATGCGAAGCATTGCTTGGGAGGTGGTGGCAACGGCGGCACCGCAGGTCCTTGCTGCGCGCGGTTGACATGACACCGGCGCTGTGGCGCGATCCCCGCAAATAGACGCGGCGCCGGGAGTGAACATGGCCAAGAAGAAGCAGCCCGAACCGAAGCTCGTCCGGCCCGACGACATCGACCCCGGCCACAATTGGCAGCGCCCGCTGATGGCGCTGGGCCAGATGGCGGTGGATTTCGAGGAGCGCGTCGATTTCCGCCGCCTGCACAATTACCGCCTCGCGCGGACGCGCGCGGCACTGGCGAAGTCGGGGCTGGGTGCGATCCTCACCTTCGACCAGCACAACATCCGCTACATCTCCTCGACCGTGATCGGCGAGTGGGCGCGCGACAAGCTCACGCGCTACTGCCTGCTCACGGGCAACGGCGATCCTTACGTGTGGGATTTCGGCTCGGCCGCGAAGCACCACCGGCTGTATGCGCCGTGGCTCCACCACGATCATTGCCGCGCCGGCCTCTTGGGCCTGCGCGGCGCCATCCATCCCGAGGTGGGGCTCTTCAAGCGCGCCGCCGAGGAGATCAAATCGCTGCTCGAGGCCGAGGGCGTGGCCGACATGCCGCTCGGCGTCGACCTCGTCGAGCTGCCGATGCTGTTCGAGCTGCAGCGCCTCGGCATCGAGGTGCGCGACGGCCAGCAGATGATGCTCGACGCGCGCGAGATCAAAAGCCGCGACGAGCTGATGCTGCTCAACATGTCCGCCGCGATGGTCGACGGCACCTATCAGCAGATCGCGGCGGCGCTGAAGCCCGGCGTGCGCGAGAGCCAGATCGTGGCGCTCGCCAATCACGACCTTTATTCCAAGGGCTCCGACTGCGTCGAGGCGATCAATGCGATCTCGGGCGAGCGCTGCTCGCCGCATCCGCACAATTTCACCGACCGCCTCATCCGCCCCGGCGATCAGGCCTTCTTCGACATCATCCAGTCCTACATGGGCTACCGCACCTGCTACTACCGCACCTTCAACGTCGGCCGCGCCACCGAGGCGCAGCAGGATGCCTACAAGCGCGCGCGCGAGTGGATCGACACCGCGATTGCCATGATCAAGCCGGGCGTGCGTTCGGACCAGGTGGCGGCGTGCTGGCCGACGGCCGACGCGATCGGTTTCAGCGACGAGATGGAAGCGTTCGGCCTCGAATTCGGGCATGGGCTCGGCTTGGGCCTGCACGAGCGCCCGATCATCAGCCGCCTGAACTCGTTCGAGGACCCGACTGAGATCAAGGCCGGCATGGTCTTCGCGCTCGAAACCTACTGCCCGGCGACGGACGGCATCTCGGCCGCGCGCATCGAGGAGGAGATCGTCGTCACCGACAAGGGCTGCAAGGTGATCACGCTCTACCCGGCCGACAATCTGCCGATCGCGAACCCCTATTGAACCGGAGCTGAGCCATGGACGCCGCGAACCTCGCCAAACACACGCTCGGCTGGATCGGCACAGGCCGCATGGGCTTCCCGATGGCGGCGAAACTCGCGCAGGGCGGCGGCCGCGTCGCCGCCTACAACCGCACGCGCGCCAAGGCCGAGCCGCTCGCCAAATACGGCGCCAGCATCGCCGGCACGCCGGCCGAGCTCGCCGACCGCGACATCGTCTTCACGATGGTTTCGACCGGCGACGACTTGTTGGAAGTCACGGCCGGCAAGAACGGCGTGCTCTCGCGCAAGGATCGCGCGCCCAAGATCATCATCGACGCCTCGACGGTTTCGGAAGAAGCCTCGGCCGAGCTGCGCCGCGAAGCCGCCAAGCGCGGCGCGCAGCTTCTGGCGGCGCCGGTCAGCGGCAATGCCAAGGTGATCAAGGCCGGCAAGCTATCTTTCGTCGTCTCCGGGCCGAAAGCGGCGTTCGAGACGGCGCGGCCCTATTTGGAAGCGCTCGCCGCGGGCGTGAGCTACGTCGGCGAGGGCGAACTCGCGCGCATCGTCAAGATTTGCCACAACATGTTCCTGGGCATCGTCGCGCAGAGCATGGCCGAGATCACGATCCTGGCGCAGAAGGCCGGCGTGCCGCGCCACGCGTTCCTCGATTTCCTCAACAAGAGCGTGATGGGCTCGACCTTCACCAAATACAAGTCTCCGGCCTATGTGAACCTCGACTTCACGACGACGTTCACGCCGAAGCTGCTCAGGAAGGACCTCGATCTCGGTCTCGCCGCCGGCCGCGCGCTCGACGTGCCGCTGCCGGTGACGACCGCGACGCGCGAGGTGCTGCAGGCGCATATCGGCGAAGCCATGCTGCGCGGCGGAGACTACATCGAGAAGGATTTCGCGACCCTGCTCGAGCACCAGGCGCGCGCCTCGGGCATCGAGCTCACGCCCGAGAACGTGAAGGTATCGGACGGCCTCACGAGCTGAGGCACGCGGCGCCCGCCCTCACTTCCCAGCCGATGCCGTCGGCATCGCCTGGGCCCCTTCTCTCCCACTTCGTGGGAGAGAGAAGGGTCAGCGGCGCGTGCGTCCTTTTCCTCTTCCGCAGGGAGAGGAGGGGCCCATTCGCTGCGAACGCAGCGAATGGGAGGTGAGGGCCGCCGCCGCGAGTCGATCTAGCGAAGCCGCTACGACTCGTTCGCGCCTCAGGGCACCACCGCCGTCGCCTCGAGCTCGATCTTGGCGCCTTCGTCGAGGAGGGCGGTCACGAACACCATGGTCATCGCCGGGAAATGCTTGCCGATGATGCGCCGCCAGGCGCGGCCGATCCCGGCGCGGGCGGCGAGGTATTCCGCCTTGCCGGTGCAATAGGCGGTCATGCGGCAGATGTGCTCGGGCTTGGCGCCGGCCTCGCCCAGCACAGCGACGATGTTCTCGAGCGCCTTCGCGAATTGTTCGGCGAGATCGCTCGTCTCGAAGCGCTGGTCGGCGTTCCAGCCGATCTGGCCGGCGACGAACACGATGCGCCCCGGCGCCGAGACGATGCCGTTGCTGTAGCCGATGGGCGGCGCCCAGCCGGCGGGATGAAGAATTGCGTTCATGGACCTACTCCGAATAGCGCGGCGGATCGAGATCCTGGTCCCAATCCGCGGGCGGCTGTGGAAGCTGCGCGAGGCGGTCGCGTATGAACGCGGCATGGCGGCGCTCCTCCTCGGCCATCTCCGCGGCGAGCTTCTTGACGCTGTCGTCCGGTGCCGAAGCCGCCATCTCGTCGAAGCAGCGCGCGGCCTGCTCCTCGTTCTCGAGCGCAAGCTCGAGTGCATGCGCCGGCGTCATCAAGTAATGGACGCGGTCGAGCGGCGTCGTCTCGGGCAGCTCGAAGCCCTGGCGGAAGCGCATGTCGCGCGCGCGGATCGCCTGCACCGCCTGGCCGTGCGCCTGCAGCTTCTCAGCGTGCTTGCGCTCCACCGCGGCGAGCTCGCGGAAGAGGGCCGCGACCGCGGCGTTGTTGTGCGTCTCCATCTGGTTCGCGAGTTCGTCGTAGCGCTCGGCTGCCTCGTGCTCCATCGCGTAGAGCAGCGCGTAGAATTCCTGCACCGTATGGCGCGCTGGGGCATCGCCGCTCATAGCGCGAACTCCGCTTCGATCGCGGCCACATCGGCCGGCGCCGCCTGCTGCGGCTTGAAGGGCGCGCGGTTGCCGGCATAGAGCACGCCGATGTTGAACCCGTCGTCGGTCATGATGCGCCGCGCCGCGCGCGCGGGATCGTCGGTCGGCGCGACCGAGGCCGGATGCACCATCTTCCCCCATTCGCGCTGGTCGGGCCGGAACGTGACGCAGGGGCTCAGGATCTCGACGAACGAAAAGCCCGGATGCTTGATCGCCTGCACGATGAGGTCGGCCGCGCCGTTGGGGTCGCCCGAGAAGCCGCGCGCCACGAAATTGGCGCCCGAGGCGAGCGCGATGACGAGCGGATGGAACGGGCGCAAGCCGGTGCCGCCCGGCGCCAGCGCGCTGTCCCAATCGGGCTCGGTCGTCGGCGAGGGCTGGCCCTTGGTCATGCCGTAGACGCGGTTGTCCATCACGACGTAGGTCAAGTCGATGTTGCGGCGGCAGGCGTGGAGGAAATGATTGCCGCCGATCGAGAAGCCGTCGCCGTCGCCGCCGGCGACGATGACGGTCAAATCCGGCCGCGCCACTTTGAGTCCGGTGCCGACCGCGAGCGCGCGCCCATGCACGCCGTGGAAGCCGTAGCAATTGGTGTAGGCGGGGATGCGCGACGAGCAACCGATGCCGGAGACGACGGCGATCTCCTCGGGCGGGCGCTGCAGCGCGGCCATCGCCTTGGTGAAGGCGAGCAGCACCGAATAGTCGCCGCAGCCCGGGCACCAGACCGGCTTGTAATCGGACTTGTAGTCGTTGGCGGAAAACGGCTTGGGTGCTGTCGCGATGTTCATGCCGCCAGCTCCTTCACGATCTTGCGGTGGATCTCGCCGGGCCGCATCGGCAGCGGGCCGGGGCGATGGAAGACGCGCGTTTCGGCCGGCAGCTCGTAGGCCGAGCGCAGATAGCGATAGAACTGGCCGGAATGCGTCTGCTCGACGACGAGCACGCGCTTCACGCCCGCGAGCGCTTCGGCGAGCCGCTCCGGCTGCGCGGGCGCCAGGAGGCGGAGCGAGACGAGCTTCGCCGCAACGCCGCCGGCCCGCGCGCGCGCGAGCGCTTCGCGCACCGGCGCCGTGCACGAGCCCCAGGTGACCACGGCGACATCGCCTTCGCCCTCGATCTCGGCCCAGTAGCGGCTGTAGTCGGCTTGCTCGAGCTTGTTCGCGCGCTTGTCGAGCTGGGCCAGGTGATCGGCGGCCTGGCTCGAGGGCGTGCCGCGCTCGCTGTGCTCGAGCCCGTCGGCGGTGTAGACCGCGCCGCGCGTGCCCGGGATCGCCATCGGCGAAACGCCGCCTTCGGTCAGCGCGTAGCGTTTGTAGTTCGCGGGCGCGGCCTCGGCCACGAGCCGCCGCGTCGCGAAGCGGATATCGGCGGGCCGGTCGAGCACGACGCGGCTCTGGCCCATCGACTGGTCGGGCAGCACCAGCGTGGGAACCTGCAAGGTCTCGGCGAGGTGCACGGCCCATTGCGTCGTCAGCAGGCAATCGGCGACGGAATTGGGGGCGACGACGACGTGCGGCGCATCGCCGTGCAGCCCATAGAGCGCGATGTTGAGATCGGCCTGCTCGGATTTCGTGGGAATGCCGGTCGAGGGTCCGCCGCGCATCACGTCGACGACGACGAGCGGAATTTCCGCCGCCACCGCGAGGCCCATCGCCTCGGTCATCAGCGAAAGGCCGGGGCCCGAGGTCGCGGTCAGCGACGGCACACCGCCATAGGAGGCACCGATCGCCATGTTGATCGAGGCGAGCTCGTCCTCGGCCTGCACCAGCGTGCCGCCGACGCGCGGCAGCGCCGAGGAAAGCCATTCCAAAATCTCGGTCGCCGGCGTGATCGGATAGGCGGCGACGAAGCGAATGCCGCCGCGCACCGCGCCGAGCCCCGCCGCCTCGTTGCCGCTGATCGCCCAGCGCCCGTTGGCACGGGTCGCGGTCAATTTCGGCAGCGCGAGCCCGGCCTCGGCGACCGCGGCCATGCCGGCCATCATCGCGGTCCGGCTGGCGGTGAGCGCGTCGCCGCCCTTCTGCAGCGTGGCCTCGATCGCGCGGGCGAGGGCGTCGGCCTCGAGGCCGGCGAGTGCTCCGAGCGCGCCGAGTGCCACCATGTTGGGCCGTCCGCCGGGGATCTTCTTGGCGATGGCTTTGAGCGGGAGCGGAACGATGCGCGCGCCCGCGCTGGCAAAGGCCTCGGGCACGGCGCCCTCGCCGGGATCGCCGATCACGAGGGTCGCATCGTCGATCGGGATCTCGGCGGCGAAACGATGCGCGTTCTGCCAGTCGACCGCGAGCAAGACGTCGAAGCGGTCGCCGTGCGATTCGACCGGGCCCGGCGCCAGGCGCACCAGCGCCGCCGCCTCGCCGCCGCGGATCTGCGGGCCCGAGGAGCGGCTCATCAGCCCGTAGAGGCCGGCGCGCGCCGCGGCGTCGAGCAGCATATGGCCGGCGGTCATGACGCCGGCGCCGCCCGAGCCCACGACGGCGAAGGAAAGCGAACGCTTCGCAGTATCGTTCATGGCGCTTCCTCCCCGTGTTGCCGTCTCGCTTGCCGCGCCGGCGCCTGCGACATCGCGGCACGCCGAACGCGTTTGACATCTAAATGCGCATTGCAGTACCTAATTACAGAAATATCGTGCCGTCAAGCGAAAGCGGTGCGGCACGAAGGCTCAAGGAGCCGAGGAGGAACGGCCCATGGCGATCAAAGCCCATCGCTGGCTCATGACGGCGGTCAAGGCGCCGCTGGTCGAGGAGGCGTTCGACGCGACGCCTGCGGCGCCCGGCGAGGTGACGGTCGCGATCGCCGGCTGCGGCCTCTGCCACACCGACCTCGGCTACTACTACGACGGCGTGCGCACCAATCACCCGCTGCCGCTCGCCTTGGGGCACGAGATCGCCGGCCGCGTCGTGGCCGCCGGCCCCGGCGCCGAAGCCTGGCTCGGCAAAGCGGTGGTCGTGCCCGCGGTGATGCCCTGCGGCGAATGCGAGCACTGCAGACGCGGCAAGCCGATGATCTGCAGGAAGCAGCGCATGCCCGGCAACGACATCCACGGCGGGTTCGCGACCCATGTCGTGGTGCCCTCGCGCGGCCTCTGCCCGGTCGACGAGGCGCGCCTCGCCCAGGCGGGCCTGAAGCTCGCCGAGCTCGCGGTCATCGCCGACGCGGTCACGACACCCTTTCAGGCGGCAACGCGCGCCGGCGTCTGGCCCGGCAGCCTCGCCATTGTCGTCGGCATCGGCGGCGTCGGCGGCTATGCCGCGCAAGTGGCGAAGGCGCTCGGCGCCACCGTCGTCGCGATCGACGTCGACGACGCCAAACTCGCCACCATCGGCAAGGTCGCCGCGTCGCTGACCCTCAACGCGAGGAAGCTCGATCAGAAGGCGCTGCGCGCTTCCGTGCAGGCTTTCGCCAAAGAGAAGAATCTGCCGCAAACGGAGTGGTTCATCTTCGAATGCTCGGGCACGGCGGCGGGGCAGACGACGGCGTTCGGCCTGCTCACCCACGGGGCCACGCTCTCGGTCGTCGGCTTTACCATGGACCGCGTCGAGGTCCGCCTCTCGAACCTCATGGCCTTTGATGCGCGCGCGCTCGGCAATTGGGGCTGCCCGCCCGAGCTTTATCCCGGCGCGCTCGATCTCGTGCTCGACGGAAAGGTCGCGCTCAAACCCTTCGTCGAGACTCACCCGCTGGCCGAGATCAACGACGTTTTCGCCGCCGCAAGCCGGCACGAGCTGTCGCGCCGTGCCGTGCTGGTTCCCGCCTGACCGAGGAGAAAGCCGATGAACGCCGAAGCCGCGCGCCGCGCCGACCAAATCGAGCTCAAGGACCACGACCTCGTCGCCAACTACGCAGCGCCGGGCGTGCGCTACGAGAAACGGCCGGCCAAGCTCACCAACGGCGCGATCGTGCCCGGGCTCTACAACGCCTGGATCATTCTCGACAATCAGAGCCAGTTCAATTCCTACACCACGGCGATGGCGAAGGGCGTGATCCACGCCTTCCGCGCCGCCTCGAACGCGCGCGACGTGAGCGCCGTGGTCTTCACCGGGGCCGGCGACAAGGCCTTCTGCACCGGCGGCAACACCAAGGAATACGCCGAGTACTACGCCGGCAATCCGCAGGAGTACCGGCAGTACATGCGGATCTTCAATGACATGGTGTCGTCAATTCTGGCTTGCGACAAGCCGGTGATCTGCCGCGTCAACGGCATGCGCATCGGCGGCGGCCAGGAGATCGGCATGGCCTGCGATTTCTCGGTGGCGCAGGATTTGGCGCGCTTCGGCCAGGCCGGACCCAAGCACGGCTCGGCGCCCATCGGCGGCGCCACCGACTTCCTCCCGGTCGTGATCGGCGCCGAGCGCGCGATGATCGCCTGCGTGCTGTGCGAGCCGTTCTCGGCGCACCGCGCTTACGACTGGGGCATGCTCGCCGCCGTCGTGCCGGCGCTGAAGGTCGACGGCAAGTTCATCTCGAACCCGCTGGTCGAAACGCAATATGCGGTCGACGAATATGGCCGCCCCACCCGCGGCGAATTCAAGACCGGGCCAGCGCTCGCCGTTGGCAAGGCGCTGATGGCGCGCGGCACGGTCGACCTTTCGCTGCTCGATGCGAAGATCGAGGAGCTCTGCGCCAAGCTGCTGCTCACCTTCCCCGATTGCACGACCAAGACGATCGAGGAGTTGAGGAAGCCCAAGCTCGAGGCCTGGAACCGCAACAAGGAGGACGCGCGCGCCTGGCTCGCCCTCAACATGATGACCGAGGCGCGCGCCGGTTTCCGCGCCTTCAACGAAGGCACCAAGGAGGACCGGGAGATCGACTTTGTGGCGCTGCGCCAGGCGCTCGCCAAGGGCACGCCGTGGACCGACCGGCTCACCGAAAGCGTGATGCCGCGCAACAAGGCAAAGTCATGAACGGCGCGCCGCTCAAGGTCTGGCTCGACCGCGGCGGGCGGCTGCTGCGCCTGCGCCTCGCGCGGCCCAAGGCCAATGTGCTCGATGCGGCGATGATCGGCGCCCTCGCCGCGGCGCTCGGCCAGCACCGCGCGCGCTCCGATGTCGCCGCCGTGCTGGTCGACGCCGAAGGCCCGCACTTCTCGTTCGGCGCCAGCGTCGAGGAGCACTTGCCGGCGAAATGCGCTTCCATGCTCGCCGGGTTTCATGCGCTGCTGCAGGCAATGCTCGATTTCCCGGCGCCGATCCTTGTCGCGGTGCGCGGCCAATGCCTCGGCGGCGGGCTCGAGCTCGCGTCCGCCGGCGCGCTGATCTTCGCGGCGCCGGACGCCAAGTTCGGCCAGCCGGAAATCAACCTCGGCGTGATCGCGCCGGCGGCCTCGTGCCTCTTGCCCGCGCGGATCGGCCCCGGCGCGGCGGGCGATCTGCTGTTGTCGGGGCGCAGCATCGACGCCGCCGAAGCGGCGCGGCTCGGCCTTGCCGCCGAGGTCGCCGGCGACCCCGAAGCGGCGGGGCTGGCTTGGTTCGACCGTTACCTCGCCGCCAAGAGCGCCGCAGCCGTCCGCTTCGCCAACACGGCCGCGCGCGGCGAGTTGGCCGATCTGTTCCGCCGCCGCATCGCGGTGCTGGAGCGCCTCTATCTCGACGGAGTCATGGCCACGCGTGACGCGCTCGAGGGCTTGAACGCGTTCCTCGAGAAGCGCGCGGCGAACTGGGAGCACCGCTGATGACCGTGCTGAGCGAAATCAACCAACGCTGCGCCTCCCTCTACGAGGACCTCAGTTTCGGCTATGCGCGCGAGTGGAAGGCGGCCAAGCCGGGCCGCAAGGTCGTCGGCCACATGCCGTTCTACGTGCCGCGCGAGCTGATCCACGCCGCGGGCGCGCTGCCGCTCGGCATTTTCGGCGGCGGCGACCAGCTCGAAGTCATCCACGGCGACGCCTATTACCAGAGCTACATCTGCCGCATCCCGCGCTCGACGATCGAGCTCGCCGTCACCAACCGCCTCGATTTCGTCGACGGCATGCTCTTCCCCAGCATCTGCGACGTGATCCGCAACCTCTCGGGCATGTGGAAGGTCATGTTCCCGAAGGTCTACGCGAAATATTTCGACGTGCCACAGAACTACCGCGACGACATCGGCGGCACGTTCTACATCAACGAGCTCGCCGAGCTGCGCGAGGGCCTCTCCAAGATGGCCGGGCGCCCCATCACCGACGACGCGATCCGCGAGTCCATCGCGCTCTTCAACGAGAACCGCCGCCTGGTGCGCGAGGTCTATGCATTTCGCGCCGCCGAGCCCTGGAAGGCGCCGGCGGCCGACGTCTACCTCCTGATGCGCGCCGGCATGACGCTCGCGGTGGAAGAGCACAGCCGCATGCTGCGCGAATACCTCGACGCGGCCGGCAGGGCCGAGGCGCGGAAGCGCGACAATTGCCGCATCGTCGTCACCGGCGCCTTCTGCGAGCAGCCGCCGCTCAACCTCATCAAGTCGATCGAGCTCGCCGGCTGCTACGTCGTCGACGACGATTTCCTGCTGGTCAACCGCTGGGAGCAGGCCGACGTTTCGACCGAGGGCGATCCGCTCGCCGCTCTCGCCCAGGCCTATCTCCACAATTCCGGCCACACCGCGGCCAAGTACGAAGACAAGGAAAAGGAGAAGGGCCTCTGGCTGGTCGATACGGTCAAGAAGAACCGCGCCGAGGGCGTGATCTTCGCCTGCCCCAGCTTCTGCGACCCCGCGCTGCTCGAGCGCCCGATGCTCCAGCGCGTCCTCGCGGACCACAAGGTCCCGTTCGTCGCATTCAAATACGCCGAGAACTCCGGGCAGATGCAGCCCATCCGCGAGCAGGCCGGCACTTTTGCCGATTCGATCAAGCTGTGGAGCGTCCAATGAACGCGCGCACGCCCAAGGAAGTTGTCAAAGAAGCGTCGATGGTGAAGCAGAAGGAGATGATCGCCGGCAACTACGCCAAGCTGGCGACGGCCAAGGAGCGGGGCAAGAAGGTCGTCTCGACCTTCGTGCCCGGCAACCTCAACGAGCTCATCATGTGCTTCGATCTCGTCAACAACCTGCCCGAGATCAACGCGATCCAGAACGGCATGCGCAAGAAGACCGGCAACTACATCATGGAAGCCGAGAAGCGCGGCCATTCGGAAGACGTCTGCACCTACGTGAAGGCCGATCTCGGCATGATCGCCAAGGGCAATATCGGCCCCGACGGCCATCCGCTCCCTTCGCCCGACGCGCTGCTGCTCTCCTATACCGGCTGCTTCACTTTCATGAAGTGGTTCGAGCTGGTGCGCGAGCAGTACAAGTGCGAGACGCTGATGCTGCACGTCCCCTACGAGGGCGACGGGCACGCGACCAAGAACATGCGCGACTACATCGTGAAGCAGCTCAAGGAGGTCATCATCCCCGGCCTCGAGCGAGTCAGCGGCGTGAAATTCGACATCGACCGCCTGCGCCAGATCCTCAAGGAATCCGCCAAGGCCGAGGAGAACTTCGTCTGGGTGCTGCAGTCCGCCAAGCACAAGCCCTCGCCGATCGATGCCTATTTCGGCGGCGTCTACTATGTCGGCCCGATCTTCACGGCGTTTCGCGGCACGCCCGACGCCACCGAGTATTACCGCCTGCTGCGCGGCGAGATCGAGCAGCGCATCGCCAACGGCCAAGGCCCGATCACGCCCGAGGGCGAGATGAAGGAGGAGAAGTATCGCCTCGTCGTCGAAGGCCCGCCCAATTGGACGAGCTTCCGCGACTTCTGGAAGATGTTCTACGACGAGGGTGCCGTCGTCGTCGCCAGCACCTACACCAAGGTGGGCGGTGTCTACGATCTGGGCTTCCGGCACGATTCCGATCATCCGCTCGAATCGCTCGCCGAGTATTGCCTCGGCTGCTACACCAACCGCAACCTGCCCTCGCGCATCGATCTCATCGAGAAATACGTCAACGAGTTCGAGGCCGACGGACTTCTGATCAATTCGATCAAGAGCTGCAACAGCTTCTCGGCCGGCCAGCTCCTCATCCTGCGCGAGATCGAGCGCCGCACGGGAAAGCCCGCCGCCTTCATCGAGACCGATCTCGTCGACCCGCGCTATTTCTCGCCGGCCAACGTCAAGAACCGGCTCGAAAGCTATCTCCAGATGATCGAGCAGAAGCGGCGCGGCGGCGCGCCGGGGCCGCTGCCGGTCGCGGCCGCGCCCGCGGCGCTTCAGTGAGCGGGGCCGCCATGCGCACCTTCATCGGCATCGATCTCGGCTCGACCACGACCAAGGCCGTGGTCATGGATGAAAACAGCGCGGTGCTCGGCCGCGGCATCACCAATTCGCGCTCGAACTACGACACTGCCACGCGCGTCGCCAAGCACGAGGCGCTGATCGACACGCGCTTCACGCTGTTCCGGCGCGGCCTTGGCGCGCTGTCGTTCGGCGCCGGCCAGCTCGAGCAATTCCTCGCCGATTTGGAGCGCAGCTTCCGCCTCGAGCAGTATCTCGAGCAGCTCGGCGATCTCGAGCGCGTCTGCGGCGAGCATGCGCGCGGCGAGCGCTTCCGCGAGGTTCAGGGCAAGGTGCGCGACGCCCTGGCCGAGGTCTTCGGCCAGCTGCGCAAGGATGCGCCCGCGCTGTTCGCGCCGGGCGCCAAGCGCAAATCGGACTTCTTCCGCGACATCGCCGGCTCGCGCTTCATGGCCGTGGGCGAAACCGTGGCCGGCCGCTACAAATTCCCGTTCGATCTGCTGCTCAACGTCTACGACCGCTCGATCATCGAGGTCGAGAATCGGCCGCCCGCCGAGGACGTGAGCGGCAAGCTCTTGCGCGCGCTCGACCGTGCGATCGGCGCTGCGCCCGGCCTCGCGGCCCAGGGCGGTGCCGTCGCCGGAGCGGTGCGCGACGCGCTGGCGATCCCGCTCGAGGAAAGCTACGTCGTCGGCACCGGCTATGGCCGCGTGACCCTGCCGTTCTCGAAAGAGCACATCCGCTCCGAGATCCTCTGCCACGGGCTCGGCGCGCATCTCATGTATCCCGAGACGCGCACCGTGCTCGACATCGGCGGCCAGGACACCAAGGCGATCCAGGTCGATGCCGCCGGCATCGTCGAGAACTTCCAGATGAACGATCGCTGCGCCGCCGGCTGCGGGCGCTACTTGGGCTACATCGCCGACGAGATGAATCTGGGCCTCCACGAGCTCGGGCCCTTGGCGATGCAAGCGACGAGGACGGTGCGCATCAACTCCACCTGCACGGTGTTCGCCGGCGCCGAGCTGCGCGACCGCTTGGCCCTCGGCGAGAAGCGCGAGGACATCATCGCCGGCCTCCACCGCGCGATCATCCTCCGCGCCATGTCGATCCTCTCGCGCTCGGGCGGGGTCAAAGACCAGTTCACGTTCACCGGCGGCGTCGCCAAGAACGAGGCGGCGGTGAAGGAGCTGAAGAAGCTGGTCGCGGAGAATTACGGCCAGGTCGCGATCAACATCAACCCCGACTCGATCTACACCGGCGCGCTCGGCGGCGCCGAATTCGCGCGCCGCGCCGTCGTGCACTGAAGGAGCAGGCCATGGTGTTCACCGCCGGAATCGATGTCGGCACGGGCGCGGTCAAGACGGTGCTCTATTCCGTCGACGGCGCCGCCGTCCGGCAGCTCGCCAAGCGCTGCGACCGCGTGCGCCAGCGCGATCCCCTGAAACTCGCGGCCGAGGCCTACGATCAATCGCTGGCCGCCGCCGGATTGAAGCGCGACGATATCGCCTACTGCGCCACGACCGGCGAAGGCGAGAGCCTCGGCTTCCAGACCGGCCACTTCTATTCGATGACGACGCATGCGCGCGGCGCCATCGAGCTCGATCCCGCGACGCGCGCGGTGCTCGACGTCGGCGCCCTGCACGGCCGCGCCATCCGCGTCGACGAGCGCGGCAAGGTCATGGGCTACAAGATGACGAGCCAATGCGCCTCCGGCTCGGGCCAGTTCCTCGAGAACATCGCGCGCTATCTCGGCATCGCGCAGGACGAAATCGGCACGCTCTCGCAGCAGGGCGAGACGCCCGAGAAAGTCAGCGGCATCTGCGCCGTGCTCGCCGAGACCGACGTCATCAACATGGTCTCGCGCGGCATCTCGGCCGCCAACATCTTGAAAGGCATCCACATCTCGATGGCCGACCGCCTCGCCAAGCTGCTCAAGACCGCGGGCACCAAGGACGGCGTCGTGATGATGACCGGCGGCCTGGCGCTCGACACCGGCCTCGTCGCCGCGATGCGCGAGATCTGCGCCAAGGAGAAGATCACGGTCGAGATCAAGAGCAGCCCCGATTCGATCTATGCGGGGGCCATCGGCGCGGCGCTCTGGGGCGCCTTCCGCCACGAGAAACTCGCCCAGCTCGAACGCCGTGCCGCCTGACAAGGAGCCCCGCCATGGCCCTTCATATCACCCAAGACTGCACCGCCTGCGATGCCTGCCGGCCGGTCTGCCCCAACGAGGCGATCTCAATCGGCGATCCGATCCATGTCATCGACCCGCTGCGCTGCACCGAATGCGTCGGCGCGCATGACGAGCCGCAATGCAAGCTGGTGTGCCCGGCCAATTGCATCGAGGTGAATCCTGATTTCGTCGAAGACCGCGCCCAGCTCGAGGAGAAATACCGGCAACTGCACGGCTGACGAACCGCGGCGAACGACTGTGGGGATCCCGCGACGGCGGCGGCGCGAAATGGCGGCCGCGACAACGACCACAGGAGGAACGCCATGACGAAAAGCTTTCCGACGACCCGCCGAAGGTTTCTTTCGGCAGCCGCGCGCGCGGCCGGCGCCGGCGCGGCGGTATCGCTGCTGCCGGCGCCTTTCGTGCTCGCGCAACCGGCCAAGGTGAAGGTGGGCATCCTGCTGCCCTACACCGGCACCTATGCCTCGCTCGGCCACAACATCACCGACGCCATGATCATGGCGATCGAGGAGGCGGGCGGCACGCTCGGCGGCCGGCCGGTCGAATACGTGAAGGTCGATTCCGAGGCCGATCCCGCCAAGGCGGCCAACAACACCAACAAGCTCATATTCGGCGAGAAGGTCGATTTCCTGACCGGCCCGGTCCATTCCGGCGTGGCGATGGCGATGGTCAAGATCGCGCGCGAAGAGGGGACGATCACCATCGTCTCCAACGCCGGCGCGAATTCGGTGACGCGTCAAATGTGTGCGCCCAACGTGTTCCGCACGTCGTTCACGAACTGGCAGAACTGCTTTCCGATGGGCCCGGAAATGATGAAGCGCGGCCACAAGAAGACCGTGTCGATCACGTGGAACTACGCCGCAGGCCAGGAAATGATCAGCGCGTTCAAGGAGGGCTACGTGAAGGCGGGCGGTCAGGTCGTCAAGGAGATCCTGCTGCCGTTTCCCAACATCGAGTTCCAGGCGCATCTGACCGAGATCGCCGGCTTGAAGCCCGACGCCGTCTTCACCTTCTTCTCCGGCGGCGGCGCGGTGAAATTCATGAAGGACTACCACGCCTCGGGCCTCAGGAAGTCGATACCGCTCTTCGCCCCGGGGTTCCTCACCGACGGCACGCTGGAGGCGGCGGGCGAGGCGGGCGAGGGCATCGTCACGACCCTGCACTACGCCGAGTCGCTCGACACCCCGCTCAACAAGCGGTTCACCGCGGCCTTCAAGCAGAAGACCAAACGGGCGGCCGACGTATTCGCCGTCCAGGGCTACGACACCGGTCAGCTGCTGATCCACGCCATGAAGGCGGTGAAGGGCGACACCAAGGCGAAGAAGGAGATCATCACCGCCATGGCCGCGGCGAAGCTCGACAGCCCACGCGGGACGATGACCTTCTCCAAGTCGCACAACCCGGTGCAGGACATCTATCTGCGCGAGGTGCGGAAGAGAGATAACGTCGTCATCGGCGTCGCCCACAAGGCGCTCGCCGATCCCGGAACCGGCTGCGGCATGGCCTAACCGATCGGGGCGGCGGCGGAAGGGGTTCCGCCGCCGCTTCCGACACCGGGCGCGGGAGGCGCTTCATGGACGTCTCGTCCTTCCTGGTGCAGAGCCTCAACAGCGTCCAGTACGGCTTCCTGCTGTTCCTGGTCGCGAGCGGGCTCACCCTCATCTTCGGCATCTTGGGCGTCATCAACCTGGCGCACGGCTCCTTCTTCATGATCGGGGCCTATCTCGCGCATTGGCTCCAGCTCAAGACCGGGAATCTCTTTGTCGCGATCGCGCTCGGCCTGCCCTTGAGCTTCCTCCTCGGCCTCGCCGTCGAGCGCCTTGCCATCCGCTTCCTCTACGCGCGCGATCACCTCTATCAGGTGCTGCTTACCTACGGCCTCATCCTCATCTTCAACGAGCTGCAGCGCATCCTCTGGGGCAACGACGTGCACGGCGTGCCGATCCCGGCCGTGCTCGACGCCTCGGTGCCGCTCAACGAGACGCAGTCCTATCCGGTCTACCGCTTCTTCATCTCGCTCGCCTGCATCGGCGTCGCGGCGGCGATGTATTTCGTCATCCATCGCACCAAGCTCGGCATGCTGATCCGCGCCGGCGCCGCCAACCGCGAGATGGTCGAGCTCTTGGGCTTCCGCGTGAACCGCCTCTACGCGCTCGTTTTCGCACTGGGCGCGGCGCTCACCGCCTTTGCCGGCATGCTCTCGGCGCCGGTGAACTCGGTCTATCCCGGCATGGGCGAGCACATCCTCATCATCTCCTTCGTCGTCGTCGTGATCGGCGGCTTGGGCTCGATCCAGGGCGCCTTCGTCGGCGCGATGCTGATCGGCTTCGTCGACACCTTCGGCAAGGTCTTCGTGCCCGAGGCGGCAAGCCTGTCCGTCTACGCCTTCATGGCGGCAGTGCTGCTGTGGCGGCCGCAGGGCCTTTTCGGCGCGCGCCCGGCCTAGAGATGCGCCCGCTCTCGCGACCCCTCCTCGTGGCACTGATCGCGGCGCTGGCGCTGCTCGCCGTCTTTCCGCAATTCGTCGAGCGCTACTACGTGCAGCTTGCGACCAAGATGATGGTGATGGCGATCTTCGCCCTCAGCCTCGATCTGCTCGTCGGCTACACGCGCCTCGTCAGCCTCGGCCATGCCGCGTTCTTCGGCCTCGCCGGCTACGCGCTCGCGATCCTGCAGCGCGACCTCGGCTTCGTCTCGCTGTGGACGACATTGCCGCTTACGGTCGGGTTCACGGCGCTGGTGGCACTGCTCCTCGGTGCGCTCGCGATCCGCACCTCGGGCATCTACTTCATCATGGTCACCTTGGCGATCGCGCAGATGCTCTACTACTTCGCCAACGACACGAAGTGGCTCGGCGGCTCCGACGGCATGTTCCTCGACGCCAAGCCCACGGCCGAGATCTTCGGGCTGCAGCTCTTCGACCTCAAGAACCGCGTCACCTTCTACTACTTCGCGCTCGGCGCCCTGGTCACGAGCTTCCTGCTCGGGCGCATGGTGCTGGCCTCGCTGTTCGGCCGCGTCATCGACGCGATTCGCTGCAATGAGCCGCGGACGCGCGCGCTCGGCTTCACGACCTGGCGCTACAAGCTCGCCATGTTCGCGATCGCCGGCGCGCTCGCGGGCCTCGCCGGCTATGTCGGCGCGGCGCAGGACGGCATCGTCAATCCCGCCTTCCTCTCCTGGCACCAATCGGGCCAGGCGCTGGTGATCGTGATCCTGGGTGGAATGGGAACGCTCTACGGCCCCGTCGTCGGCGCCTTCGCGCTGATCGTGCTCGAAGACGTGGCGGCGGGGCTGACCGAGCACTGGCTCCTGTTCATCGGCCTCTTCGTCATCGCCGTCGTGCTGTTCCTGCCGCGCGGGATCGCGAGCCTGCCGCTCGCCGGATGCGTCGGACGGTTGCGCAAGCGCGGCGGCGGTGCCGCGCCCTTGCCGGAGCGGCGCGCGGCGGAGGCGGGCGATGACTGAGGCCCTGCTCGAGACGCGCGGCTTGTCGAAGCAGTTCGGCGGCCTGGCCGCGGTCAACGACGTCTCGCTCGCGTTCGAGGCGGGGAAAGTCCATGCCGTGATCGGCCCCAACGGCGCGGGCAAGACGACGTTCCTCAATCTCCTCTCGGGCGAAATGCACCCCAGCGCCGGCTCGGTCTGGTTCAAGGGCCGCGCCATCACCGGCCTCTCGCCCGACCGCGTCGCGCGCCGCGGCATCGGCCGGTCGTTCCAGCGCACCAATGTCTTCACCGAGCTCACCTGCTTCGAGAATTGCTGGATCGCGGCGCAATCGCGCCTCCCGAGCTCGCTGCGCTTTTTCCGGCCGGCCGCCCGGCGCGGCGATATCGGCGCGGCCGCGGAGCGCGCGCTCGACCTTTGCGGCCTGCGCGCGCGCCGCGATCAGGTGGCGGCGGCGATGAGCCATGGCGAGCGCCGCCAGCTCGAGATCGCGATGATCCTCGCGACCGAGCCCGAGCTGCTGCTGTTCGACGAGCCGCTCGCCGGCATGGGCTATCGTGAATCGCAGGAGGTGATCGCGCTGCTGCGCCGCATCGCGGAGAAGCACACGATCGTCCTCATCGAGCACGACATGGATGCGGTGTTCTCGATCGCCGACCGGATCACCGTGCTGGTCAACGGCGCCGTGCTCGAAACCGGCTCGGTCGCCGCGATCCAGAAGAGCGCCGCGGTGCAGGCCGCCTATCTCGGCGCGGAGGAGGAGCCATGAGCAGCACGCCCATCATCGCCGCCGAGGATCTCCACGTCTATTACGGCGCGAGCCACATCCTGCACGGCGTCAGCCTCGTCATGGCGCCGGGCGAGGCGGTGAGTCTCATCGGCCGCAACGGCATGGGCAAGACGACGTTGCTGCGCGCCCTCTCGGGCCTCACGCCGCCGCGCCGCGGCAAGGTCGCCGTGGCCGGCGTCGACATGACCGGCGGACCCGCGCACCGAGTCGCGCGCGCCGGCGTCGCGATGGTGCCGGAGGGGCGCGGCATCTTCCCGACGCTCACCGTGCGCGAGCACCTCGTGATGTCGGCGCGGCCCGGGCCCGGCGGACGCGCCGATTGGACGCTCGAGCGCATCTTGGCACTCTTCCCGCGCCTCGCCGAGAGGAGCCGCAATCTCGGGCTCCAGCTCTCGGGCGGCGAGCAGCAGATGCTGTCGATCGGCCGCGCACTCATCACCAATCCCGCGCTGCTGCTGCTCGACGAAGCCACCGAGGGGCTGGCGCCGCTGGTCAGGAAGGAAATTTGGGCCGTGATCCGCGCGGTCAAGGCCGCGGGCGTCGCGACGCTCGTCGTCGACAAGGACATCCGCGCACTCGCGGCGGTGACCGACCGCAGCATCGTGCTGGCGAAGGGCCGCGTCGTCTATGAAGGAAAGACCGCCGATCTCGCCGCGCGGCCGGAGCTCCTGAATCGCTATCTCGGCGTCGGCGCCGAGCTGGTTGAAGCTGGGGCAGCGCGCCCCTACGGAGCGAACTGTCTCACGCCAGTGCGTGCGTAAACACGAGGCGCTGGGCGGGCGCGAAGCCCCAGCGGTAGAAGAAGCCCAGGAGATCGAACTGGTCGCGCGCCACCTCGGTCTCGATGCTTTCGACGCCGAGCCCGCCGAGATTGACCACGAGCTGCGAGACGAGCGCGCTGGCGATGCCGGCGCGGCGGAAATTCGGATCGACGCCGATCGTGTCGATCACGGCGACCGGCTCGGTGCGGCCGAATTCGCCGAATTCCACCTTGGCCATCGCGAAGCCGACCGGCATGCGGTCGAGCTCGGCCACCAGCGAGACGCGCACGCCCGAGCGGTCGAGCGCCTCCAGCATCTTGGCGCGGATATAGCCGCTGCGCTCGCGGCCGAGCGCATGGCGGTCGATGCGCAGCAGCGCCGCGAAATCGTCGGCGTTCATCGAGCGCACCGGCACGCGGTCGCGGGCCGGGGCATCAGCGGGTTCGGCCGCTGGCCGGCCGTAATCGATCTCGTGCGGCTCCGCCTGGATGCCGGCCGCCGCGATCGCCGCCACGTCGGCATCGCCCTCGAGCGCCGCGCGCGGGCGCGTCAGATCGAAGCTGATTATTTGGCGCGGCGCCAGCGCGAAGCCGGCGCCGTCGAGGAAGCCGAGCAGCGCATGGTTGCGCCAATCGGCCCGCGTCGTCTCGGCGGCAATGCCCTTCCGGCGCAGCGTGTCGCGCGCGCGTTCGATGAGGGCGCGGCCGACGCCGTCGCGCCGTCGCTCGGGCACGACGCCGATCGTTTCGAGCGCGGCCACGCGCCCGGCGGCGCCGAATTCGCCGGCCTCGATGCGGTAGAGGAGAAAGCCCATGAGGTTGCCGTCGCGATCCTCGGCCGAAAGCTGCACATGCTGCTCGGGCGCGCGCCTCGCGGCCTCGAGGCGGCGGAGGAAATAGGCGCCGCGCTGGCGTCCGCCGATGCGCGCATCGAGCGCCGCGACCGCGTCGAGGTCGCCCGCCCGCATCGCGCGCAGCTTGTGCTGGCCGGCCGCCGCCGGCGCCAATCGAGCGGTGTTCATGACGCCACTCCCTGGTTCATCTCCGACGCCGCCTCACGCCGCGGCGAGATAGCGATTGAGCAGCTCCGCATCCTGCTCGGCCTCGAGCGCGTCCTCGAGCACCGGCAGCAGCGACATTTCTTCCTTCTGGATGTGCGAAACCTGGCGCTCGACGAGCTCCAGCGCCATCTCGCGGAAGCCGGCCCAGTCTTGAGCGGCGCCGCCCGGGCGCAGCAGCGGCAGGATGCGCTTGGCGAGCGCGCGGATGGCCTCGTGCTCCTCGGCCAGGAGCTTTGCTATGTCCTGATCGCCGCCAAGCAGCGGGAACAGCGCCTCTTCCTCGAACGCGAAATGCCGCTCGATGTCGTTCGCGAGATTGGCTTCGAGTTCGCCCATGAGCCGCGCCCAGGCCGCGTCGCCCGGCGCCGGCGCCGCCCTGGCCTTGGCCAGCGCGGCCTCCACGCGCTCGAGCAACGCCAAGCTCTCGAGATGCTCGCGGTGGAGGCAGGCGGTAACCTGGCGGGCGAAGTCCATCGGCCGGCGTGCCCTAAATAGGTATGACAGTACCAAATTACCGATTTGGCCGCCCCGGCGTCAACGCGGCGGCGTGGCCCCGCGCGCAAATGCCGCTATCGGCCGAGCAGGGCGCGCCCGTCGGGCGTGATGCGCTCCGGCGTCCAGGGCGGGTCGAAGGTGACGCGGATCTCGACCGGCAGGCCGCCGGCCACGCTCGCCAGCGCCCGCTCCGCATCCGCGGCGAGGCGCGGGCCGACCGGGCAGGCTTCGGTGGTGAAGGTAATCAGCGCCACGAGGCGGCCGTCCTCGATGGCGAGGTCGTAGAGAAGGCCGAGATCGACGATGTTGAGCCCGGCCTCGGGATCGACCACCGATTTCAAGGCGTCGCGCGCGCGATCGACGATGTCGGACACGTCTCTCTCGCTCCCGTCAGGCCGCGCGCCGGATGCGCGCCATCGTGCCGATGAAGAACCAGGCGAAGGCCGCGGCGCCCGCGGCGCCCACGGCCCCAGCCGCTTCTATCACGAGCGGCCAATCGCCGGCGATGCCGGCGATAACGCCGGCCACGGCCGCGAAATGGCAATAGCGATGGATCGCGAGCGGCCGCTCGGCGGTCAGGCTCGAGACCAGCGGCGGTGCGCGGCCGGGCGCGGTCGCATGCATCGAGGCGAGAAACGGCACGATCCGCTGCAGCATGCCGAGCACGAAGGTGAGCAGCCAGCCGAGCAGCGCCAGCGCGCCGAAAAGCGCCGGGCCGCGCCAGGGCCAAAGATCGAGCGCCGTCAGCGCGCCCAGGATCAGCGACAGCGGCAGGCAGGCCCAGGCCGCGCGCACGAGCAGGAACGACGGCCCCAAGCGCTTCCGCATGCGCGCCTGCATCGCCGCGGCCATCAGCCGGAGGTAGAGGGCCACGGCGCCGAGCCCGCCGGCGGCGGCGCCAGCGATAAGCCACGGCTCGCCCAAGAGCGCGCCAGCCACCCCGAGCGCGAGCCCTGCAACGGCAAGGGTGAAGCTCGCTAGCTGGGCGCGCTCGGAGGGCGCCGGCGCCAAACCGAACATCGGCACCAGCACATAGCTGAAGCCCAGCGCCAGCATGCCCATGAAGCCGAACACGGCGAGAATCGCATGGGCCGTGCCGATGCCGAGACGGCTGGGAAGGATGCCGTGATACTGGTCCAAAACGAGGAGGAAACCGAGCGCCGCGATCGCGGCGAGCGATGCCATCGCCGCCCATCCATGCGCGACCACGCCGGCCATGCCGCGGGCGCGGGCGAGATTGTCGGCGAGGAGGGCGGCGGCGAGGACCACGCCGGCCGCCGCCAACAGCGCGCCGAGAGCAGCCGGGATGTGCAGCGTCTCCGCCATGCCGGGGGCGAAGAGCGTAAGGCCCGCGAAAAGCAGCCAGGCGACGAGCCGCGCCGGCCACTCGGCCCGGAGCGGCTGCTTCGTCGCCACCGGCAGCAGCTGGAACGCCGCCCCAAACGCCGTCGCGGCGAAGACGCCGAGCGTCAGCAGATGGAGCACCGCGAGCACGCGCCCGGGCCCGGCGACGAAATTCGGAACTTCGGGCGCGGCCCAGATCACGCCGAGCCAGAACGCGAAATGAAAGAAGACGGCGCCGCCGAAAAAGCGGAATGGAATCGAAGCCGGAAGCAGTCGGCTCTTGGCACCGCCGAGGAAATTCGCGGATGCGGGCTTGGCCGAAGGGGTCATGCGCCGCGCGTCAGCGCGAGGCGCACCTCGCCGGGCTCGCCCGCCACCACCTCATGCCGCCAGCCGCGCTCGTCGAGTTCGGGATAAAGGAACATTGGCTCGCGCTCGTGATGCACGATCACCGTGGCACTGCAATCGGGCTGTTCGAGCAGGCGCAGGATCGCGAGCATGGGCTCCGGCGGGTTAAGGCCGCGCACGTCGATATGCGCGATGCCGGCATCGCGCCAGATCCGCGGCCCCGCGGCGGGCGGCCCCGCGGCGGCCGGGCGCGATTCTCCCGGCGTCTTGCGGAAATAGACCCGCCAATGATCCGGCGCCAGACATTCGGCATGCTCGGCAAAGCCTTTTCCCGCGAGGACGCGCCGGAGCGGGGCGGGATCGAACGGCGCCTCGAGCATGAGGATGGCGCCCGGCGGAAGCTTCGCCACCACGGCCATGATCTTGGCGAAAGGGTCCTCGCCCGAGGCAAGGATCGGGCGCACGTCGAGGTGCGTGGCGGTGGCGTGGTCGAGCGCGCGCACCCAATCGGGCGCGGGAGCAACGCTGGCGGCGGCCTTCGCCGCGCCGGCATCGGCGGCCGGCGTTGCTTGCGGCGCCGCGCCATTGGCCACGTCGAGCAGGGCCTCGAGCGGCACGCCCGCCACGCGCGCCGCATCGGCGAAGGTGGCAAGCCGCGCCATGGTGCGGCGGAGAATGGGATTCTTGAGCTTGCGGAACGCGGGATTGAATGCGACGAGGCGTTCGAGCAGCCCCGGATCGGCTGCGAGCGCGCGGGCGATCGTCGTGTCTCGCGTCACCGGGGGCGCGGCCATGCTCCGATTCCTTGCCTGACCTCTTAAATACGCATTATAGTACCATTATTGCCATTATGCCTGCGACGCATTCGCCCCGAGGGCCGGAGCGGGGCGGCTGCCCTTGCCGGCGGAACGCGGAGCAAATACGGTATGACAATACCAATTTGAGGAAGCGCCGAGCCGATGAGCAGCAGAAGTCCAGCGCGCCGCCAAGCCGGCTCCCGCCGAGACGAGGTCCATATCCGCCCGCTGATGCCGCGCGACCATCGCGCGATCGTGGCGCTCGACGCCGCCAACACCGGCATGGCCAAGCCGCATTACTGGCGCGAGCTTTTCGCCGACTATGGCCGAAGGCGGAGCTCGCGTTTCTTCCTCGTCGCCGAGCAGGCGGGCCGCCTCGTCGGCTTCGTCGTCGGCGAGATCCGCGCCTGGGAGTTCGGCTCGGTGCCCTGCGGCTGGGTGCTGGCAATCGAGGTCGATGCCGGCACGCGGTTGCGCCGCGTCGGCACGATGCTGATCGAGGCGATCGTCGACTGCTTCAAGAGCGCGGGCGTCAGGAAGCTGCGCACCATGCTGGCGCGCGACGACCTTCTCAATCTCCGCTTCTTCCGCAGCCAGGGGATGATGGCCGGGCCCTTCATCCAGCTCGAGAAGAACCTGGTCTAGGCGAGGCGGGCCTCTCATGAAACTCCAGAAGGCCACGCGATTCGCGCTCTACTCGGTCCTCGAGCTGGCACTCGATCCCGAGCGCCAGCTTTCGGCCGGCGAGATCGCCGAGAAATACGGCATCTCCAACAATCATCTCGCCAAGGTGCTGCGCGACCTCGGCCGCGCCGGCCTCGTCGAATCGACGCGCGGCGTCGGCGGCGGATACCGCTTCTCGGGCAACGCCAAGCGCACGACCCTGCTCGACATCATCGAAATGTTCGAGGACATCGGCGCGCAGGGCGCTGACGCGGGCGACCGCGGCGCGCGCACCGATGTCGGGCGCGGCCTCCATCCCGTGCTCAACGAGATCGAGCAGATCGCACGCGCCACGCTCGATTCGATCACGATCGAGACGCTCGTCGGCCAGATCCGGCGCAACGCCGAGCGCGGCGCCGATGCCGCCCCCGTGCTGCGCGTCGTCGCACGCGCCGCCAAATAGTCGCACCGGCCGGGACATCGCCGCCATTGACAGGCGGAGTTCGGCCCGCAAAATGGCAATCGAATACCAGAATGCGTAAATAGGCTCCCGCGGCGGCTTTGGGGATCGAGCGGCCGGGGACCAAGTTGGAGGAACGACCATGCGATCCCCCTTGCTTTCCGCCCTCGCCGGCGCCGCCGCCCTCGCGCTCGCCGCCGGCGCCGTGCCCGCCGCCGCCGAGACGATCAAGATCGGCAGCTTCCTGTCCGTGACCGGCCCCGCCGCCTTCCTCGGCGATCCCGAGGAGAAGACGCTGAAGCTCTACGTCGAGAAGCTCAACGCCGCCGGCGGCGTGATCGGCCGCAAGATCGAGCTCGTCGTCTACGACGATGCCGGCGACAGCGACAAGGCGCGCACCTTCGCGAAACGCCTCATCGACCAGGACAAGGTCGACGTCATCATCGGCGGCACCACCACCGGAACCACGATGGCCGCGGTGCCGCTCGCCGAACAGGCCGGCGTGCCCTTCATCTCGCTGGCCGGCGCCGTCGTCATCGTCGAGCCGGTGAAGAAGTGGGTGTTCAAGACGCCGCACACCGACCGCATGGCGTGCGAGAAGATCTTCGCCGACATGAAGTCGCGCGGCATCGCCAGGATCGGCATGATCGCGGGCGCCGGCGGCTTCGACCGCTCGATGCGCCAGGAATGCCTGAACGTCGCGGGCAAATACGGCATCGCCGTCGTCGCCGACGAGAGCTACGGCGCCAAGGACAGCGATATGACCGCCCAGCTCACCAAGATCAAGAACACGGCCGGCGTGCAGGCGGTCGTCAATCCCGGCTTCGGCCAGGGCCCGGCGATCGTGACCAAGAACTTCCGCCAGCTCGGCATGACGATGCCGCTTTACCAATCGCACGGCGTGGCCTCGAAGGAGTACATCCGGCTCTCGGGCGAAGCGTCGGAGGGCGTGCGCCTGCCCGCCGCGGCACTGCTCGTGGCCGAGCTCCTTCCCGACAGCGATCCGCAGAAGGTTGTCGTCGTCGGCTACAAGAAGGAGTATGAGGGCAAGTACAAGTCCGAGGTCTCGACCTTCGGCGGCCATGCCTATGATGGGCTCTTCCTCGCGGTCGAGGCGATCAAGCGCGCGAAGAGCACCGACAAGGCCAAGGTCCGCGACGCGCTCGAGGCGACCAAGGGCTATGTCGGCACCGCCGGCGTCGTCAACATGACCGCCAAGGACCACATGGGTCTCGATCTCGCGGCGTTCCGCATGCTCGAGGTGAAGAAGGGCAACTGGACGCTCGTCAAGTAACCTGCCGAGGAGGGTGGCGCGATCGCGCCGCCCTCCTCGGCCGAGGTGCGGCGCGTGGCGGAACTGCTGCAATTCCTGTTTTCGGGACTGACCGTCGGCGCCACCTATGCCCTGGTGGCGCTCGGTTTTGCCATCATCTACAACGCCAGCGGCGTCATCAATTTCGCGCAAGGCGAGTTCGTGATGGTGGGCGGCATGGCCTCCGCTTTCCTCATCGCCGCCGGCGTTCCGCTGCCCATCGCCGTCGTCATCGCCGTCGCTATCGGCGTCGCCGTGGGCCTGGCGCTCGAGAAATTCGCGATCGAGCCGGCGCGGCGCGCGCCGGTGGTCACGCTCATCATCATCACCATCGGCGCCTCGATCGCGATCCGCGGCGTGGCGCAGCTCGTGCTCGGCAAGCAGTTCCACGCCGTGCCGGCGTTCAGCGGCGACCATCCGATCCCGATCGGCGGCGCGACCTTGCTGCCGCAGTCGCTCTGGGTGCTGGGCGCCACGGTCGCGGTCGTCATCGGGCTCGGCGCGTTCTTCGGGCGCACCCGGCTCGGCAAGGCGATGCTCGCCACCGCCAACAACCGGCGCGCGGCGCAGCTCGTCGGCATCAACGTGCGCTTCATTCTATTGCTGAGCTTCGGTCTCTCGGCGCTGCTCGGTGCCGTGGCCGGCGTGCTGATTTCGCCGATCACGCTCACCTCCTACGATGTCGGCATCATGGTCGGCCTCAAAGGCTTCGCGGCGGCGATGCTGGGCGGGCTCGGCAACGGCTTGGGCGCCGTCGCCGGCGGGCTCATGCTCGGCCTCGCCGAGGCGCTCGGCGCCGGCTATCTCTCCTCGGCCTATAAGGATGTGATCGCCTTCGTCGTGATCCTGGCCGTGCTGGTGTTCATGCCGGGCGGCCTGTTCGGCAAGGCGAGCGCCGAGCGCGTCTGATGCGCCGCGCCCTCGCAGCCTTCCGCAACCGGCATGGCGGCCTCGCGGCGCTGGCGCTCGTGATCGCGCTGCTGCCGCTGGCGCTGCCCAACCGCTATTTCTACGACGTCGCCATTCTCATCGGCTTGAACGCCATCGTCTGCGTCGGCCTCAACCTGCTGATCGGCTTCGCCGGGCAGATCAGCCTCGGCCATGCCGGCTTCTTCGGCCTCGGCGCCTACGCCTCGGCGATCCTCAGCACGAAATATGGCTGGCCCTCGTCGGTCGCGCTGTTCGCCGCGGCGGCGCTGGTGGGGGCCATTGCGCTGGCGCTCGGGCGCCCGATCCTGCGCTTGAAAGGCCACTATCTCGCCATGGCGACGCTCGGCCTCGGCATCATCATCGCCGTGGTGATCGCGACCGAAGAGCGCCTCACCGGCGGGCCCGACGGCATGTCGGTGGCGCCGCTCGCCATCTTCGGCGCGGCGCTCGAGGGGGAGCGGGCCTGGTACTGGGTCGTCGGCGCGCTGCTGGTCGCAACGGTCTGGCTTGCGTTCAACCTGATCGATTCGCCCTTGGGCCGCGCGCTGCGCGCGATCCACGGCTCCGAAGTCGCGGCCGAGGCCATGGGCGTCGATATCGGGCGCGCCAAGGTGCTGATCTTCGTCGTCTCCGCGGTCTTGGCCGCGGTCGCGGGCAGCCTCACCGCGCATTACGGCGGCTTCATCACGCCCGGCAAGGTCGGCTTCCTCCACTCGATCGAGCTGGTGACGATGGTGGTGCTGGGCGGCATGGCCTCGACCTACGGCGCCGTCGTCGGCGCCGCGATCCTGACCGCGCTGCCGCAGCTCCTGACCGTGTTCAAGGACTACGAGTCGCTCGTCTTCGGCGTGGTGCTGATGGCGACGATGATCTTCATGCCGCGCGGCCTGGTGCCGACCTTGGCGCGGCTCGCCGGGCGGCGCGCATGAGCGAGCTCGGCCTCGAAGCGGTGAGCAAGAGCTTCGGCGGCGTCGCGGCCGTGACCGACGTGAGCTTCGCGGTGCCGGCCGGGCGCATCATCGCGCTGATCGGCCCCAACGGCGCGGGCAAGACCACCCTCTTCAACCTCATCAGCGGCGTCTATCGTCCCACGGCCGGCCGCGTATTATTGGCCGGGCGCGATGTCACCGGGATGCCGCCGCACGCGCGCGCGCGCCTCGGCCTGGCGCGCACGTTCCAGACGCCGCAAGTGTTCCTCAACATGAGTGCCCTCGAAAACATCATGGTCGGCGCGCACCGCCATCTCGATGCGGGGCTGCTGCCGGCCTTGACGCGGCTCGGCGGATTTCGTTCGGCCGAAAAATACTGCCGCGCCGAAGCCGCGGCGCTGATGGAGCAGCTGGGCCTCGGCCGCTTCCGCGAGGCCGAGGCCGGCTCGCTGCCCTACGGCGCCCTCAAGCGGCTCGAAGTGGCGCGCGCGATGGCGAGCCGGCCGCGCCTCCTGCTGCTCGACGAGCCGGCCGCCGGCCTCAACGCCGGCGAGGCCGAGGAGATGACCGGCGTGCTGCGCACCGTCGCCGCCACCGGCGTCACCGTCATCCTCATCGAGCACAATATGCGCATGGTGATGGGGCTCGCCGAGCGCGTGCTCGTGCTCGTCTCGGGCCGCATGCTGGTCGAAGGCACGCCCGCCGAAGTGCAGCGCCACCCCGAAGTCGTCGCCGCCTATCTCGGCGCGGAAGCAACACCCAAGGAGGAGCGCCGCTGTGCTTGAGATCCGCGCCCTCACCAGCCACTACGGCCGCGTGCAGGCGCTGCACGGCGTGAGCCTCGCGGTGAAGCCACGCGAAACCGTAGCCCTCGTCGGCGCCAACGGGGCGGGGAAAACGACGCTGCTCAACGCGATCTCCGGCCTGCAGCGCGCGAGCGGGGGCGCGGTGCTCTTCGACGGCGAGGACATCACCGCCATGCCTGCGCACCGCCGCGTGCGCCGCGGCATCGCGCAGGTGCCGGAGGGGCGGCAGGTGTTCACGACGCTCTCGGTCGAGGACAATCTGCGGCTCGGCGCCTACACCGCATCGCACGCGGCCACGGCGCGCGGCCTCGAACGCGGCTATGCGATGTTTCCCGTGCTGGCCGAGCGGCGCTCGTCGCCGGCCGGCACGCTCTCGGGCGGGCAGCAGCAGATGCTCGCGATCGGCCGCGCGCTGATGGCCGAACCGCGCCTCCTCCTGCTCGACGAGCCGAGCATGGGTCTCGCGCCGGTCGTGGCGGCCGAGATCTTCGCCGCCATCGCCGCCTTGAAGCGCGCCGGCACCACGATGCTCTTGGTCGAGCAGAACGCCCACGCCGCGCTCGACGTCGCCGACCGCGGCTGCGTGCTCGAAACCGGCCGCATCGTCCATGACGGCCCGGCGAACGCGCTGCGCTACAAGGACGAGCTGCGCCGCGCCTATCTGGCCGCCTAGCGCCATCGCGCGCATGCGGCGCATCCGCGATTGCAATTGCCGGCATCGCGCGAGGCGCTAGAGTCCGCCGCTGCGGAGCGGGAGCCCATGAAGGCAATTCAATATGCACGCTATGGCGGGCCGGAGGAGCTCGCACTCGTCGAGGTGCCCGATCCGGCGCTGGCGGCCGACGGCGTCTTGATCGCCGTGCGCGCGGCCGGTGTGGCGCCCGGCGACTGCAAGGTGCGCCAAGGCGCGCTCAAAGCGATGTTCGCGGTGAAGCTGCCCAAGATTCCGGGCCGCGACGGCACCGGCGTCGTCGTGGCCGCCGGCCGGGAGGCCAATTACGCGCGCGCCGGCGACCGCGTTGCGTTCATCGCCCAGCACGTCGAGCAGGGTGGCGCCGCCGAGCTGATCGCGCGCCGCAAGCGCGAGATCGCGGCGCTGCCGGCCAACCTCTCGTTCGTCGAAGGGGCGGCACTCGCCCATGCCGGCGTCTGCGCCTGGATCAGCCTCGTCGAGAAGGGTGCCGTGGCGCCCGGCATGAAGGTGCTGATCCACGGCGGCGGCGGCGCCATCGGCTCGCTCGCGATCCAGATCGCCAAGCACTTCGGCGCCCACGTCGCGGCGACGACGCGCAGCACGAACGCGGACTACGTCGCCGGCCTCGGCGCCGATGAAGTCGTCGCCTACGACCGCGAGGATTTCGCCGCGCGCCTTCGCGGCTACGATCTGGTATTCGATCTCGTCGGCGGCGACGTGCACCGGCGCTCCTATCGCGTGCTCAAGAAAGGCGGCACGCTCGTCTATCTCATCGCCGAGCCGATCGAAGACCTCTCCGCCGAATACGGCGTCGCCCTGAAGCGCGCGGACATCCACGACCGCATCGAGACGCTCGAAGCCGTGCTGGCGCTGGCGGAAAAGGGCGTGCTCCGCCCGCAGGTGGGCAAGGTCTTCCCGCTCGCCCGCGCCGCCGACGCGCACCGCCTCGTCGAATCCGGCGCCCACACCCGCGGCCGCGTAGTGCTGCAGATACGGTGATCGCAGCGCGCCCCTACGCGGCCGAGGCACGTCGTGTTAGAAGCGCGGCGTCATCGGGGGATTAGGTTGCGCTATCGCGTCGGCATCGACATCGGCGGGACGTTCACCGACATCGTGCTGCTCGGCGACGATGGCGCGCTGGCAAATTGCAAGCTGCTGACGACGCCCGACGATTTCGGTCGTGCGATCGCCGACGGCCTCGCGCGCCTGATGCGGCGGCACGGCGTGACGCCGGCGGACATCGCGCGCATCGTGCATGCAACGACGGTCGCCACCAACGCGATCCTCGAAGGGAAGGGCGCCGCCACCGGCCTCGTCACGACCGAGGGCTTCCGCGACGTGCTCGAGATGCGGCGCCTGCGCATCCCCGAGATGTACACGCTGAACTACCCGAAGCCGCCGCCGCTGGTGCCGCGGCGCCTCCGCCTCGAAGTCGCCGAGCGCATGGGGCCGCGCGGCGAGGTGCGCCGCCCGCTCGAAGAAGCGAGCGCCCGCCGCGCGGCGGCGAAGCTCGCCGAGGCCGGGGTCGAGGCGGTGGCGATCGCGCTCATCCATGCCTACGCCAATCCGGCGCACGAAAAGCGCGTCGCCGCCATCGTGGCCGAGGCACTGCCCGGCGCGTTCGTCACCTGCTCG
>DATBLL010000210.1:0-25563 GCA_036555425.1 Alphaproteobacteria bacterium | reverse complement strand
AACTCGACCATCTCGCCGGCCTGGACGTTGTCGAGGCCGTAGACGCGGGCGATGCCGTCGCCGACCGAGATCACTTGGCCGACCTCGGCCACGTCGGTCTGCTTGTCGAATTCGGCGATCTGCTTCTTCAGGATCGCGGAGATTTCGGCCGCCTGAATATCCATTCTCTTGCTCCCTTAGGCGGCGCGCAGCGCGCGCCGGAGTTTCTGCAATTGCGTGCGGATCGAGGTGTCGACCATGCGCGAGCCGACGCGCACCACGAGCCCGCCGATAAGTTCGGGTTCGACCTTGGCCTCGATGTTGACCTTCTGGCCGACTGCCTTGCGCAGCGCCTCGGTCAGCTGCGCATTTTGCTCGGCCGACAGCGGCCGGGCGGACGCGACATGGACCGTCACCTCGCCGCGCCGCTTGGCGAGCCGGCCGAGGAACGCATCGACCATGCCCGGCAGCGCGAACAGGCGCCGGTTGCCGCCAACCACGCCGACGAAGCGGCGCACGAGATCGCCGATATTGGCGGCCGCGAGCACGGCCTGCATGCCCCTGGTCTGGGCCTGGCGGTCGATCAGCGGCGAGCGCAGGAACCGGCGGAGATCGGGCGAGCCGTCGATGAGGCCCTTCAAGCGGCGGAGGTCCTCCGCCACCGCGTCGAGCGCCTTGGTTTCATCCGCAAGGTCATAGAGCGCAGTCGCATAGCGCTCGGCGATGCCGCTTAAACCGGAGGTTTCGCTGGCCAAGGACGACGGGCCCCATAGTCGAAAAGAGCGCCCGAGCGGCCTGCATGCCTCGTCTTAGGCCCGCACCCCCGGACACTCTGTCTGGAACGATCGGTGTCGAAACAAAAACCCGCCGGCCAAGTCACCCCGGCCGGCCGGCGGCGGTTGGTAACACGCCCCCTAACGGCGCGCAACCTGGGCCCCCGCGCCGCGCCATTTTGGCGCGGAATCTGGGCTTTCCACGGCGTTTCAGGCGTTTGGACAGGGGCACGCAAGCGCGTCCGTGCGCGTAAGAATTGGTCAGCAAGGGGCGCCGTTCGCGGCTTCTGGGACCAGCCGGCGGAAGCGCCCGGCGGGAGTATTGGGGGTCGGCAAGGGATGGATTCCGGGCGCCTCTACCGGGTCGGGCGCGACCAGACCAACGACATCGTCATCGAGCACGGGTCGGTGTCGCGCCATCATTGCGAGCTGCGCCTCCAAGACGACGGCGCGGTTCTCATCATCGACCTCAACAGCATGAACGGCACCGCCGTGCGCCAGAACGGCGCGTGGGAGAATGTCGACAAGGCCACGGTCGAGCGCGACGAGCGCATCCTCCTGGGTGAGATCGTGACGACGGTGGCGGCGCTGTTGATGCGCGCACCCAAGGCAGCCGACCGGCCGGCCGCCGAGCGCCCCGCCGCTGCGGCGCAGGCACCCGCGCTGGCCCCGCGTAAGATCCCGAAACCGACAACGCCGGCCAATCCGGAAGCCTCCGGCTTGGTCGGACGCCTCATGAAGAGCGATTGGGCGCGCCTGCATCGCCGCGGCGGCGGCCGCAAGGCCGAGCGCGACGAGCCCAGCATCTGCCTTCCCGCCTTCGTCAGCGCGGTGGAGGCCGAGGGCGATCCGGCGCGGCTGCTGCGCTCGCCGCCCGCCTTGGCGCTGTCGCGCGGGCAAGCACCCGCGCCGGCACCGAGCCTTTTCGGGACCGCACCCGATTCAAATTCGCTTTCGGCGCGCGCTCCCAAGCTCGCCGAGGGCGCCGGCATCGTTCCGCCGGCGCCGGCCGACGCCATCGCCGTCGCGCCACGCCTCGCGCCTTCGCTGCGCGCCGGGCCGATCCCACGCCGCGCCGCCGGCCTTTCCGACAGCATCGTATCGAGCCCACCGCCGCCCGCGCCGCATGCGCGCCGGCGCCTCCTCCCGCGCTGGCTGCCGCGGCCGAGCTCGCCCGAGTTCGCGAAGTGGGCGGTGGTGGGCTCGGCCTTACTGCTGACCTCGGGCGGCGCGCTCGCGGCCTATCTCCGCTACGCGCCCGACACCGAAATGCGCGCGGCCGCGGCCCAAGCGGAACCGGCGCAGCGCGCCGTTCGCGGCAAGGCCGAGCGCGCGCCGGCCGAAGCGCCCCCAGCGGCCCGCCCGCTCGCGCGGCCGAGCGAGGCGCGCAAAGCCGAACCGGCCAAGCCGCAGACACCCAAGGCCACCGAGGGAACCTCCGCACGCGCGCGGCCGTGGCAACGCAGCATCGAAGGCACGCCCGAAAGCACCGTCGCCGCCGCGGCGCCGAGCGGTGACGGGCTCTGTCTCGCCGGCACCACCTCGCTCGGCGGCGGCTACGAGGCCTGGGTCGTAAAGACGGACGCCGAGGGCAATGCGCGCTGGCAGCGCCGGCCCGGCGGGCCGAAGCGCGACGGCGCGCTGGCGGTGACCGCCGCGGGCGACGGCGGCTGCGTCGCCGCCGGCTACGACAGCGACGAGGCGCGGCTCTGGATCTTCAAGCTCGACGGCAAGGGCGTGCTGGCCTGGACCCGCACGGTGCCGGTGGGCCACACCGGCCGCGCGGTCGCCATCGTGCGCACGCGCGACGGCGGCTTCGCCGTAGCCGCCTATGCCAGGCCGGGGGCCGACCGGCCCGACCGCGCCTTCGTGCTGCGGCTGGCGAAGAACGGCGAGATCGTTTGGAGCAAGTTCGCGGGCAAGGGCGAGAGCCGCGCGGCCGATCTCCGCGAGACGCGGGACGGCGGCTTCGTCGTGGCCGGTGTCGCGCGCGAAGGCGCCGAGTCGCGCCTCGCGCTGTGGGCCGCGCGGCTCGACCGCAAGGGTCACACGCTTTGGGAAGAGCACTTCGACGGCCCCGGCGTACCCGAGGGCGTGCGCGTCGAGGTGGCGCGTGGCCGGGATTTCATCCTTGCCGCGACCATGACCGGCGCCAAGCCCGCCCCGGGTGATGCCATCGCCGCATCGATCCTGCGCCTGGTGCGCGTCTCCGCCGAGGGCGACGCGATCTGGGACCGGCGCCACGCCGGCGCACCGCGGCACGTGGCGGGCCTGGTGCTCGTCAAAGGCGGCATCCTCGTCGCCGGCGATGCGGGCGGCGAGACCTCCGAGCTGTGGCTCGCGCATTACGATGTGCAGGGCCGCGCCGTGCGCGAGAGCCGCCTCGCCGCGGCCAAAGGCGACCGCGCCGCGGCCCTCGCCGATCTCGGCGAGGGGCGCCTTGTGCTCGTCGGCACCGCCGCGCTCGAGAGCGCCGCGCAGCGCGGCGCCGGCCTCATCTTCATCGACCGCAACCGCCAGCTCGCCGCCGGGCGCTGAGACGTTCCGGAAGAGCGGGTTGCGCGCGGCGCAAGGCGCGGGCCTCGCCTGCCATAGTCGCGCATGGTAGGAGTCCGGCGCAGCATCGCGCTTCGGGGTCATGCGCCGCTACCGCATCGGACGATCGGAAACGAACGACATCGTCATTCCTGACGCTTCGGTTTCGCGCCAGCACGCCGAAGCGGTGGAGCTCGGCGGCGGGCGCTTCGCGCTCAGCGATCTCGGCAGCACGTTCGGCACGCATGTGTGGCAGGACCAGAACTGGGTTCCGGCCAAGGAGACCGAGATTCGCGCCGACACGGTGATCCGCTTCGGCGAGTTCCGCACGACGTTGATGGACGTCTTGAGCGAGGCCGAGCGCGTGGCGCTGGGCCTGAAATCTGCGCCGCCGGCCGCCGCGCGCCCGGCGCCGGCGCCCAAACCGCCGCCACCCGCGCCTTCGCCCGCGCCCCCGCCGCGCACCGGCGCGCCGACACCCGCTCCGTCCGCGCCAATCCCGCCCGCGCCGGCAGCGCCGCCGGTGCCGCCGCCGCGGACGGCCGAGCGGCCAGCGCCTCCGCGCGAAGCTCCGCGCGTGCGCCGCGTCTCGCCAGCAGGGAAGAAGCGCGCGATGGTGCTGGGCCTGCTCGCGGTGGGCGTATTCTTCGCGCTCGCCGGCGGCGTGGTCGCCATCGTGCTGACCTTCGGCGATCCCAACGGCGCGGGGCCCCGGCGCGACCCCGGCAACGCGGCCGAGGCGAGCCAGCGAAAATTTCTCGAAGCCTGCACGACGAATTGGGGCGTCGAAGAGCGCCGCTGCCGCTGCTTCCTGGCCGCGGCCGGCCCCAACCTCCGCGCGGAGGACTACGACGACTTCGCCGATCTCGTCGAGGCGCACCTCTCGGGCGATTCCACGCGGATGGAATCGGTGCTGACGCAGGCCGCCGAGAAGCGCGGCACCGCCGCCAGCACGCGGCTCTCGGCGGCGTTCAAGGGCGTAGGTAGGGATTGTCAATCGTAGGGGCGCGCTGCGCGCGCCCTCTCTCCACGGCCGAAGCGCTGGAGAACCGGTGCCAACCGGGCGCGCAATTCGCACGCGGCGGCAGGGCGCGCGCAGCGCGCCCCTACGCTGCAAGCAATCTGTTCCACACTCACAAGAAGCTGTACGGATCGATATCGACCTTGATGCGCACGGCGCTCGCGGGCCTCACGGAGGCGAGCCAGGAGCGGATCAGAGACTGCAGCGCCACGTCCTTCCGCGCCTTTAGGAGCAGGCGGAAGCGATGGCGCTCGCGCACCATCGCGATCGGCGCCGGCGCGGGCCCGAAGACGTCGACGCCCTCCTCGCGCGGCGCCGCCTGCACGAGATCGCGCGCGGCGCGCTCGGCGCGATCGCGGTCCTTGGCCGAGACGATGATGGCGGCGAGCCGGCCGAAAGGCGGATAGCCGGCGCTGCGGCGCGCCTCCATCTCCGCCGCGACGAAGCCGGCGCGGTCGCCGGCGGCGATCGCGCGCAGCACCGGATGCTCGGGCATGTAGGTCTGCATCAGCACGCGGCCGGGCCGGTCGGCGCGACCGGCGCGGCCGGCGACCTGGATCAGCACCTGCCAGGTGCGCTCGCTGGCACGGACGTCGGCGCCGCCGAGGCTCAAATCCGCGTCGACGACGCCGACGAGCGTGAGGAACGGGAAATCGTGGCCCTTGGCAACGAGCTGCGTCCCGACCAGGACCTCGATCTTGCGCTGGCGCATGAGCTCGACGATCGCCTCGGCATCGCCGGCGTCCTGGATCTCGTCGCTCGACATGATCGCGATCTTCACCTCGCCGAAGATCTGGCGTACCTCGTCGACGAGGCGCTCGACGCCGGGCCCGCAAGCGACGAGGCTGTGTTCCGCGCCGCAGGAGGCGCAGGCCTTGGGCGGCGGCATCGCGTGGCCGCAGTGATGGCATTGGAGGCGGCCGGCGAGGCGGTGCTCGACCATCCAGGCGCTGCAGCGCGGGCATTGCAGCTTGACGCCGCAGCGCCGGCACACCGTGACCGGCGCGTAGCCGCGGCGATTGAGGAACAGCATCGCCTGCTCGCCGGCGGCGAGGGTCTTGCCGAGCTCCTCGACGAGCTTGTCCGACAGCCAGCGACGCGGCGGCGGCGGATGGCGGCGCATGTCGATGAGTTGGACTTCGGGCAGCACGGCGCCGCCGTGGCGCTCGGGCAGCTCGATGCGCCGGTAGCGCCCGCGCTCAACATTAGCGAGCGTTTCGAGCGCCGGTGTCGCCGAAGCGAGCACGACGGGAATGCGCCCGAGATGGGCGCGCGCCACCGCCATGTCGCGCGCATGGAATGGCACGCCGTCGGCGCGCTTGTAGGTGCTGTCGTGTTCCTCGTCGACGACGATGAGGCCGAGCTGGGGAAACGGCAGGAACAAGGCCGAGCGCACGCCGAGCAGCACCTTGACGCGCCCCTCCGCCACGCCGCGCCAGATCAGGCGTCGCTCCCCGACGCTCATGCGATTGCGCCAATAGGCCGGCATCGCGCCGAAGCGCTTGGCGAAACGGTCCATCCACTGCACGGTCAGCGCAATCTCGGGGACCAGCACCAGGACCTGCTTCCCGGCCCGGATCGCCTCGGCGATCGCCTCGAAGTAGACTTCGGTCTTGCCCGAGCCGGTGACGCCCTCGAGCAGTGTGGCGCTGTAGCCCTCGCCGCCGGCGCCCTCGCGCCCCGCGCCGCGCACCGCGTCGCGCAGCGCCGCGGCCGCGGCTTCCTGCTGTGGCGAGAGCACGACCGGCGCCGCCGCAGGATCGGGCGCGGTGCCGGGCGCGGCAAGATCGGCTTCGCGCACGACGCGTTCGACGGCACCCAGCGCGATCAGCGCCTTCACGACGCTTTCGCCGACCTCCGCTGCGCGCGTCAATTCGGCGGCGCTCATCGGCCCTGAGGCGGCGAGGACCTCGAGCGCGCGCCGGCGCGGCTCGGTCAGCTTCTTGGCCGGCGCGAAGCCCGCGGTTGCACGCAGCACGGCCGTCGGCGCCGGCGGCATCAGCACCTCGCTGCGCGGCATGGCCATATCCAGCACCGCGCCCGGCGAGGACACGGCGTAGTTCGCGACCCATTCGACGAATCGCCGGTGCACCTCGGGCATTGGCGGCAGATCGAGCCGCGCCGCGACCGGCTTGATGCGCGACGCCGCGACGCCGCCGCGCGCCCGCCCCCAGACGACGCCGATCTCCTCGCGGTCGCGCAACGGCACGACGACGTAGTCGCCGGCGGCGAGGGCGAGCCCCTCCGGTATCGCATAATCGTAGGTGCCGGCGAGCGCGAGGGGCAGCAGCACGCCGACGCGCGCCGGCGCCGCATCGGCCGCGGCGGGATTTTCTTGAGCGAATCTGGCGCCACTCACCGGATTGCCTTATATAGAACGCGCCGGATGCGCAACGCGGGAGCAATTCCTCGCGCGGCGCGCCGGCGGAACGCCGCGCGGCCGCAGCGCTCTCGATCGCCGATCGGCAGGGCACTGCCGGGCGATGGAAAGATGCCAGCCGAGGAACGCATGAAATTCTTTATCGACACGGCCAATCTCGACGAAATCCGCGAGCTCGCGACGACCGGGCTGCTCGACGGCGTCACCACCAATCCGTCGCTGATCGCGAAGGCCGGGCGCAACATGCTCGAGGCCATCAAGGAGATCTGCGACGTCGTTCCCGGCGACGTCAGCGCCGAGGTGACCGCCACCGAATACCAGTCCATGGTGCGCGAAGGCCAGCGCCTCGCCAAGATCGCCAAGAACGTGGTGATCAAGGTGCCGCTGACCATGGAGGGCTTGAAGGCCTGCAAGACCTTCCGCCGCGAGGGCATCAAGGTGAACGTGACGCTGTGCTTCTCGGCGGCGCAGGCGCTCCTGGCCGCCAAGGCGGGCGCCACCTACATCTCGCCCTTCGTGGGGCGCCTCGACGACATCGGCCACGACGGCATGTCGCTGATCGCCGACATCGTCGCGATGTACAAGAACTACCCGCAGATCGAGACTGAAGTGCTCGTCGCCTCGGTACGCAATCCCGGCCATGTCGTGACCGCGGCCAAGATGGGCGCGCATGTGGCGACGGTGCCGCCCGCGGTGCTGAAGCAGATGTTCCATCATCCGCTCACCGAGAAGGGCCTGAAGGCCTTCCTCGACGATTGGGCCAAGACGGGCCAGAGCATCCTCGAAGCCCCCAAAGCGGCGCGACGTGAGCAAGCCTAGCCCCCTCGCCAGCGCCCCCGCGCCCCGCCTCAGCGAAGAGCAAGTCGTCGACTATCTGCGCCGGCACCGGGATTTCCTCGACCGTCATCCCGAGCTGATCGGCGAGCTGCTGCCGCCCGAGCACCGCAACGGCCGCTCGGTCGTGGACCTCCAGCACTATCTCATCGACCGCCTGCGGCGCGATCTCGCCGAGATGCGCGAGACCCACGACAGCACGATCAACGCGGCGCGCGGCAACCTCCAGAGCCAGCAGCGCGTGCACGGCGCCATCATCGAGCTGATGAACGCGCCCTCGTTCGAACATTTCGTCGAAGCGATCACGACCGACCTCGCGCTGAAGCTCGACGTCGACGTCGTAACCCTGTGCGTCGAGAGCGCGCGGCCCAATCAGCCGCGTACCAAGAGCGGCGTGCGCTTTCTTGCGATGGGCTCGGTCGATGCCCTGTTGGGGCCGGCCAAGGAAATCCTGCTCCGCCCCGCGATCGTGGCCGAGCGCGCGCTCTATGGCCCCGCCGCGGCGCTGGTGAAATCCGATGCGCTCCTCCGCCTTGCGATCGGGCCGGCGGCGCCGGTCGGCGTGATCGCGCTCGGCTCCCGCGATCCCGGCCATTTCCGTCCCGGCCAGGGCACCGAGCTGCTCGTCTTCCTCGCCAAGACGATCGAGAGCACCGCGCGCGCATGGCTGGATCTCGGGGATTGAGCTTCGCCCGCGCCGCCCCCGAGCTCGCGACGGCGGCACGCGATTGGCTGAAGCGGCTTCGGCACGAAAAGCGATTTTCGCAGCATACGCTCGACGCCTATGCGCGCGACGCCGATGCTTTTGTCTCGTTTCTCGTCGAGCACATTGGCGGCGAACCCGATCTCACGGCGCTGAAGGCGCTCCGGCCCGCCGATATCCGCGCTTGGCTTGCCGCGCGCGCGATGGGGAAGTTCGAGCGCACCTCCACCGCGCGCGCTCTCTCGGCGGTGCGCAGCCTCTTTCGTCACCTCGACCGCGCTGGCTTGGTGCACAATGCGGCCCTCGGCGCGGTGAAGGCGCCGAAGCTGCCGCGCTCGGTGCCGAAGCCGCTGACCGAGCGCGAGACCCTCGACCTGCTCGACAATGCCGAGCTCGACGCGGGCGAGCCCTGGATCGCCAAACGCAACATGGCGGTGCTGATGCTGCTCTATGGCTGCGGCCTGCGCATCGCCGAGGCGCTGTCGCTGACGCGCGGCGAGGCGCCCGCGGGCGACACGATGACGATCACCGGCAAGGGACGGAAGCAGCGGATGGTGCCGGTGCTGCCGGCGGTGCGCGAGGCGGTCGCGGGCTACATCGCGTCGTGCCCGCATGCGCTCGCGCCCGAGGCGCCGCTCTTCGTCGGCGTACGCGGGGGCCCGCTGCATCCGCGCATCGTGCAAGGCCTGATCCAGAAGCTCCGCCCGCTGCTCGGCCTGCCTGAGACGGCAACCCCGCACGCGCTCCGCCATTCCTTCGCCACGCACTTGCTGGCGGGCGGCGGTGACCTCCGCACGATCCAGAAGCTGCTCGGCCACGCCTCGCTCTCGACCACGCAGCGCTACACGGCGGTGGACGCCAAGAAACTGCTCGACGTTTACGACGAGGCGCATCCCCGGGCGAAGGGCACAGCGACGGACGCGTAGGGGCGCGCTGCGCGCGCCCTGCCAACGCGAATCGTGCGGCGAAAGTGGCGCACAATGGTGCGAGCCTACATCCGAAACGTTACGCGGCTCGAAGAGGGCGCGCGCAGCGCGCCCCTACGCGCTTGAGCCCATCACCGCCTGCCACACCGCAAGCGCGGCGAGCGCGGCGGTGTCGGCGCGGAGGAGGCGCGCGCCGAGCGAGACGGGGACGACGCCCGGCAGCGCGCGGATGCGCGCGAGTTCCTCGGGCGCGAATCCGCCTTCGGGGCCAATGAGGATGGCCCAGGGCTCGGGCATCCTGGCGCGCTCGTCGGCGAGCGCCTCAGCGATCGGGCGGCCGTCGCGGGTTTCGTCGCAAAAGAGGAGACGGCGGCGCGCCGGCCAGGCGGCGAGAACTTTCTCCAGGGGCGCCGCGGCGCGCGCCTCGGGCACCGAGAGGCGCTCGCATTGCTCGGCGGCCTCGATCATATTGGCATGCATGCGTTCGACATTGACGCGCGTCACAGCGGTGCGGCGCGTCATGACCGGCTGGATGGCAGAAACGCCGAGCTCGGTCGCCTTGGCGGCGACGAAGTCGATGGCCGTGCGCTTGATCGGCGCCGCCAGCAGCCAAAGGTCGGGCTCCGGCGCCTGCGTGCGCGTTTGCGCCTCGGCCGCGGCCGCGCCTTTGCCCTTGCCGAGCGCCGCGATCTTGGCCTGCCATTCGCCATGGCGGCCATTGAAGAGGCGCACCGCGTCGCCGGGCGCGCGGCGCATGACGTTCTTGAGATAGTGCGCCTGCGCCGGATCGAGCGGCACTTCGGCGCCGGGCGTGAGATCGGCCTCGACATAGAGTCGCACGCCGACCTGGATCGCGGCCTCGCGCCGTCCCGCGTGCATCGTGCCGCCTTGGTCGGACCCCTGCATGGGGTTAACTTTAGAGCATGGAGGCTGCCCGGAACACGAACGGGTTGATCGCCGGCACCGACATGCCGGCGCAGGGCTGGGTCGACCGCGTTCTGCCGGCAGCCATCCGCCCCTATGCCAAGCTGATGCGGCTCGACCGGCCGATCGGCACCTGGCTTCTGCTATGGCCGTGCTGGTGGAGCCTCGTCTGGGCGCTCGACACGGCGCCCGCCACCGCGCGCGATTGGCTGCACTTCGCCTGGCTCTATCTGCTGTTCGGCGTCGGCGCCATGGTGATGCGCGGCGCCGGCTGCACCTACAACGACATCGTCGACCGCGATTTCGACGCCAAGGTCGAGCGCACGCGCACGCGCCCCATTCCAAGCGGCCAGGTGAGCGTCCGCCGGGCCATCGCCTTCATGGCGCTGCAGCTTCTCGTCGGGCTCGCGATCCTGCTGCAGCTCAATTGGTTCGCGGTGGCGCTGGGCGCGGCGTCGCTGCTGCTCGTTTTCACCTATCCGCTGATGAAGCGGATCACCTATTGGCCGCAATTCGTGCTCGGGCTGGCGTTCAACTGGGGCGCGCTCCTCGGCTGGGCGGCCGTGGCGGGATCGCTCAGCTGGGCGCCGGCGCTGCTCTACGCCGGCGGCATCGCCTGGACCCTCGGCTACGACACGATCTACGCGCACCAGGACAAGGAGGACGACATCCTCGTGGGCGTGAAATCGACGGCGCTGAAGCTCGGCGGCAACACGCGGCCCTGGCTCGCCGGATTCTACACCGCCGCCGTGGCCCTCTTCGCGGCGGCGGGCGTCGCCGATGGGCTCGGCTGGCCGTTCTACGCGGCGCTGGCCGTGGGCGCGCTCCAGCTCGCCTGGCAGGCGGCCGATGTCGATCTCGACGATGCCGCCGACTGCCTCGTGAAGTTCAAATCGAACCGTTATTTCGGCTGGATCCTCGTGGCGGGACTCTTCGCCGATCTGCTGCTGCGCCGGTGAGCGCCGCCGCGATCGCCGACCGCGCGGCGTTCATTCGCGCGAACACGCGGCTTTCGGCGCCCCGCCTCATTCCCGAAATCCGGCTGCATCAAGCCGACAAGCTCGTCCCGCTCTGGCGCGCGACCGAGCCGGAGCTGGAGGCGATGGGGCTGCCACCGCCCTATTGGGCGTTCGCCTGGGCGGGCGGGCAGGCGCTGGCGCGCTATCTGCTCGACCACCCGGAGCAGGTGGCCGGAAAGTGTGTGCTCGATTTCGGCGCGGGCTCGGGCCTGGCGGCTATCGCCGCCGCCAAGGCGGGCGCCGCACGCGTGATTGCCGCCGAGATCGATGCTTTCGCGCGCACGGCGATCACGCTCAATGCCGAGGCCAACGGTGTCACGCTCGAGTTCGCCGCGGGCGACATCGTCGGCACCCTCGATCCGGCCTGGCAGGCCGTGATCGCGGGCGACGTCTGCTACGAGCAGCCGATGGCCGGCCGCGTCGAGGCGTGGTTGAAGGCACTGGCGCCGCGGGCGCTCGTGCTGATCGGCGACCCCAAGCGCACCTATTTCCCGGCGCGCGGCCTCGAAATGCTGGCGCGCTACGCCGTGCCAACGACGACCGAGATCGAAGACAGCGATCTGCGCAGCGCCGCGGTGTGGCGGGTCCTCTGACACCCGTTCTGTGACCGGGGTCACCGCGCCCAAGCATTCGTTGAGCTAGTCTTGTGCTAGGCTTTCTCCCACCCTGCCCCGGCCCAGCATGAGCGACATCGCCGTCAAGCCCGTGCGCCTCGCCCCCACCCCCCGCGCCAAAGTAGCTTCGGCGATCTGGTGGAATTGGATCAATTCGTTTGTGCTCGCCGCGCTGCTGACGCTCATCGGCATGGTGCTCGCCTACATCATCGGCTGGGCGATCGACGTCTATCTCGCCAACGAGCACGCCCCGCTTGGCAAGGCGCCGGGGCTGTTCTTCGTTTCGAACTGGGGCTTCGCCGCCGCGCTGCTGGTCGCCCTGTTCGGGACGGTGATGACGATCCGTTCGCTGATGATAGGCGACACGGTGCTGAGCCGCATCATTGGCGCGCGCGAGGTTTCCGAGAGTGAGGAGCCGAAGCTGCACGCGGCCGCCGAGCGCGTGGCCAAGGCGGCGGGAATCGTGAAGCCGCGGCTCGTCGTGATCGACAGCCCAGCGCTCAATGCGTTCGCCGCCGGGCGCGACGACTATCATGCGACGCTCGGCGTCACGCGCGGCCTGCTCGATGCGCTCGACCCGCACGAGCTCGAAGGCGTGCTCGGCCACGAGATCGGCCACGTCGTCAACCGCGACATCGTCTATGCCGGCATCGTGGCGCTCTGCGTCGGCTTCATCGTGATCCTGCGTGAGGTCGCGGGCACGACGGCGCGCGTCGGCGCGCGGCTCGGCACTTCGAGATCCTCGGGCAACAGCAAGAAGGGCAGCGGCGGCGGCGCGGCGCTGATCGCCATCGTCGTGCTGATCGTGGCCGCGATCCTGGCGCCGCTGTGCGCGCGGCTGGTGCAGATGGCGATCTCGCGCCAGCGCGAATACGCCGCCGACGCGGCCGGCGCCTATCTCTGCGGCTCGCCCGATGGGCTCGCGAGCGCGCTCGGCAAGATCGACCGCAGCGCCGAAAGACTTACCGTCAACGAGGCCGTGCAGCACGTCTTCATCGTGAACCCGCTCAAGGCCTACACGGAGAGCGCCGGCGCGCTCATGTCGACACACCCTGCCACGTCGCTGCGCATTGCGCGCTTGAAGGACCTCGCGGCTTAGCGATTGCCTTCCGCGATCACGACCGAGCGCGGCCACGCGAAAGGGATCGCGTCGGCGCACAGGCGCGCTTCGCGCGCGAGGCGTACCGCCTGGTCGTGCACGGCGGCGAGCACGAAATCAGCGAGCTGGCCGCTTTCGCCGAGCTTCGCCTGCGCCGCCGCCTGCACCTCCTCTTCGGTCAGGGCGCGGAAGCGGCGGCCCGCGGCCGGCACCGCCGCGACCGCCGCCTCCGCGCCGCCAAGATTGAGGCAACCGCCGCGAAACGCGTAGGCATAGGCGCTATCGAAGCGCACGCCGCCCTCACCGGCGAGCGCGATGCCCTCGAGCCGGACATAGTCGTAGAACGTGCCGCGCCCTTCGGTGGCGTGCATTCGCGGCATGAGGCTTTCCGGCAGCCAGGTGATGAAGAGCTCGACGCTGCATCCGGGGCAGTGCTGCAACGTCGCGGCGATAGCGCCGTAGCCCGAGATGTGCGCGGCATAGACCGAATCGAAATCGGCCAGAAACACGCGCTCCACCGGTATGAGCGCGTCCGGCACGGCGGCGAATTTCCGCTTGAGCTGCGCCGGCGCGCGGTTCGAGCCGCAGGCCAGCACCGGAATCCGCCCGGCCCGGTCGGCGGCGCAGATCGCGGCAGGCACCGCCACGCCGCCGCGAAATACGTAGGAATGTGCCGGCGCCGAATAGGGATAGGAGAGCGCGCGCTCGAGCGGATCCATGGCGGCGGGCGGCGTCACCATCGCCGCCGCGCGGTCTTGCGGCACCATGTCAGAGGCGCTCGATGTGATAGCGCGCGAGCGCGTCGTCGACGGTCTGCCATGCCTTGGCGCGCCAGACGTCGAGCGCCTCGCGCTCGCTCTTGAAGGGACCGAGTCGCTCCTCGGCGCCGCCGCTGGCGATGCGGGTGAAGCGCGTATCGGCGTAGCGGCCGCCCACGACCCAATATTCGCGCGCGTCGTCCTTCTCGATGCGATAACGCACATGCGCGTTGTCGACATGGGCCAGGGAGAGCGCGGCCCATTTGGCGCGCGCGGCCGCGAAGCTTTGGAGCGGCCCGTGGCGCTCTTCGGCCTTGCCACCCGCGATGCGCGCGAAATCGGTCGATTCGTATTCGCCGCCGATGACCCAGTAGCGCTCCATGCCTCGCGTCCCCGACACGTTGCCGCCGGGGCGCGTTCATGCAAGTCGCGTGCCTCCGCGTCAAGCGGCGAGCGGCTTCAGGCGGCCTGAACCTCTTGGCACGCGACCTGAGCGTCGGGAGCGAAGGCGGCGACGTGTCCGCGGATCGTGGCGAGATGCGCCTCGACCGCCGCGGCACCGATACCGGCCGGCGCGTAGACCGTGAAGATGGCGTTGCGCGTCGCCGGCGTGATGCGCGTGCGCCGGTCGGGGCCGTAAACGATGCTGGAGACTGGGCCCTCGGCGTCAGCGATGAACATGTCGCCCGCCTTGAGCTGCTGTGGCTCGCCGCGCATCAGCACGTAGGTTTCCGCGCCCGTGGCCACCTCGAGCCGCAGCGGCAGGCCGAGCGCATCGAGATCGTGCCCGGCGGTGAGCAGCTGGTCTTCGAGTTCGGCCATGAACATGCATTCGACGAGCGCGGCCACGCTCGGAATCGGCTTGCCCTTGAGCGCCGCCGATTCGAGCTGGAGCTGCACATGGTAGCTTTTCTTGAACGGCTTCAGATAGCCATTGTAGGCGCGGATCGCCGCCAGCGCCTCGATGGCGCGGCGGTCCTGCCCGGCGAAGCGCGCGCGCAAACGTTCGGTCAGAGACTCTTTGCGCGCCTCGAGCACCGGATGGCGCTCGGGATTGGCGACGCCACTGAGGGCGAGCACGCCCACATGCGCGCCTGGGAAGGCCGCGCGCCAGCGATCCGATACGACGAGCATGGAGCCTCCGTCTCTATCGCGCGGGCACGGCATAGCGAAACGTGCCGAGGACGACCCAGCGCCGCGCCGTGCGCTCGCGCCCCTTCTTGGCCACGAGCGGCGTCGTGTAGTGCCAGAACGGCAGCCGGTACGCGGTGATGCCGCCCGCCGTGTTGACATCGAGGACATGACGGAAATGCCCACCTTCGGCATAGACGAGCCATTGATGGGCGACGCCGGGCCCGCTCAGAGTCAGATGCATGTCGACATAGCCATGGCGGGCGCGCGGATCTTCGGGATGATGATCGGTGTGCGGGCCAGCATAGTCGCCGGGGCCGTAGCACAGCGCCTGCCGCCCGCTCCGGCGGTCGAGCGCGCGGCCGGCGAGCATCTCGGCGAAGCGGTGCCAGGTTTCGCTGCCGGTCATCGCGATGAGGCCGATGCGCTCGGCCGCGTGCCAGGCGCGCGATCTCCGCCGTTCGAGATAGGCCGTGCGCGCCCGCACCGTCTTGATCAGCCGCTCCTGGTGGTTGCGCGTCTGGCCGGTGATCGATTCGGGCGGGATGCCCCGCTCCAGCGCCGCGAGATGCGGCTCCAGGTGCGCCTCGAGCAGGCCGCGCGCGTCTTTCGCCTTGGCGATATCCACCGCGCCTTGCAGCGCGATGAATCTGCCGGCGCCGAGCGCGCCGGCGGCCGCGGGGTCGCGCCCATCGAGCATGCGGCGGCCACGGCGGGTCAAGAGATCGGCGAATTCGCGGGGAAAGCGCGCCATGGCGGCCTGTGACCTCGTTCATAGTGGGGCAGGCTTGCCCGTATAGAGTGCGCGGCCTTGGCGCAACTTCGGCGCAAAGGCTAGACTTGCGCCTACCCTATCCGCAACCCGGAGCAGCCCATGCAACCCCCCTACGCGCCGCCTCACGCCGCGGCGGCCTTGCTCGTTGCCGCCGTGTTCGCCGCCGCGGCCGGCAGCGCCTCCGCCGAAGGCATCAACCCCAACCCGACGCCGCCGGGCGAGGGACCCGGGCCGATCACGGGAGTGAACAAGACCCCGACCCATCTCTGCCAGCCCGGCACGATGCGCTTCGTCGGCACCACGCGGCAGCTCTCGCTTCCGGGCGTGCGCTATTGCACCGACGCGGATTGGAGCGTCCGCGACGTGCGCGCCGAGGGCGCCAACCTGCTCTGGCGCGTTCCCTTCACCAACGGCCATGTCGATTGCGCCTGCACCCGCGTCGCCGGCACACCGACGCCCCCGGGCCCCTCGACGGGCGAACCGCCCTCGCCGCCGCCATCGACGGGCAGCGACCGCATCACCGCCGCCATCGTGGTCCGCGAGCTGCAGGCCATGGGCTACCAGGCCGAGGTCAGCGCCGGCAGCGACGGCGATCCCCGCATCGCGACCACGGTCGACAGCTACAAATGGGCCATTTTCTTCTACGGCTGCCCCAAGACCGGCGCGCTCGAGCAGCGCGAATGCCTGAGCCTGCAATTCTTCTCCGGCTACAGCGTGTCGCAGCCGGTTTCCGGCTTCACGATGAACAAGTGGAATTCGGAGAACCGCTACACCCGCGGCTACACCGCCACGACCGACAAGGGCCCGGCCGCGCGCATCTCGATGGACGTGATGTTCGGCAATACCGGCGCCGATCCGTCGAAGAACTTCCGCCAATACTTCAACATGATGAAGTATCAGACGACGCAATTCCGGAAGCTCATCAACTTCAACTAGGCGCGCCGCGGCCGCGGCATCGGGGCGGGCGCTGCGGCGCCCGCCCTTTTCGTTTCAGGCGCCGGCCAGCGCCTTGGCCACGATATCCTTGACCGTGGCGCGCGCCTTCTCGACCACAGCGGCGCCGGCCTTGGACGGTGCACCCGCATCGTAGGGCGGCTGCGGATCGTATTCGATGCAAAGCTGCGCTTCCTTGGCGGCCTCGTCGCCGGCAATCTTGCCGACGAGCCACAGCGCCATGTCGATGCCCGAGGAAACGCCGGCGGAGGTTACGATCTTGCCCTCAGGGATCACGCGCCGCTCGCAGTACTTGGCGCCAAACGATTCGAGCGTCGGTGCCGAATTCCAATGCGTCGTCGCCTCAAGGCCCTTGAGCAGTCCCGCCGCACCCAGCAGCAGCGAGCCGGTGCAGACGGACGTCGTCCACCGCGTGCGCGCGTGAATCTTGCGCACCCAATCCAGCACCTTGTCGTCCTTGAGCAGCAGCCGCACGCCGGGCCCGCCGGGGATGACGAGGATGTCGGCGTCGCGGACATCGTCGAGCGTGTGCTCGACCGTCAAGGCAAGGCCCGTCGGCGCCGCGCGGATCGGCCCCTTCGCCTTTCCCACCCAGACGATCTCGGCGCCCGGCACCCAACTCAAGGCCTCGATCGGCCCGACGATGTCGAGGACCGTGATCTTGTCGAAGATGAGCGCGGCGATTTTCATGAGCCTGGCTCCCCTGCCGGAATGCGCGCAGGGATGCTAACACTGGGCCACCACTCTCGATAGCGCCCCATGCCCTACGCCTCTCTCCGCGACTTCATCGACGATCTCGAGCGCGCCGGGGAGCTCGTGCGCGTGGCGGCGCCGGTGTCGCCGCAGCTCGAGATGACCGAGATCCAGACGCGGCTCCTGGCCGAACGGGGGCCGGCCGTGCTGTTCGAGAATGTGACGCGGGCGGACGGATCGCGTTCGCCCATACCGGTGCTCGTAAACCTGTTCGGGACCGTGGCGCGCGTGGCGCGCGGCATGGGCAAGAAGCCCCACGAGCTGCGCCAGCTCGGCGACACGCTCGCCTTCCTCCGCCAGCCCGAGCCGCCGGCCTCCCTCGGCGAAGCGCTGCAGATGGGCCCGTCGCTCTTGAAGACCGTGCTGGCGATGAAGCCCAAGACGGTTTCGCGGGCGCCGTGCCAGGAGATCGTGCTGAAGGGCGCCGAAATCGATCTCGGTCTGCTGCCGATCCAGACCTGCTGGCCTGGGGAACCGGCGCCGCTCATCACCTGGCCGCTGGTCGTAACGCAAGGTCCGAAGCCGCGTGAGGACCGCTCCGACGAATTCAATCTCGGCATTTACCGGCTGCAGGTGACGGGCAAGGACACGACGCTGATGCGCTGGCTGCGCCATCGCGGCGGCGCGCAGCATCACGCGCGCTGGAAATCCGAGCACGGTAGCGAAGCGAAGCCGGCGCCGCTGCCGGCGGCAGCGGTCATCGGCTGCGATCCGGCCACGATCCTCGCCGCGGTGACGCCAGTGCCCGACACGATGAGCGAATACCAATTCGCCGGCCTCTTGCGCGGCAAGAAGGCGGAGCTGGTCGATTGCGTCTCGGTGCCGCTCAAGGTGCCGGCCGAGGCCGAGATCGTGCTCGAAGGCCACGTCGCGCTCGACGAGTTCGGCGACGAAGGCCCCTATGGCGACCACACCGGCTACTACAATGCGGTCGACCGGTTCCCGGTGTTCCGCTTGAGCGCGATCACGATGCGGCGCCAGCCGATCTATCTCTCGACCTTCACCGGCCGGCCGCCCGACGAGCCTTCGATCTTGGGCGAGGCGCTCAACGAAGTCTTCATCCCGCTGCTGCGCCAGCAATTCCCCGAGATCGTCGATTTCTGGCTGCCGCCCGAGGGCTGCTCCTACCGCGTCGCCGTCGTCGCGATGAAGAAGGCCTATCCCGGCCACGCCAAGCGCATCATGTTCGGCGTGTGGTCGTATCTGCGCCAATTCATGTACACGAAATGGGTCATCGTCGTGGACGACGACATCGACGCGCGCAAATGGCAGGACGTGATCTGGGCGATCGCGACGCGCATGGACCCGGCGCGCGACCTCACCATCGTCGAGAACACGCCCATCGACTATCTCGACTTCGCCTCGCCGGTCTCGGGGCTCGGCGCCAAGATCGGCCTCGACGCCACCGACAAGTGGCCCGGCGAAGTGAACCGCGAATGGGGTCGCAAGATCCGCATGAGCGACGCCGTGGTGAAGAAAGTCGACGCGATGTGGAAGGACCTGGGGCTGCCGGGGAGCGGAAAAGCGATTTGGTCGGACCGCTAGCAGCCCCGCGCCATCACGATCACGCGAACATGTGCGGTGCGAAAAGGCGATTGGTGACAAGCCCTTAGGCGAGCGTGCGGCGGGGCCCCGCTCATAAGCACATCGTTCACCTTCAATCGTATTAATAGGGCAGCAATTACAAGGCTGCCGGATGAGCCCTGCCGTGCCTCAGAAGCCCTATCGCGTCTTGACGCTCGACGGCGGCGGCACCTGGGCGCTCATCCAGGCGAAAGCGCTCGGCGCCCTTTACGGCCCCGAGACGGACGGCTGGTCGATCCTCGACCGCTTCGACTTCGCGGCCGCGAATTCCGGCGGCGCGCTCGTGCTCGCCATGCTGTTGAAGGGAATGACGCCCGCCGCGATCGTCGCCCTCTTCCGCGACCGGCGCGAGCGCGCCCTCATCTTCGAACGCAACGCGATCGTCGACCGGGCGCTGGGCGGGCTCTTCGGCTTCGGCTCGCGCTACCACGCGCCGGGCAAATTCACCGGCCTCCTCGACATCTTCCAGCGCACCAACGGGCGTTGGGGCCCCGATTTCGCCGCGCTGCCGCTCGACCTCGTCGCCGCCGGCTTGAACGCCGGGCGCGCGCAGAAGGGGCTCGGCCCCTTCCACTTCCTCATCACCGCCTTCGATTTCGATGCCGAGCGCAGCGTCTTCTTCCGCTCGGATCCGGCCAGCGCCGCCGCCCATTTCCGCGGCGCTCCCGTGCCGACCCTCGCCGGCGCCCTCCACGCCGCCACCAACGCACCGGTGCGCTACTTCAACCGCCCGGCCGAGGTCGAGTTCCGCGATGGCTCGGCCATCAACTATTGGGACGGTGCCATCGGCGGCTACAACAACCCGATCATGGCCGCCGTCGTGGAGGCGCTTGCCGCCGATCCGGCGCGCCGCGAGGCCATGCAGGTGCTCTCGCTCGGAACCGGCGGAACGCGCCTCCCGGTGGTCGCTCCGGCCTGGCCGGGCAACGCGACCTGGGTCGTCCGCCGCAAGCGCCTGCGCGGCTTCGACAGCGTGCGCTTGGTCAGCGACCTCCGCAAGGTCACGGCCGCGATGATGGTCGACCGCCCGGAGGCGGCGAGCTACACGGCACATATTGCGCTTGGCGAGCCCCTGCCCGCACCCGAAGGCCGGGCGGTCAGCGCCACGCGCATCGTGCGCATGAACCCGATGATCCAACCGCGCTACGGGGGCATGGATCCCCGCGGGCATCCGCGTTGGGAGCCCTACGAGTGGTTCGCGGAAGCCTCGGCGATGCGGGGGCGGACGTTGTTCGAGCGTCTCGCGGCGCTCGACATGGACGCGGTCGCCGACGGCGAGGTTCAGGACATCGAGCGCCTCGCCGAGCTCTGGCTCGCGGGCAAGGTGCCCAACCAGCCGATCCACTCGGACGACCGCTTCGTTCCGGTGATCGGCCAGGGCTGGTTCGCCGATGCGCTCGCCGTCTGGCGCGCGCTCGAGTCCGATGTCGTCGCGCCCGTGATCGCGCCGGCGCGGGTCGGCGGCGTCAAGGCCGCGCTGCAGCGCTGGCTCGGCCGCTTCCGTGGCTGGCGGACGCGGCAGCGAACAGAGGAGAGCGCCGCCGCCGCGCCGCTCGGCCCCGCTTCCACGGTCGAAAAATCGCCTCTCGCCATACCGGGCACGGTCCCCGGCCGCGCGCCCGTGGATTGAGCGGCCACTCGCGCTCGAGCGACGCCGCCGGCCTCGTTACGATTCTGCATAATCACGCCGCAAATGCCCGGCGCGCGCGCTGCAGCGCGCGCGATTCTGAGCGTGGCATGACGGCCACAGCGACGCGGATTCTTGCGCCAATCTTCGGCCTGTCTTAGCCAATTCCGCAAATCCGCCGCATTGCACGCGGCGCGCGGCTCGAATCTTCGCGCTCGCGATTCGCGCGGCCCTTAATGTCCTTACGTAGCTATCCTCATGAATTGCAGACGTTTGGATACACAGGTTTAATCTTACTTTCGTAGACAAGCGTAGAAGGTGGTTTACGAAACCACAGAACGGATCGGTAAGCGTTTTCGGGGAGAGTGCTTGCCATGCCGACAGCATTCGTTACGGGCGCCACGGGCTTTCTCGGCCTGAACTTGGTCGAGCAGCTCTCCGAGCGCGGTTGGGTCGTGGTGGCGTATCACCGCCCCACCTCCGACACCGCGCGCCTCACCCATTTTCCGGTCCGCCTCGCCGAGGGCGACATCGCCGATTTCGACGCGGTGGCCAATGCGATGCCGCAGGGCGCCGATGCGGTGTTCCACCTCGCCGCCAACACCTCGGTGTGGTCGCGCCGCAACGTCGAGCAGACCCGCGACAACGTCGACGGCACCAAGGCCGTGATCGCCGCCGCGCGCGCCAAGGCGGTGAAGCGCGTAATCCATGTTTCATCGTGGTCCGCTTACGGCCTCGAGCATCCGACGATCCACGAGTCGACCTCGCAGTCCGGCCAGTTCTCCAAGGTCAACTATGTGCGCTCGAAGGCACTGGCCGAGCAGGAGATGAAGCGCGCGGCGGCCGAGGGGCTCCCGGCCGTCATCGTCAATCCCGCGCACATTCTCGGCCGCTACGACGTCAAGGGCTGGGGCCGCATGTTCGCCCTCGTCGCGAACCGGAAGCTGCCCGGCATCCCGCCCGGCAGCGGCAGCTTCTGCCACGCCGAAGCGGTAGCGCGCGCGATGATCGCCGCCGTCGAGCGCGGCCGCGTCGGTCATAACTATCTTCTCGGCGGCTGCGACGCGAATTTCGCCGACGTGATCCGCTTTATCGGCGACCTCGTCGGTCAGCCGGTGACGAAGCGCACGCTCACGCCGTTCTCGATCCGCGTGGTGGCGCGGTTCAAGGCGCTGGTCGCCGTCTTCACCGGCCGCGAGCCGGACCTGACGCCGCAGGCCGCGGAGCTCATCCTCGCCCATCCGCGCATCGTCTCGACCAAGGCGCGCGACGAGCTCGGCTACCAGCCGACCTCGCTGCGCCTGATGCTCGACGACGCCTATCGCTGGCTCAAGGGCGAGGGCTATCTCGCGGTTCCGACCGAGGCGGTGGGGCCCAACCCAACGCGCCGCCCCGCCCTCGCCGAGCGCTAGCGCCGGGACAACGGCGAATCACGAATCTCGCTACCACTCAGCCGCCCGGCGCACTGGCCGGGCGGTCCGATTTTCATGGTGTATTGGCCCCGCGCTGGTCTTACCTTGCCGGTGACAATCGGGAGGAGCTGCCATGAACCGCCGCCTACTCGTCCTTGCGCTTGCCGCGGCGCTGGCCGCGCCGCTGGCTCCGCGCGCCGCTTCAGCCGAAGCCAAGACGCACAAGGTCGCGATCCAGGTCAACGAGGGCGACCCGCAGCGCATGAACCTCGCGCTCAACAATGTCGAGAACGTGCAAAGGTACTACGCGGCCAAGGGCGAGAAGGTGATGATCGAAGTCGTCACCTACGGCCCCGGCCTGGTCATGCTGCGCGCCGACACGTCGCCGGTGAAAGACCGCGTCGCCGCCATGAGCTTGCAATATTCCGAGCTGAGCTTCTCCGCCTGCGAAAACACGCGCGCCGGCATGGCCAAGCGCGAGGGCAAGGAAATCCCGCTGCTCAAAGAGGCCAAGTCGGTGCCCTCGGGCGTCATCCGCCTGATCGAGCTGCAGGAGCAGGGCTGGAGCTATCTCCGGCCGTAGCCGACGGCCGGGCCGCGCCGATACAGGCCATGGCCAAGAGCCCCGCTCCCGCCGCGCGCATCCGCATCACCTTCGAGCCCGACATATCGCTGGGGCCGGGCAAGGCGCGCCTGCTCGAGGGGATCCGCGACCTGGGCTCGATCGCGGCGGCCGGGCGGCGGATGGGCATGAGCTACAAGCGCGCCTGGCTCCTCGTCGAGCAGATGAATGCCGCCTTCAAGGCGCCGCTGGTGGCCGCGGCCAAGGGCGGCGAGCGCGGCGGCGGCGCCGCGCTGACGGCGGCCGGCGCCGGTGTGCTCATGCGCTACCGCCGCATGGAGGCGGCGACGCGGCGCGCGGTCGCGCGCGACGCGGCGGCGCTGGGCCGGATGCTCGCCAAGAGGTAAGCGCGGGCGGGGCAGCGCCGTGGCAGCGGCAACTTGTCATCAGCGACCCGATATGTTCCACTGGCTATATCGCTTGAATCGAGAGGCCCATGCCCACCGTGCCCCGCGCCTTCGGAATGCTCGCCGCGCTCGCGCTGACCCTGGCCGCCGGCACAAGCGGCGCGCAAACGGCCCCGGCGATCGCCGTCGCCGAGAACGTCAAATTCGCGATCGAGGAGCTGGCCGCCGCCTTCAAGCGCGAGAGCGGCCGCGATCTGCGCATCGCCACCGGCTCCTCCGGCAAGTTCGTGCAGCAGATCCGGCAAGGCGCACCGTTCGAGCTGTTCCTCTCCGCGGATGAAGAGAGCGTCTTCCGCCTCGCCGACGCGGGCCTCACGCGCGACCGCGGCGTGGTCTATGCCGCGGGGCGGCTCGCGATCTTCGCGCCGCACGGCTCGCCGCTCGTGCCCGACGCAGCGCTGGCGGGGCTCAAATCCGCCCTCGCCGCCGGCACGATCAAGCGCTTCGCCATCGCCAATCCCGAGGTGGCGCCCTACGGCCAGCGCGCGGTCGAGGCCCTGACCCATGCCGGGCTCTGGCCCGCGCTGAAGCCGCATATCGTCATGGGCGAGAACATCGCCCAGGCGGCCCAGTTCGCGAGCTCCGGCTCGACCGAGGGCGGCATCATCGCGCTTTCGCTGGCGCTGGCGCCCGAGCTGGCGCGGCGCGGGCGCTATGCGCTGATCCCGGCGGGGTGGCACAAGCCGCTCGCGCAGCGCATGGTCCTGATGAAGAATGCGGGGGCGGCGGCCGAGGCGTTCTATCGCTATCTGCAGACGCCGGCGGCGCATGCCGTCTTCGCGCAACACGGCTACACCGTGCCAAGCCCCGGAGGCTGAGCGCCATGGATTGGACGGCGCTCCGCCTTTCGCTGGCACTCGCGCTGTGGACCACGCTGGTGTTGCTGCCACTGGCGGTGCTGATCGCACGCGCGCTCGCCTGGCGGCGTTTCCCGGGGAAAGGCTTCGTCGAGGCGCTGATCGCGCTGCCGCTGGTGCTGCCGCCGACCGTGCTCGGCTACTACATGCTTGCCGCCGCGGGCCGCGCCGCGCCACTCGGCCAGCTTTACGAGGCGGCGTTCGGCGCGCCGCTGGTGTTCACCTTCGAAGGCCTCGTGGCCGCGTCGCTGCTGGTGAACTTACCCTTTGCCGTGCAGCCGCTGCAGCGCGCCTTCGAGGCCGTCCCCGAGCAATTGCGCGAGGCCGCTTGGTGCAGCGGGCTTTCGCGCGCGGCGACGTTCGCACGCATCGAGATGCCGCTGGCCTGGCCCGGCCTCGCCTCGGCGGCGGCGCTTACCTTCGCGCACACGCTCGGCGAATTTGGCGTCGTGCTGATGGTGGGCGGCAGCATTCCGGGTGAGACGCGCACGATCTCGATCGCGATCTACGACCGCGTCCAGGCATTCGCGATGGGCGAGGCGGCGGCGATGTCGGCGGCGCTGCTCGCCTTCTCCTTCATCGCCGTCGGCGTCGTCTACGGTTTGGGCCAGCGCGGGCTGGTCCGCCGCCGCTAGGCGCCGGATGGCGGCGGAGGGGCTCGAGGCGCGCCTGGCCCAGCCGGCGCCGATTCCGCTCGACGCCGAGCTCTCGTGCCGACCCGGCGAGCTTTTGGCGCTGGTCGGCCCCTCGGGCGCCGGCAAGACCACGATCCTGCGGGCCATCGCCGGCATCATCCGGCCGCGTCACGGCCGCATCGCGTGCAACGGCGAGATCTGGTTCGACGCCGCGCGCGATATCAGCCTGCCGCCACAGCGCCGGCGCGTCGGCCTCGTCTTCCAGGATTATGCGCTCTTCCCCCACCTCTCCGCCCGCGCCAACGTGACGGCGGCGCTCGGCCACGTCCCGCGGGCGAAGCGCGGCGCGCGGGCGCACGCGCTCCTCGATCTCGTGCATCTGAGCGGGTTGGGCGAGCGCCGCCCCGACCAACTCTCGGGCGGGCAGCGCCAGCGCGTGGCGCTGGCGCGGGCGCTCGCGCGCGAGCCGGCGGTGCTGCTGCTCGACGAGCCCTTCGCCGCCGTCGACCAGGTCACGCGGCGCAAGCTCCAGCGTGAACTCGCCCTCCTCCGCCGTGCGATCGCGGCCCCGACGATCCTCGTCACTCACGATCTCGCCGAGGCGGCGGCGCTCGCCGACCGCATGACCGTGCTGCATCACGGCAAGACGCTGCAGCACGGCACGCCCGACGAGATCGCAAACCGGCCCGCCTCGCCGCTGGTGGCGCGGCTCATGGATCAGCCCAACGTGTTCGCGGGCACGGTCGCCGCGCGCAACCCCGCCGCCGGGCTGCTGACGCTGCGATGGGACGCAATCGCGCTCGAAGCGCGCGACGACGGCCACTTTCCGCCGGGCGCCACGGTTTCATGGACGATCGCGGCGTCGGCCATCGTCATGCACCGGCGCGAGCGGCCCTCGCGCGGCGAGCGCGAGAACCCGGTCTCGGGCACCATCGCCGAATTGCTGTTCTTCGGCGACACTGCCCTGGTTTCGCTGCGCGTCGGCGAGCGCGCGGACGCGTCGGTGCTGACGTTTTCGGTCAGCGCCCACACCGCGCGGCGCAACGCGCTGGCGCCCGGCGCCGCGGCGACGGTGTCGCTGCTCGCCGACGCCATCCACCTGATGCCGCCGGGAGAGTGAGCGCGGCGCCGGGGCCGGCTAGCCGATCGCCAGCGTGGCCTCGACCGGGATCGGTCGGCTGACGTTGAAATAGTTGGGCGAGGTCATGAGCACGGTCCGGTGAATCTCGCGGAACTGCTCC
>DATBLL010000204.1:0-2293 GCA_036555425.1 Alphaproteobacteria bacterium | reverse complement strand
CCGTCTACGTGGCCGAAACCGACGAGCAGGCGCGCGCCGAGGCGAAGCCGCACTTCGAGGCGCTGCGCAACGTCTTCCTCAGGATGCCGATCGAGATGCTGCTGCCGCCCGGCTACACGTCGCGCGAATCGCTGAAGAACGTGATGAAGGCGAAGGCCGAGATGTTCGGCGACGTCACGATCGACAAGGCGATCGAGCTCGGGCTCTTCGTCTGCGGCAGCCCGGGGACGGTGCGGCAGGCGTTCGCGGGCTACTGGACGGAGATGCGCTTCGGCAACCTGCTCGTCCTCTGCCAGTTCGGCACCCTGCCCGCCGACCTCACGCGCACGAACATGGAGCTCTTTGCGCGCGAGGTGATGCCGGCGCTGAAGGCGCTCGGCCCGCCGGCGGGCGCGACGGCGGCCGCCTAGCACCGCAGCCACTTGAGCCCGAGCTGCTGGTCGACGGGCCGATCTGGCTGTCGGCGTGGCGCTTCGCGCGCAACATCTTCGGGATCTTCGTCGGCACCGCGGCGGTCGTCGGGTTCGCCATGACGAGGCTGTCGCCGGGCCACCGCGTGCAAGATCGTCGTGCCGCCCCGGCGCGCCGTGCGCGAGCACGGAATAAGTCCGCGCCGAGATTGTTTGCGTCACGGCTGTCCACTTCAACCATCCGATGAGGAACCCCGCATGAACCGCCGCATTCTTCTCGCTGTCGCCGCCGCCTCCGCGCTTGCCGCCTCGACGTTCACCGCCTCCGCGCAACCGGCCAAGGCTCAAGGGGGCGTGCTCACCGACTCCGCCGGCATGACCCTGTACACCTTCGACAAGGATCCCGCCGGCGGCGGAAAGAGCCTCTGCAACGGGCCCTGCGCCCAGAACTGGCCGCCTTTGATGGCGTCCTCCTCGGACGCCGCGAGCGGCGCCTGGACCATCGTCACGCGCGACGACGGCGCCAGGCAGTGGGCCTACAAGGGTAAGCCGCTCTACCTCTGGGTCAAGGACAAGAAGCCGGGCGACAAGACCGGCGACGGAGTCAACAAGGTCTGGTCGCTCGCCCGGCCCTGAGCAACAAGGGCACACCGGCGATCGCCGCGCGGGCGACGCGGCCAAGGGATCACGGCGCGGCAGCCGCAAGATGAGCAGCGCCGCGATCACCGGCGCCGCGCCCGCCGGCTGGGCCGGCGCCTGGCATTGCCCGAGCACGATCGTCGCCGGAATCACGGACGCGATCCGCTCGAGGCGCGTGTAGAAACCGGCCTTGACCGGGGCGGAGAATTCGGTGGCCGACCGCCGCGAACGCGCAGACGAACCGCGCGCCGACGGGTGTCGCGGCGCGCATCGGCGAGGGCATCTTCGCTAGACGGCGGCGCCGCAGGAGCCGCGCGGGACGGGGCTGCCGGCGTCTCCCACGCCGAAAGGCGATCCGATGAGCGGGTCGAGGGGCCCCGGCGCGCCCGCTCCCGGCGCGCAGGCCACGATTGCCGTCGCGCGTGGACTCAATTACGATTGCCGCCTTGCCACCGTCACCTGAGGAGGAGGACGATGACTATCAAAGCCAGGTTCGCGCCGGCGCTCGCCGCCGTGGCGCTTGCGGCGCTCGCCGCCGGCGCGCAGGCCCAGGTCAAGGTCGGGGTGGTGCTGTCCTACAGCGGGGTGGGCGCGGAGTTCGGCCAGCAGATCGACCGCGGGATCCAGATGTTCATGAAGCTCAATCCCAAGGCGTTCGGATCCTGCAAGGTGGAGCTCGTCAAGCGCGACAGCAAGAAGCCGGACGGCGCGGAGGCCAAGACCGCGGTGCAGGAGCTGATCGCCCAGGACAAGGTCGACATCCTGACCGGCTTCGTCTACTCGCCGGACGCCATCAGCACGGCCTCGCTCGCGAGCGCGGGCAAGAAGCCGGTGGTGATCATGAACGCCGGCACCGCCTGGATCACGGACCTGTCGCCGATGATCTCGCGCGTCTCGTTCTCCATGTGGCACGCGGGGTACTCGATGGGACAGGCGGCCGCCAAGGTCGTCAACGCGAAGACCGCGGTCGTCGGCTACACCGACTACCCGCCGGGCAAGGACAGCCTCGACGCGTTCAAGCGCGGGTTCGAGTCCGCCGGCGGCAAGGTGATCGACGAGATCCCGATGGGCGGTCCGGGTCAGGTGCCCGACTTCACGCCGTTCTTCCAGCGCGCCAAGGACAAGAAGCCCGACGTGTTCTTCGTGTTCGTCCCGGCCGGCGATCACGCGGTGGGCGTGGTGAAGACCTATGGCGCGCTCGGGATGCGCGAAGCGGGAATCAAGCTGATCGGCCCGGGCGACAT
>DATBLL010000169.1:0-5884 GCA_036555425.1 Alphaproteobacteria bacterium | reverse complement strand
CGAAGGGGAAGGAAACAGGAGGCGTGGGGACGTGGAGAAGAAACGATTGAACCACAGGGGGCACAGAGGACACAGAGACGAATCTTGGCGCGCCCTTGGCGCGCATTCCATTTTCTTCTCGGTGTCCTCTGTGCCCTCTGTGGTTCACTTTCTTCCCTCCTTCTCCATGCCTCCACGCCTCTTGTTCACTTTCCTTTTTCACATCAGACGAGCGGTTCGGTGTTGAAGTGCTCGAGGTCGGTCGTGAGGTCGGTCATCTGCGGCGCGAGCTCGCGGCCGAAGGCTTCGCCCAGGCGCGCGACAGACCATTCGTTCTTCTCGAGCGCCAAGCGCACGGCGGGGCGCGGCTGCGAGAAGAGGAACAGCTCGCGCCCGCGCACGCCGAGGATCTGGCCCGAGACCTTGCGGCCGGTATCCGCGCAGAGGGCTGTCACCAGATCGGCGACGAAGCGCGCCTCCACCTTCATCGCGCGCGTCTTGTAGGTGGCCTGCGCGTCGTTGGCGGGCTTGATCGAATCGGTCACGCGCGTATGCGCGAAGGGCACGACGAAATTCGCGGTCGCATCCGAGCGCGCCATCTCCATCGCCGCGATGCGCGTCAGCGCGAACAAGCCGGCCTTGGATGCCGCGTAGGCGGCCTGGCCGTAATTGCCGTAGAGCCCCGCCGTCGAGCCGATGTTGACGATGCGGCCCCAATTGCAGCCCGCGCCGCGCTTCGGCCGGCCCGCCTTGTGCTGGTCGCGCATGACCGGCGTCGCCGCGTTGACCAAGTAGTAGGCGGCGTTCAAGTTCGTGTGGATCACCGCGTCCCAATCGCGCGGCTCGCCCTTGAAGACGAGCGCGTCGCGGATGATGGCGGCGTTGTTGACGACGATGTCGAGGCCGCCCCAGCGCTTCGTGGCAAGCTCGACCAGCGCCTTGGCCGCGCCGGGGCTCGCGACGCTGTCGGGCCAGGCGAGGGCCGCGCCGCCGAGCGCCTCTGCCGCCGCCTCGGCCACGGCGGGGTCGGCGCCGTCGCCGCCGATGCTCGTGCCGCTGTCGGCGACGACGACCTTGGCGCCTTCGCGCACGAAGCCCTCGGCGATCGCGCGGCCGATGCCGCGCGCGGCGCCGGTGACGATGGCGACCCTTCCCTCCAGCAGCTTCGTCATGGCGCGGTTTCCAGCTTGGCCTTGTCGGCCTCGGTGTAGAAGGCATCGGCATGCAGATTCTGCCGCGCGAGGCCGCGATGCTTGAGCACCGCGGTGCAGGTTTCGACCATGACCGGCGGGCCGGCGAGGTAGGCCTTGAACCCGTCAAAATCGGCGAAATCCTTGCCGATCGCCTCGGAGAGGAAGCCGGTGCGGCGCGCCGTCGGCCCTTGGGGCTCGGACAGCACCGGCACGAAATTCAGGTTCGGGTGCTTCCCCGCCAGCGCGCGGAAATGCTGCTCGCGATAGAGATCGCGCTCGGCGCGGACGCCGAAATAAAGATGGATCGGCTGCCGCGCCCCTTGCGCCAGCGCTTCTTCGACCGTGCTCTGGATCGGTGCCAAGCCCGAGCCGCCGGCGATGGCCAGGATCGGGCCGGCGTGGCGCGGCCGATAGAACGCGTTGCCATAAGGGCCGACGACACGCGCGCGCTCGCCCGCCTTGAGGGTGCCGGCGACATAGGGTGTCACGGCGCCGCCGGGCACGAGGCGGATGTGGAATTCGAGCGTGTCGCCGCCCGGCCGGTTGGCCATCGAGAAATCGCGCGGCGGCAGCTTCGCCTCGCCCGTACGTCCCGGAGCGAAGATCACCGAGGCGTATTGCCCGGCCGAGAAATCGAACGGGCCGCCGGCGCGGATCGCCATGCGCACGATGCGGATGTCGTGCGTCGCCGGCTCGACTGCCGTCACCTCGCAATCGAGATGGCGGATGGGATGCATCGCCACATCGTCGGCCTCGAGCCAGGCGACCTCGCAGTCCGACCACGGCACGGCGCGGCAGGCGAGGACGAGGCCGGCGCCTTTTTCGGCCTTCGAAAGCGCGTAGTCGGAATAGGGGGACAGCTCGACCTCGCCCGCGACGAGCCGGCTCTTGCAGGCGCCGCAATTGCCCGAGCGGCAGCCGCAGGGATAGGGCACGCCCGCGCGCAGCGCCGCCGCCAGGATGGTTTCGCCCATCTCGGCCACGACCTCCTGGCTCCGCCCCTTGATCGCGATCTTGAAGCTCACGGGCCTCCCGCGCCCTCTTGGTCGGACAGCCAAGATATAATTCGTGCCACTGATTATCAGCTATACCAATTATTTGAGCCGCAAAGCAACATGTGCTATCAGGGCATCATGACCGAAAAGGCAGTCTTGCGCAGCCGCGGGGCCGAGGAGGCGGAGGAGCGCGCGGAGGCGGAACCGAGCCGCGGCCGGCTCGAGGGCCTGCTCGGCTATTTCCTGCGCCGCGCCGACGTCTTCACGTTCCAGAGCTTCAACGCGCACCTGGCCGAGGACCGCATCAGCCCCGGCCAATTGGGCGTGCTGCTCATGTGCGAGGCCAACTCCGGCATCAACCAGACCCGGCTCGGCAAGGCGCTCGGCATCGACCGCTCGACGCTCGTCGCCATGATCGATCTGCTCGAGGGCCGCGGCCTCGTCGCGCGCACGCCTTCGGCCGTCGACCGCCGCTCGCACGCCTTGAAGCTCACGCGCCAGGGCGAGGCGTTCCTGAAGGCGCTGCAGCCGCGCCTCCTGCGCCACGAGGCCGAGATCGTGCGCAACCTCTCGGCTCCCGAGCGCCGCCAGCTCATGGATCTGCTCGCCCGCATCGCGCCCGCATGACCGACACGCCCACGGCCCTGCCCGCCGCCGAGTTGCTCGCGCGCGCCGCCGCGCGCTGGCCCGAGCGCACCGCCGTCGTCGCCGACGGCAAGCGCATCGCGTTCCGCGCGCTCGACCGCGCCGCCTCTCGCCTGGCGGCTGCGCTCGCCGACGCGCAGCTCGGCCAAGGCCACACGATCGCGATCCTTTCGCCCAACCGCATCGAATATCCGATCTTCCACATGGGCGCCGCGCGCGCCGGATCGCTGCAGGCCCATCTTACCATCCGCTACACCGCCGACGACCTCGCGCACGTGATCAACAAGATCGGGATCGAAGCCGTTTTCGCCGACGCGGGGATGCTGGCGAATCTGCGCGCCGCGCGCCCGCGCACGCCCACGCTCAAGACCGTCGTCGTCATCGGCGAGCCCGCCGGGCCGCCCGCCGCCGGCGAGATCGGCTGGGACGCGTTCCAAGCGGGGGCCGGGGATGCGCCACCCAACGTGGCGATCAAGCCCGAGGACCCGTTCTGCATCACCTTCACCGGGGGCACGACCGGCTTTCCCAAGGGCGTCCTCGCGACGCACGGCGCGCGCAGCTACATCGCGCAAGTCGTCGCCGAGCCGTTCGAGCTGACGCCGCGGGATATCGCGGTTCTCGCCACGCCGATGTTCCACTTGGCCGGCCTGTCCTCGTGGTTCTACAGCGCAATGGCGGCGGGCACGAGCGTGGCGCTGATGCCACGCTGGGACCCGGCTGCCTTCATCGCCGCCGTCGAGCGCGAGCGCGCGACCATGGGCTTCCTCGTGCCCACAATGATCAACGGCGTCTTGAACGATCCGGGCTTCGCGCCGGAGCGCCTGGCCAGCCTGCGCCTCCTCAATTACGGCGGCGCGCCGATGCCGGTGGCGCTGCTGGAGCGCGTGTTCGAGCGCCTGCCGAAGCTGCGCATGCTCGACCATTACGGCCAATCCGAGGGCGGCGCGCTCGCCTATCGCCCGCCCGAGCGGGCGCGCGACAAGCCGACGAGCAACGGCATTCCCTTCGCCTGCGTCGAGATGGCGTTCTTCGACGGCGCCGGACATCGCCTGCGCGAGGGGCAGATCGGCGAGCTCTGCGTCAAGGGCCCGCAGGTCTGTTCCGGCTATTATCGCGAGCCCGAGCTGACCAAGGCGCTGTTCACGCCCGACGGCTGGCTGAAGACCGGCGACGTCGGCTACCGCGACACGGAGGGTTTCCTGTTCCTCGTCGACCGCGCCAAGGACATGATCATCGCCGGCGGCGAGAACATCTATCCCGCCGAGATCGAGAACGCGCTCTTCCAGCACCCGGCGGTGAAGGAATGCGCGGTGTTCGGCATCCCCGACGCGCATTGGGGCGAGGTGCCGGCCGCCCACGTCGTGCTCGCTGAGGGCCAGAAGGTCTCGCCCGAGGCGCTGGCCGATTTCGTCGCCGGCAAGATCGCGCGCCACAAGCGCCCGCGGCTCGTCAAGTTCGTCGACGCCCTGCCCAAGACCGCGATCGGCAAGGTGCAGAAGAACCTCCTCCGCAAGCCCTACTGGGAAGGCCGCGCGCGCGGGATTTGAGCCCTTAGAGCGCGTATCGCGCGGATGGAATGGGCGCGCGCGGCGCGCCCCTGCGATGGCCGCGTCCCACTCGCGCCGGGGGCTGCCCACGGATCGCGTGGGACGGCCCATGTGTTGGCAGCGCCCGGCGCGCATGATCAAATGCGCGCGCCAAATCGTTCGATCAAGCAATCAGAACGACCGGAGGGAGGATGCTCGACCTCAAACTGCCCGCGTCGAAGGCGGAGATCGCGCGCATCCAGAGCGAGCGCAAGCGCGTGGCCTTGGCGCAGGCCAAGAAGGCGGCGTTCTATCGCGGCAAGCTCGATCACGTGCGCCCCGACCGGCTCGACGATCCGGTGGAATGGGCCAAGATCCCGATCCTCGACAAGGAGGTGCTGCGCAAGATACCGCCGGAGCGCTTCCTCGCCGAATTCTGCATCGCGGCGCCGGGCGAGATCGCCGAATATTGGCGCTCGGGCGGCGCCACCGGGGTGCCCCTCTTCTATCCGCGCAGCTTCGCCGACATGGAGCACACCTTCCTGCAGCTCGTGCGCTGCTGGGTGTGCACGGGGGTGGCGCGCGGCGACGTGTGCCACGTCTCGTTTCCGTTCGGCGTGCATCCGGCCGGGCAGCTTTGGGCGCGCAGCGCCAACCTCGCCGGCGTCGGCGTGATGTGGGCGGGCTCGGGCGCCAACACGCCCTCGCAGGTGCAGCTGGAGCTGATCCAGCGCATGAAGCCCACCCTCTGGATGGGCATGCCGAGCTACGGCCTGCACCTCGCCAATCTCGCCGAGGCGCAAGGCATCGATCTCGCCGGCGGCTCGGTGCGCAAGGTCCTCGTCGGCGCCGAGGCGCTCTCCAAGGCCAAGCGCGAGAAGCTCCAGCGCATGTGGGGCGCCGAGGTCAACGATCTCTTCGGCATGACCGAGATCGGCATCCTCGGCAGCGACAGCCGCGTGCACGAGGGCTTCCACATCCAGACCGACCAGGCGCTGTTCGAAGTCGTCGACGAGAAGACCGGCAGGCCGGTGCCCGAAGGGCAGGAAGGCCTGATGGTGATCACGCCGCTTTGGATCAACAATGCGACGCCGTTCCTGCGCTGGAGCTCGGGCGACATCGTGACGGTGCGCGAGGAGACCAGCCTCGAGGGCCCCTTCTCCGTCTTCCCGGTGATGCGCCATGCGCACCGCACCGCCGGCTTCTTCAAGATCCGCGGCATCAACATGAACCACGCGGAATTCGAGGATTTCGTCTTCCGCATGCCCGAGGTGAACGACTTCAAGGTGGAGCTACAGACCGCGTCGGACCGCGAGATCCTGAAGCTCATGATCGAGGTGAAGCGCGGCCTCGATGCCGGCGGCGTTTCCGGCAAGGTGGCCGAGGCGGTGCGCAAGACCTTCGAAGTGCGGCCCGATGTCGAGGTGCTGCCCCTCGGCACGCTCGCGCGCGAGTTCGAAAGCAGCGTGAAGGCGCCGCGGTTCGTGGATAAACGGGTCTGAATGGGAGCGCGCGCCAGGAGGCGCGCGCTCCCGGGCGGAGACGA
>DATBLL010000163.1:0-14639 GCA_036555425.1 Alphaproteobacteria bacterium | reverse complement strand
AGATCTTCCAGTATTCGTCGAACATCGGCTCGGCCAAGATGGCGATCGAAGCCGGCACGCCGCGCCAGCGCGCCTTCATGGGCCGCGCCGGCATGCTGAAGCCGGTTGCGATCGAGCTGCCCGAGATCGGCGCCCCGCTCTATCCGCGGGACTGGAAGCCGCTCAACACGATCACGATCGCCTACGGGCACGGCATGTCGGTAACGCCGCTCCATCTCGCTGCCGCCGTCGCCGGCATCGTCAACGACGGCAAGCGCGCGCCGGCGACGCTGCTGAGGCGCAATCCCAAGGAGCCGATCGACTATGTGCCGGTGGTCAGCGCCAAGACGTCGGCCGAGATGAGGAAGCTGATGCGCCTCGTCGTCGAGAAGGGCACCGGCAAGCGCGCCGAGGCGCCGGGCTATTTCCTCGGCGGCAAGACCGGGACGGCCGACAAGTCCGCGGGCAGGAAAGGCTACCGGCGCAATGCGCGCATCGCCTCCTTCATCGGCGCCTTCCCGATCAATGCGCCGCGCTATGTCGTGCTGGCGATGATCGACGAGCCCAAGGCCAGCGCCGAGACGCCCGAGGCGACCGGCGGCGTGGTGGCGGCACCGGTGGTGCGCGAGATCGTCTTGAAGGCGGCGCCGCTCCTCGGCGTGCTGCCGGCCGAGAATACGTCGGAACTGCCCGACGCCAAGGCACCCAAGGCGGCGCCCAAGCCCGCCAAGCCGGCGGCCAAGCCCGCCGCGCGTCGGGTATCCCGCATGGAGCGGGCGGCAACGGAGTGAGGTGATGAAGCTGGCGGCCCTGCTCGACGATAAGAGGCTTGCCGCCGAACCGGCGCTGCTCGAAAGCGAGATCGCCGGCCTCACCTCGGATTCGCGCAAGGTCGCCCCCGGCTTCCTCTTCGCCGCGCTGCCCGGCAGCAAGGCCGACGGGCGCCGTTTCATCGCCGACGCGCTCGCGCGCGGCGCCGTCGCCGTGCTCGCCGATGCCGAAACGCCGGGCCCCGGCCCCTTCGTGCGCGACCGCAACCCGCGCCGGCGCCTCGCCCTCATGGCCGCGCGCTTCTATGCGAGCCAGCCCGCCACGGTCGTCGCCGTCACCGGCACCAGCGGGAAGACCTCGACCGCCTCGTATTGCCAGCAGATCTGGGCCCGGCTCGGGTTTAGGTCGGCGAGCATCGGCACGCTCGGCATCCGCGGCGCCGGCGTCGACCGCTACGGCGCGCTCACGACGCCCGATCCCGTGGCGCTCCATGCCGATCTCGCGGCGCTGGCCAAGGCCGGGGTCACGCATCTCGCGATGGAGGCGTCGAGCCACGGCCTCGACCAGTATCGCCTCGACGGCGTGCGTCTCTCCGCCGCCGGCTTCACCAATCTCGCGCGCGATCACCTTGATTATCACGCGACGATCGAATCCTACCGCGCCGCCAAATGGCGCCTGTTCGGCGATTTGCTGCCGAAAGGCGCCGGCGCGGTCCTCAACGCCGACTCGCCGGAATTTCCGGCGCTTCGGTACCTGTGTGCCCAGCGCGGCCAGGCCCTCCTCCCCTATGGCCGCGCAACTTCGGCGGCCGGGTTGCAGCTCCAAGACGTGGAGCCGCAGCCTGGCCGTCTTTTGTTGTCTTTCCGCTATCGCGACGAAGCCTATCGCGCCGAGGTGGCGCTGGCGGGCACGTTCCAGGCCTGGAACGTGCTCTGCGCGCTCGGCCTCGTGCTCGCGACCGGCGCACCGCCCGGCGACGCCGCCGCCGCGCTCGGCGCGCTCAAGGGGGCGCCGGGCCGCATGGAGCTGGCGGCGCGCCACCCCAACGGCGCGCCGATTTATGTCGACTATGCCCACAAGCCGGATGCGCTCGAAGCGGTGCTCACGGAAGTGCGCCCGCAGGTGAAGGGCAAGCTCGCCGTCGTCATCGGCTGCGGCGGTGACCGCGACCGCGGCAAGCGCCCGATCATGGGCGAGATCGCGGTGAAGCTCGCCGACCGCGTCTACGTCACCGACGACAATCCGCGTTCGGAGCCGCCGGCCGCGATCCGCAGGGAAATCCTGGCCGCGGCGCCCGGCGCCGTCGAGATCGGGGACCGCGCCGAGGCGATCGCGGCCGCTATCGCGGCTTTGGCGCCCGGCGACGTGCTCGTCATCGCCGGCAAGGGCCACGAGCCGGGCCAGATCGTCGGCGACAAGGTGCTGCCGTTCGACGACATCGAGGTGGCGCGCAAGGCCGCGGCTTCGGCCGGGGGCCGCGCATGAGCGCCCGCGCCGTGCTCTGGACCGATGCCGAGGCCGCCGCGGCCACCGGCGGCCGCGCGAGCGCGCCCTTCGCCGCGCGCGGCGTCTCGATCGACACGCGCACCTTGGCGAAGGACGATCTCTTCTGCGCCATCGCCGGCGTGAGCCAGGACGGCCATCAATACGTTTCCGCCGCGTTCAAGGCCGGCGCCGCCGCAGCGCTGGTCGAGAAGGGCCGCATCGCAAGGCCCGAAGGACCGGTGATCGAAGTGGCCGACACGCTCGAAGGCCTGCGCGGCCTCGGCCGCGCCGCGCGTGCGCGCACCAAGGCGCGCATCGCCGCCGTCACCGGCAGCGTCGGCAAGACCGGCACCAAGGAGGCGCTGCGCACCGTGCTGGCGGCGCAGGCTTCGACCCATGCCAGCGAGGGCAGCCTCAACAATCAATGGGGCGCGCCGCTGTCGCTCGCGCGCATGCCGCGCGAGACCGCCTACGGCATATTCGAGCTCGGCATGAATCATCCGGGCGAGATCACGCCGCTGACCGAGCTCGTGCGTCCGCATGTGGCGCTCATCACCTGGATCGCGCCCGCGCATACCGCCTTCTTCAAGTCGGTGGCCGAGATCGCCGACGCCAAGGCCGAGATCTTCACCGGCATGAAGGGCGGCACGGCGGTGCTGCCGCGCGACAGCGAATACTACGACCGCCTCGCCCGCGCGGCGGAAAAGGCCGGCATCGCGCGCCTGATCTCGTTCGGCACGCACAAGAGTGCCGACGCGCGCCTGGTCGGCGCCGATTTGGGCGCCACGCAGAGCACCGTGACGGCCGAGATCCTCGGCACGCGCCTGCGCTATTCCATCGGCTCGCCGGGCCAGCACTGGGTCGCGAACAGCCTGGCCGTGCTGGCGGCGGCGCAGGCGCTCGGCGCCGATCTCGCCAAGGCCGCGGCGGCCTTGGCGCAGGTGCAGCCGCCCAAGGGCCGCGGCGCCCGCCACCGCGTCAACTTCGAGCGCGGCGCCTTCACGCTCATCGACGAAAGCTACAACGCCAGCCCCGAAGCGGTGCGGGCGGCGCTCGCGACCCTCGCGCTCGCCACGCCCGAGCCCGGCGGGCGGCGCATCGCCGTGCTCGGAGACATGCGCGAGCTCGGCGACGAGGCCGACGCGATCCATGCCGCCCTGGCGCCCAGCTTCCTCGCGGCCAAGGTCGACAAGGTCTTCACCTGCGGCACGCACACCGCGGCGCTCGATGCGGCGCTGCCAAAGGAAATCCGCGGCGCCCACGCGCCCGATTCGGCCTCGCTGGAGCCCGAAGTGACCAAGGCGGTCCGCGCCGGCGACGTGGTTATGGTCAAAGGCTCGCTCGGCAGCCGGATGGCGCCGATCGTACAAGCCCTCTTGGCGTTGAACCGCGCGTCTCCTACGAAATCGGGAAAGTGATATCGGGAGCGCGCGATGCTGTTCGAACTCCTCTTCCCCTTGAGCCAGGAATATGGCGGCCTCCGCCTCTTCCAATACCTGACCTTCCGCAGCGGCGGCGCGGTGATTACCGCGCTGCTCATCTGCTGGATCATCGGCCCCAAGGTCATCCGCTGGCTCAGGAGCAAGCAGCCCCAGGGCCAGCCGATCCGCGCCGACGGGCCCGAGACCCATTTGAAGAAGAAGGGCACGCCGACCATGGGCGGCGTGCTCATCCTCATCGCCGTGACCGTCAGCACGCTGCTCTGGATGGATCTCTCGAACGGCTATGTCTGGGCGGTGATGATCGTGACGCTCGGCTTCGGCGCGCTCGGCTTCTTCGACGACTACAAGAAGCTGACCAAGCGCTCGACCGCCGGCATTTCGAGCCGCACGAAGTTCCTGGGCCAGCTTCTCGTCAGCGCCATCGCCACCTACTGGATCATGCATCTCCACTGGGCGGCCGAGTTCCGCCCCGGGGTGGACGCGACGCAGCCGATCGCGACCGGCCTCTCGATCCCGTTCATCAAGGACTACCTCGTCAATTTCGGGCTCTTCTTCATCGTCGTCGCCGTCCTCATCATGGTCGGCGCGTCCAATGCCGTGAACCTCACCGACGGGCTCGACGGCCTCGCGATCATGCCGGTGATGATCGCGGCCGGCGTCTTCGGCTTCATCGCCTATCTCGTCGGCAACGCGGTTTTCGCCAAATACCTGACGCTGCTGTTCGTGCCCGGCACCGGCGAGCTCGCGGTCTTCTGCGCGGCGCTGGTGGGGGCCGCACTCGGTTTCCTCTGGTTCAACGCGCCGCCGGCCATGGTCTTCATGGGCGACACCGGCTCGCTTTCGATGGGCGGTGCCTTGGGCGCCGTCGCCGTCGCGATCAAGCACGAGCTCGTGCTCGCCATCGTCGGCGGGCTCTTCGTGCTCGAAACCGTGTCGGTGATCGTGCAGGTGGCCTCGTTCAAGCTCACCGGCAAGCGCGTCTTCATGATGGCGCCGATCCACCACCACTTCGAGAAGAAGGGCTGGGCCGAATCCACGGTGGTCGTCCGCTTCTGGATCATCGCCGCGGTGCTGGCGCTGGTCGGCCTCGCCACGCTGAAACTGAGATGAGGGCATGATCCGGATCCCCGGCTATGAGAAGAAGCGCATCGCGGTCATGGGGCTCGGCGTCGCCGGGCTTCCGACCGTGCGCGCGCTCATGGCCAGCGGGGCCCATGTGCTCGCCTGGGACGATGGCGCCGAATCGCGCAACAAAGCGGCGGCCGAGGGCGTGCCCATCGTCGACCTGCTCTCGGCCGACTGGGACGGCATCGACACGCTCGTCCTCAGCCCGGGCATTCCGCACACCTTCCCCAAGCCGCATCCCATCGCTGAGCGCGCGCGGAAGGCCGACGCCGCGATCATCTGCGACGTCGATCTGCTCGGCCGCGCTGAGCCTGATGCGACCTTTGTCGGCATCACCGGCACCAACGGGAAATCCACCACCACCGCGCTGATCGCGCACATCCTGAAGAGCGCGGGGAAGAAGCTCGAAGTCGGCGGCAATCTTGGGCCCCCGGTGCTCGATTTCGCGCCGCTCGGCAAGAACGGCATCTACGTGCTCGAGATGTCGTCCTACCAGCTTGAGCGCACCTTCTCGATCGCGTTCGACGTGGCGGTTCTGCTCAACGTCAGCCCCAACCACATCGACCGTCACGGCGACCTCGCCGGCTACGTCGCCGCCAAGGCGCGCATCTTCGCCGGCAATCGGAAGAAGCAGACTGCCGTCGTCGGCGTCGACGATGAAGAGTGCCGGCGCATCGCCGATTCGCTCGAAGGCCGTATGCGTGTCGTGCGCATCACGCGCGAGGCGCCGGGGCCCGGCATGGTCGGCGCCGAGGGCACGAAGCTCGTCGACCGCAGCGAGGGCGCCGCGCGCGTCGTCCTCGACCTGAAAGAGGCGCAGGACCTGCCCGGCCGCCACAATGCGCAGAACGCCGCCGCCGCCTACGCCGCCACGCGCGCGCTCGGCGTGGCGCCGGCGGCGATCGCGGCAGCGATGATATCCTACCGCAGCCTGCCGCACCGGCTCGAGCGGGTCGCGACGATCGACGGCGTCACCTACGTCAACGACAGCAAGGCGACCTCGCCCGAAGCGACGGTCTGGGCGCTCACCTCCTACGACCGCGTGATCTGGATCGCCGGCGGGCTCTCGAAGGATGTCGGCTACGACCCGCTCATTCCCTATCTGCCGCGCATCGCGCACGCGTTCCTCGTCGGCAAGGCGGCGAGCGAGATCGCCGCGTTCCTGGCCAAGCACAAGATCCCGCACACGACGACGGAAACGATCGAGCGCGCCGTGCCGGCCGCGCACGCCAAGGCCCGGGCGGAAAAGATCAAGGTCGTGCTGCTCTCGCCGGCCTGCGCCTCGTTCGACCAGTACCGCTCCTTCGAAAAGCGCGGCGACGATTTTCGCGCGCAGGTCGAGACGCTCGGGGGAAAGAGGAAATGAGCACCAGCCTCGCGCGCACGGATACGAGCATCGTCGGCCGCTGGTGGTGGACCGTCGACAAGCTGACGCTCGGCGTCCTGATGCTGCTGGTCGTCTCGGGCGCGGTGCTGACGCTCGCGGCCGGCCGGCCCGCCGCGGCGCGCATCCAGCTCGACAGCCTCTTCTTCGTGAAGCAGCAGATGGCCGTCATCGTGGCGGGGCTCGCGGTGCTGATCGGCACCTCGCTGCTGTCGCCGCGCTGGATCAAGCGCATCGGCGTGCTCGGCCTCTTCCTGGTCTGGCTGCCGCTGACGGCGCTCGCGACCTTCTACGGCCCCGAAATCAAGGGCGCGCATCGCTGGCTCCATGTCGGCTTCTCGCTCCAGCCCTCCGAATTTCTGAAGCCCTGCTTCGCGATCTTCGCGGCCTGGATGTTCTCGCTCTGGCGCGAGGAACGGACCTTCCCGGGCTGGATCATCGCCACGGTCATCTGCAGCCTCATCGTGGCGCTGCTGGCGCGCCAGCCCGATGTCGGCATGGCGGCGGTGATCTTCGCGATCTGGTTCAGCCAGGTGTTCCTGGCCGGCCTGCCCTACATCTGGGTGGCCGCTTCGGTGGCGGCGTCGGCGGCGGTGGGTGCGCTCGCCTATTTCACGATTCCCCACGTCGCGCACCGCATCAAGCTCTTCCTCGATCCCTCGAGCGGCGACAACTACCAGGTCGACCGTTCGCTCGGCGCCTTCATGCATGGCGGCCTGTTCGGCCGCGGCCCGGGCGAGGGCACGGTGAAGGCGCAGCTCCCCGACGCACACAGCGATTTCATCTTCGCCGTGGCGGGCGAGGAGTTCGGCCTCATCGCCTGCCTCATCATCGTCGCCGCCTACGCGGCGGTCGTGATCCGCGGTCTCGCGCGCGTGTTCGACGAGGGCAACCTCTTTGTGATGTTCGCGGCGACGGCGCTCCTCGTCGGTGTCGGCCTCCAGGCCTTCATCAACATGGCCTCGGCGTTGAGCCTGATGCCGACCAAGGGCATGACGCTGCCCTTCATCTCCTACGGCGGCTCGTCCTTCGTCGCCATCGCCTTCGCCATGGGCATGGTGCTGGCGCTGACGCGCCGGCGTTCGGGCAGCGCCATATGAGCCGCGCGCCCGCCAGCGCGGCCAAGCGCCCCGCCGTGCTCACCGCCGGCGGAACGGGCGGACACATGTTCCCGGCGCTGGCGCTGGCGGAAGAACTCGCGCGCCGCGGCCGCCGCGTCGTCGTGTTCACCGACGACCGCGGCAAGAACTACGCCGAGAAGATCGCGGGTATCGAATCGATCGTGGTGCCCTCGGCCTCGCCCTCGCGCGGCGGGCCCTTGGGCCGCATCGGGTTCCTGGCGACGCTCGCGCGCGGCGCCTGGGCGGCGAGCCGCCTGCTCCGCAAGCTCCGCGCCGAGATCGTCATCGGCTTCGGCGGCTACGCCTCGTTCCCGGCCGGCTACATGGCCGGGCGCCACCGCCTGCCGCTCGTGCTGCACGAGCAGAACGGCTATCTCGGCCTCGCCAACCGCAAGCTCGCCAAGAGCGCCGCCGCGATCGGCATTGCCTTCCCCAAGGTCGTCGGAATTCCGCAAACCACGGCCGAGATCGCGCAGGTCGGCAATCCGGTCCGGCCCGCCTTCCTCGAGATCCGCGAGCAGCCCTACGCCGCCTCGACCGCCAACGAGCCCTTCCGCCTGATGATCATGGGCGGCAGCCAGGGCGCCCGCATCTTCAGCGAAGTGATCCCGGAGGCCATCGGCAAGCTCGACGCGGCTCTGCGCGCGCGCCTCGACATCGCGCAGCAGTGCCGGCCCGAGGACCTGCAGCGCGTCCAAGACGCCTACGCCAAGCTCGGCGTGAAGGCGGCGCTCAAGAGCTTTTTCGACGACGTTCCGGCGCGGCTCGGCGCCGCGCATCTCATCATCTGCCGCGCCGGCGCCTCGACGGTGGCCGAGATCACCGTCGCCGGCCGCCCGGCGATCTACGTGCCCTACCCGCACGCCGCCGACGACCACCAGCGCTACAATGCCGAGGCCGTCGCCGCCGCCGGCGCCGGCTGGGCGATGGCGCAGCCGCAGTTCACCGCCGACGCGCTCGCCGCGCGCCTCGTCGAGCTCGCGCACCGGCCGCAGGAGCTCGTGCAGGCCGCGGCCGCCGCGCGCGCCTTCGCCAAGCCCGATGCCGCCAGGGCCCTGGCCGATCTCGTCGAAAAACATTGGCGCCCGAGGGCCGCATGATCAGCACGATCCCGCTCAACGTCGGAACCATTCATTTCGTCGGCATCGGCGGCATCGGCATGAGCGGCATCGCCGAAGTGCTCAATTCGCTCGGCTACCGCGTGCAGGGAAGCGACCAAGCCGACAGCGCGAACGTGAAGCGGCTCGCCGCGCTCGGCATCAAGACGATGGTCGGGCACCGCGCCGAGAACATCGGCGACGCCGTCGTGGTCGTGATCTCCTCGGCGGTGAAGCCCGACAATCCCGAGGTCGTCGCGGCCCGCGCGCGGCTGACGCCCGTCATCCGCCGCGCCGAAATGCTCGGCGAGCTGATGCGCCTGAAATGGGCGATCGCCGTCGGCGGCACGCACGGCAAGACCACGACGACGAGCATGGTGGCGCACCTGCTTGAGACCGCCGGCTGGGACCCGACCGTCATCGTCGGCGGCATCAGCAATGTGAGCGGCAGCAATGCGCGGCTCGGCAAGGGCGACTGGATGGTGGTGGAGGCCGACGAATCCGACGGCTCGTTCCTGAAGCTGCCGGCGACGATCGCCGCCGTCACCAACATCGATCCCGAGCACCTCGATCACTACGGCAATTTCGACAAGCTGCGCGAGGCCTTCGCGAGCTTCGTCGGCAACATCCCGTTCTACGGCTTCGGCGTGCTCTGCACCGATCATCCCGAGGTGCAGGCGATGATCCCCAAGGTCGCCGACCGGCGCCTCGTCACCTACGGCACCTCGCTCCAGGCCGACGTACGTGCCGTGAACATCCGTTTCGGAACGGATGGCGCCCGTTACGACATCGAGTTCAAAATGCGCGGCTCCAAGGCTAAGAAGCGTTACATAGATATTGCGCTTCCACTGCTGGGCGAGCACAATGTGTTGAATTCGCTTGTGCCTGCAGCCATAGCCCAGGAACTAGATATTGACGAGGGGGTGCTGCGGCGGGCACTCGGCGGATTCAAGGGCGTAAAGCGTCGGTTTACCAAAACCGGCGAGGCGAATGGGATTACGGTCATAGACGATTACGGCCACCATCCGGTCGAGATCGCAGCGGTGCTGAAGGCGGCGCGCCAGGCCTGCAAGGGCAAGGTGATCGCCGTCATGCAGCCGCACCGCTACACGCGCCTGCGCGATCTGTTCGAGGAATTCTGCTCCTGCTTCAACCAGGCCGATAAGGTCGTCATCGCCGACGTTTATTCCGCGGGCGAAGCGCCGATCCCCGGCATCGATCGCGCGCATTTCGTCGAAGCGATCCGCGCGCGCGGCCACCGCAACGTGAAGAGCCTCGACAAGCCCGAGGACCTGCCGGTGATGATCGCCGACATCGCCGAGGCCGGCGATTACGTCATCTGCGTCGGCGCGGGCAGCATCACCAATTGGGCGCATGCGCTGCCGGGCCAGCTGAAGGCCCTCGCCGGAGGGCGCGGATGAACGCATCCGCCGCCAAGCGGCTGCTCGAGCGCTTGCCGAAGGTGCGCGGCGAACTCGAGGCGAACGCGCCGCTCGACCGTGAGACCTGGTTCCGCGCCGGCGGGCCGGCGGACGTGCTGTTCCGCCCCGCCGACCGCGACGATCTGATCGAATTCATCAAGAAGAAGCCCAAGGACGTGCCGGTCACGGTGATCGGCTACGGCTCGAACCTCCTCGTGCGCGATGGCGGCGTGGCCGGCGTCGTGGTGCGCATGGGCAAGCGCATGGCCGAGATCGAGGTGGCGGGCGAGGACGTGAGCGCCGGCGCCGGCGCGGGCGATGTCGCGGTCTCCGCGGTCGCGCGGGATGCGGGCCTCGCCGGCTTGGAATTCCTCTCCGGCATCCCCGGCACGATCGGCGGCGCGCTGCGCATGAACGCAGGCGCCTATGGCCGCGAGATGAAGGACATCGTCGTCGAGTGCAAGGCGCTCGATCCGGCCGGCGAGCTGCACAAACTGAAGCTCGCGGATCTGGGCTTCGACTATCGCCATTGCGGCGTGCCCGAGGATTGGATCTTCACCAGCGCCGTCATGCGCGGCGCGCGCGACGACAAGGCCAAGATCGCCGAGCGCATGGCCGAGATCCGCCGCCAGCGCGAGGAGAGCCAGCCGCTCCGGACGCGCACCGGCGGCAGCACCTTCGCCAACCCGCCCGGCCACAAGGCCTGGAAGCTCATCGACGAGGCCGGTTGTCGCGGCTTCAAGGTCGGCGGCGCGATGGTGTCGGAGAAGCACACCAATTTTCTCATCAACACCGGCAGCGCCACCGCCGCCGACATCGAGAATCTCGGCGAGGAAGTGCGCCAGCGCGTCAAGGCCAAGAGCGGCGTGACCCTCGAATGGGAAATCCGCCGCATCGGCCGGGCGAAGGAGGCGCGCGCATGAAGAAGCGCGTCGCGGTGCTGATGGGCGGCTGGTCCTCCGAGCGCGAGGTTTCCCTTTCCTCGGGCGCGGGCTGCGTCGAGGCGCTGAAGCGCGCCGGGTACGAGGTGAAGGCCATCGACTTGACGCGCGACATCGGCGCCCTCATCCGCGCGCTTGAGCCAAAGCCCGACGTCGTCTTCAACATCCTGCATGGGCCGTTCGGCGAGGACGGCCGCATCCAGGGCCTGCTCGACATCCTCGCGATCCCCTACACGAACTCGGGCGCCCTCGCCTCGGCGCTCGGCATGGACAAGGCCGCGAGCCGCGCGATGTTCGAGGCCGCCGGCCTGCCGATGGCGCCGGGCGAGATCTGGGACCGCACCACGCTGCTGGCGCACTCCGAGCCCGCGCGGCCCTATGTGGTCAAGCCGATCGCCGAGGGCAGCTCGGTCGGCGTCCACGTCGTCTTCGAGGGCGACAGCATCAGCCTGCGCAACATCGCGGCCGATCTCTCCGCCCATGCGCGCGTCATCATCGAGAAATACATCCCCGGGCGCGAGATCCAGGTCGCCGTCATGGGCGACCGCGCCTTGGGCGCCATCGAGATCCGAACCGAGCGGCGCTTCTACGATTACGTCGCCAAATACACGCCCGGCCAATCGAAGCACTACATGCCGGCGCCGATCCATGCCGACGCCTATCGCGCGGCGTGCGAGCTTGGCGTCGCGGCGCACCAGGCGCTCGGCTGCCGCGGCGTCTCCCGCGTCGATCTCCGCTACGACGACACCAAGGGCGAGCCCGGCACGCTCTATCTGCTCGAAGTCAACACGCAGCCCGGCATGACGCCGACCTCGCTGGTCCCCGAGATCGCCCAGCACAACGGCATCAGCTTCGAAGCCCTCTGCTCCTGGATGGTGGAGAACGCCGCATGCGACGCGTGAAGGACCGCGCCGCGCCGACGGACTCCGGCCTCCTGGTGAGCCCGGGCGAGATCATCGCGCGCGCCGCCGCGACCGTGCCCGACCGCCCGCCCGAGGAAGCCGAGGACGCCGCGGCGAAGGTGTGGACGCCGCCGCGCGGCAGCGACGACACGATCGTGATCGCCCCGGCCGCGGCCCCGCTGCGCCGCGCGCGCCGCCGGCCCAAGGACACGCTGCGCTACGCTTGGTTCTACGCCTCGCGCGGCGCCGTGGCGCTCGTGCTGCTCGCCGGCGCCGTCGGCCTGCCGGTCTGGCTCATGCGGAGCGGCACCCTCGTCGAAGCCGAGCGCGAGGCGGCTGAAACCTATGCGAGCCTGCGCCACCGCGCCGATCTCGGCGTCTCGGTGGCGCTCGACCGCCTGACCGTCGAGGGCCGCAACCGCACCACGCGCGAGGCGCTGCGCGCCGCGCTGCGCATCAAGAAGGGCGACAATCTCCTCGCCGCCGATCCCTGGGCGATCAAGCGCCGGCTCGAGGCGCTGCCGTGGATTCGCTCGGCGACGGTCGAACGGCGCTATCCCAATGCCATGGTGGTGACCCTGGTCGAGCGCACGCCGATCGCACGCTTCAAGGATCGCGGCGGCACGGTGCTGGTCGACGAGACCGGCGCGCTGATCAAGGTCGCGCCGGAAAAGGAGCACGAGAATCTCGTTCTGCTCGCCGGCGACGGCGCGCCCGAGTCCGCCGCCGCGCTCCTGAAGCTGCTCGCGGAAGAGCCGGAGCTGGCGCGCCGCGTCGTCTCGGCCACGCGCTTCGGCCAGCGCCGCTGGGACCTGGCCTTCGAGGGCGGCGCGATCCTTCGCCTGCCCGACGGCTACGCCAAGGCGGCGCTCGCGAAATTCGGCGAGTTCGAGCGCCAGCTGAGCCTGCTCGCGCGCGGCGCCGTCACCTACGACATGCGCCTGCCCGACCGCCTCGTCATCCGCAGTTCGCGCGCAGTCGCGCCCGCGCCGCCCGCCAAGCCTGCCGCAGTCAAGACGACGAAGAAGACCGGATGAGCCCATGGCCATGAGCGAGAAGAAGAACGGAAAACCGCGCCGCGACATGGTCGCCGTGCTCGATCTCGGCACCAGCAAGACCGCGTGCTTCATCGCCAAGGTCGAGGACGACGGCTGGCCGACCGTGATCGGCGTCGGCCATCAGCCGAGCAAGGGACTGCGCGCGGGCGCCGTCGTCGACATCGAGGGCGCGCGCGCCGCGGTCACCGCCGCCGTGCACGCCGCCGAGCGCATGGCCGGCGGCATGGTCAAGAAGGTCTTCGTCGGCACCGGCTGCGGGCGCCCAGCGACCGAGACGGTCGCGGTCGAGATCGACACCGGCGGGCGCGAGATCGGCGCCGCCGAATTGCGCAAGATCCTCGATCTCGGCAAGAACCGCCGCCCGCCGGCCGACCGCGAGCTGCTGCACACGCTGCCGATGGGCTTCCGCGTCGACGACCAGCGCGGCATCCGCGACCCCCGCGGTCTGTTCGGAAAGACGCTTGCGCTCCACCTCAACGTCGTCACCGCCGAGGCCTCGCCGGTGCGCTCGCTCTCGACCTGCATCGCGGGCGGACATCTCGACGTCGAGGCGTTCGTGGTGACGCCCTATGCCTCGGCGCTCGCCTGCCTCGTCGACGACGAGATGACGCTCGGCACCATCGTCATCGACATGGGCGGCGGCACCACCGACATCGCCGCCTTCCAGAACGGCGCCCTCGTCTTCGCCGACTCGGTCCCGATCGGCGGCGCGCACGCGACGCAGGACATCGCGCACGGGCTTTCGACGCCGATCGCCCACGCCGAGCGCATCAAGATCCAATTCGGCGGCGCGGTGCCCCAGCCCGGCGACGACCGCGCCATCCTCGACGTGCCGCAGATCGGCGCGCCCGACGACGGCCCGCCCAACCACATGCCGAAGAGCCTCCTCGTCGGCATCATCAAGCCGCGCATCGAGGAAACCTTCGAGCTCGTGCGCGCCAAGCTCGAGAAGAGCGGCCTCGCCAAGGCCGCGGCGCGCCGCGTCGTGCTCACCGGCGGCGCCAGCCAGCTCGCCGGCGCCGATCAGATCGCGGGCTCGGTGCTCGACCGCCAGATCAGGCTCGGGCGCCCGCGCCGCCTGCGCGGCCTCGCCGAGTCGGCCACCGGCCCGGCCTTCGCCGTGGCCGCGGGCCTCGTCCTCTATGCGATCGAGCGCCACGACAGCGGCGGCCTCGCGCCCCTGGCCGCTCTCGTTCCCCCGAAACCGGCGCGCTTGCGAATGAAGACCGAGCGCAAGCCACAACCCGAGGGTCCCCATCGCTCCGGCATGATCCGGCGCATCGGGACATGGTTCCATGACCACTTCTAGCCCCAGCAAGTCTTCCCGTCCCGCGGCCCGGAGCGAAGCGCCGGCCGCAACCCCGAGTCGTCGCCCGAAGGAGGCTCCCATGACGCTCAATCTCACGCGCTCCCGCCAACCGCAGGAGCTCCGCCCGCGCATCATCGTCTTCGGCGTGGGCGGCGCCGGATGCAACGCGGTCAACAACATGATCCGCCTCAACCTCGAGGGGGTCGAATGCGCGGTCGCCAACACCGACGCGCAAGCGCTGGCGCTCTGCGTCGCCGAGCGGAAAATCCAGCTCGGCCTTTCGATCACGCAAGGCCTGGGCGCCGGGTCGCGGCCCGAGATCGGCCGCGCCGCCGCCGAGGAGGCGTGGGACGAGATCTCGGGGCAGCTCCAGGGCGCGCACATGGTGTTCATCACCGCCGGCATGGGCGGCGGCACGGGCACCGGCGCGGCACCGGTGGTGGCGCGCGCGGCGCGGGAGCAGGGATTGCTGACGGTCGGCGTCGTGACCAAGCCCTTCCACTTCGAGGGCGCCCACCGCATGCGCGTGGCCGAATCGGGACTGCAGGAACTTCAGGAGGTCGTGGACACGCTGATCGTGATCCCGAACCAGAACCTCTTCCGC
>DATBLL010000121.1:0-5590 GCA_036555425.1 Alphaproteobacteria bacterium | reverse complement strand
AGAATCACATCCACACCCGCCTGTGAATCCCACTCGCGAGTCAGGAATTACGTCGGCTGGTATGATCTCACTAGGCCGATCAAGAGCGCTGACCCTGTCCGTCCTTGCGCCAACGTCATTCGTACTGCCGGCGCGGCCAAGGCTCGCAAGCCTTGCCATCATTGTCGGCATCCAGATGCTTCCAACAGCCGGGTTCGCCTCTGAAGGCCGGAGCCAGCCCAACAAGCCGCGAGGACGCGCAGTTGTTGTAGGCGGCCAAGTGCCCGAGCGTCGGCAGAGGAGGCCACGGACTCAGTGCGATGAGCGCCAGATAGACCGCGGCGACGCCGAGCGAAAACAACAGGATGGGCCGGGCCCTCCGGAAGACGCGTCGGCGTCTCTGTGCGCGCTCATGCGTGCGCCGCGACCGGCGTTGCGCGCAGGCTTTGCGAAAGCTGTAGACAGGCGCCGGGTCGCGCGAAGCGGCCGTGCGATCGTTTCCGCATTGAACCACCTACTTCCAATCATCAATGCTTAAGGGCAGATTTAGCCGCGAGCCAAACCGACTGTCGACGGGCGACAAACAGCTTTAGGCCGAACAGGGGTCTGCCGTTTGCCGACGTGGCTCAGCGCAGGTTCCACGCCGCGAAGCCGCAGCCGACATAGACTTCGGGCACGGGCAAATAGTCGACGAGCTCGAAGCCGCGGCTGCCCGCGGCGCCGTGGGCCACGATCCAGTTGCGGCATTCGTGCGAGCCGTTGCCGGCGCCGTCCATTTCGGCCTCGAGGAATTCGACGAGCGGCGCCTCGCGGCCGTCTTTGAAGGCGGCGATGCAGCGCTCGTCGAACTTCTCGTCGATGGCGCCCATGGTGGGCTCGCCGATCGAGTGGCTCAAGCCGCCCGTCGCCAGCACCGCGACGCGCAAGCTTTCGGAATAGGACGCGACCGCCTTGGCGACGAGCTTGCCCCAGGCGAGGCAGCGCGAGACGCGCGGGAACGGCGCTTCCACCGTGTTGACGACGATGGGCACGATGCGCGGCAGCGGCTTCGGTTCCATGCGCCAGAGCGGCAGGCAGAAGCCGTGGTCGAGCGCCATCCGGTGCGAAACCGAGGGCTCGAACTCGTTGGCGAGCGCCGTTTGATAGATGTGGTTGGCGAGGCCGGGATGGCCCGGCACCGGCCGCCACGGGAATTCCTTCAAGAACGGCTCGGGCGGCCCCTCGTGTGCCTCGCCGACGCCGATGCAGATGCTGGGGAGATTGTTGATGAAGAAGTTGATCCAATGATCGGGCGAGACGATGACGAGCACATCGGCCTTCGCGCGGTTGAGCCGCGCGCCCAGCGCGTTGAACGCCGCGGTCAGGCGCTGCTTGTGCTGCGGCGGCAATTTCGGCCAGTCGCGTGCGATGAGCGGGGCGTGGCTCGCGGCCAGCACCGCGACGATCTCACCCATGGGGGGCCTTCGCCGCCGGCTTCGCCGGCCTCTTGGACGCCGATTCGCGCAGGCGCCGGATGAACTCCTCGTCCTTCATGCCGGCGATCCCGAAGTAGAAGCGCAGCAGATAGGGGTTCACGCGTTGCGCCAGGAACGCCACGTCGTCGCGAAGCAGCGCCGCCTTCACCTCGGGCTCAAGATCGTAGCGCGCGATGAACTTCGCGCGGTCGGCGCGAAATTCCGCCGCGGCGCCCTGGACATCGAAGAAAAGCTTGCTGAGCCAATAGTCGCGCATGCGGCCATCATGGCACGGCGCGGGGCGGCTTCTCAATCGCGCGCGACGGCTTTCGTGGCGGCATCGCCGGCGGGCAGGCCCGCCAACTCGCCGACCGTGATGGGCTTCACTGGCGGCCGCAGGCGGTAGTAGCCGATGTCGCCGGGCGCTACGCCGCGCGCGGCGGCGATGAGCTCTGTTACGGTCAGGCCGCACATGCGCCCCTGGCAGGGGCCCATGCCGCAGCGTGTGAACGCCTTCAACTGGTTTGGGCCGGCGCAGCCGAGCGTCACGGCTTCGGCGATCTCGCGCGCCTTCACCTCTTCGCAGCGGCAGACGATCGTGTCGCCTTCGGCGATGCGGAATTGCGCGGCCGGGCGATAGAGCTTTTCGAGGAAGCGGCGCCCCCGCCGCCAGCGCGCAAGGTTGCGGCGCGCCTCCGCCTCGGCGCCGATCAAGCCCGCCGCGTCGGCGGGCTTGATCGCGCGGACGGCGGCGAAGGCGGCGATGCGCCCCTGCTCGGCCGAGGCCTCCGCGCCGACGATTCCGCCGCCGTCGCCGGCGATCGCAATGCCCTCAACCGAGGTCGCGAGATCGGGTGTCAGCACCGGCACGAAGCAAAGCTGCGCGTGGTCCCACACATGCTCCACGCCCGCGGCCATCGCCAGGTTGACGTTGGGCACCACGCCTTGATGCAGCAGCAGCAGATCGGCGCCGATGCGATCCGCGGCGACGCGCACGGTGCGGAAGCGCACCGCTTCGACGCGCCCGCTGCCCTCGGCGGCGAGCGCGGCGACGTGGCGGATCACGCGCAGACGCGGGCGCACCGCGCGCAGCAGCGCAAGCCCCTTACGGAAATAGTTGGAGGCAAGAAACGACGGGGCATGCGGCAGCGCGCGCATCCGATTGGCGCGCGGCGCCGTATCGAGCAGCGCCGCGATCTCGGCGCCAGCCGCCAAGCATTGCCGCGCGAACAGCCAGAGCAGGGGGCCGGTGCCGGCAAGCACGACGCGCCCGGACGGAACCAGCCCCGCCGATTTCAACAGCGCCTGCGCGGCGCCGGCGGTCATGACACCCGGCAGCGTCCAGCCCGGAATCGGGAACGGCCGCTCCATCGCGCCGGTAGCAAGGATCACGCGGCGCGCGCGGATCATGTGTGCGGCGCCCGCGATGGAAACACCGATCTCGCGCTCGCGCGTGAGGCTCCAGACCGTGGCATCCGGCAGGTAGTGCGCGCCGCTCATGGCGCAGTCTTCGACCAGGCGCGCGCCCCGCCAATAGTCGGCGCCCAAGATCGTGTCGCGCTTCAGCGGCGTGCCGGCCACGGCGCGGTAGATCTGGCCGCCGGGACCGGGCTGCTCGTCGAACAGCGCCGTCGCGAGCCCGGCGCGCCCGCATACGGTGGCGGCGGCGAGGCCGGCGGGCCCGGCGCCGATCACGGCGACATCGTAGTACTCTTGCACCGCGCGCGCCGGCATCATCGCTCGATCTTGCGCGCGCCGGTCTGGGTTTCGATCGCCATGCCGTTCGCGACCGGCACCATGCAGGCTTGGCGGTTGCCGACGCCGTCGATGGCGACGAGGCAATCGAAGCACACGCCCATCATGCAATAGGGCCCGCGCGCGGCGCCCGTGACCGGCGTGTCGCGAAAGCGAAGCTTGCCCGCAGCCAGCAGCGCGGCCGCCACGGTATCGCCGGCCCGGGCTGCGACAGGCTCGCCGTCGACGGTCACCGTCAACGTGGCGGCGGCGTCAGGCAGCCTGCGGAACATTGAACCGTTTCGCACCGAAGACGCGAAGCTCGCCTGCGAGCGCGCCGGCCGCGATCTCAGGCGCCAGCACGGTCGCATGCACCGCCGCGAGCGTGACTCCGCTGTGGCAAGTGACGACGAAGGCGCCGGGGCACGCGGCCGATTGCTCGTAGATCGGGAAGCCGTCGGGCGACATCACGCGCAGCGCCGCCCAGCTCCGCACCACGTTGGCGCGCGCCAGCAGCGGAAAGGCGCGCACCGCGCGCGCCGCCATCGCCGAGACGACGCGCGTCGCCACGCCGTTGTCGAAGCCCGCCTCCTCCTGCGAGTCGCCGATCATCACGCCGCCCTCGCCGGTCTGGCGCAGCGTCGCCATCGGATGATGCAGGAACGGCGCGAGGCGCTCGGTGACGAGGATGTGCCCGCGCTGGGGCCGCACGGGTGCGCTGAGCCCCACCATCGGCGCGAGGCGCGCATTGCCGAGCCCGGCCGCGAGCACGACCTTGCCGGCGCGGATTTCGCCCTGCCTGGTAGCGAGGCGGAATTCGCGGCCGCGATGCTCGATCGCCTCCACCGCACGATCGGCGAGATAGCGGCCGCCGCGCCGTTGGAAGCCGGCATGGAGCGCGCGGAAGAGACGGAGTGCATCGGCGTGACCATCGAGCGGACAGAAGCTCGCGCCGGCGACGTCGGGACCGATTGCCGGCAGCATGCGCGCCACCTCGGCGCGGGCGAGGATTTGGACCTGGTAGGGCGGCGCTTGGTTGTGCAGGCGCTGCAGCATCGCCGCGCGCCGCTCGAGCTCTGACTCCGACAAAGCCAGGTGGAATCCGCCCGGGCGGCGGTAGCGCAGGTCGATGCCGGTCTCGAAGGCGAGCGCCGCCGCGAAATCCGGCCACGCCACGGCCGAACGCGCGGTCCAGGCGGCATAATCGGGCAGGCCGAGGCCTTTGCCCTGTACCCAGACGAGCGCGAAATTCCCGCGCGCGGCGCGCAGCGCCACGTCGCCTTCGTCGAGCAGTACAACGCGCTGCCCCGCGCCCGCCAATCCCCAGGCAAGGGCGCCACCCACGAGCCCGCCGCCCACGACGGCAATGTCGTAGTCCTCCGCCATCCAAATAGCTTAGCACAGGCTTTCGTTGGGGCAGGTTTGAAACCCACCCCGACGCGACTAGACTTCACGCATGCCTCCTCGCGTCGAACTCGCCCATCTCTTCTGCAGCCTGCCGTGGAGCTACGCGGAGGTTCATCCCGACGGCCGGGTGTTCATGTGCTGCCCGCGCTACAGCGGCCTGCGCGCGATCGGCAATGTCTTCAAGAGCAGGCCCGAGGCGATCTGGAACAGCCGCATGGCGCAGCGCATCCGGCGCGGCATCCTCGAGGCGAGCTTCAGCCATTGCGGCCACCGCGAATGCCCTGAGCTTGTCGGCCGCTCGCTCGAGCGCCGCGCCGACGCCGAGCGCAATCCCGAAATGGGGCCGCTCATCCGCGATAACGCCACCGCGCTCCCACGCGGCCCGGCGACGGTGAAGCTCTGCCACGACGAGAGCTGCAATCTCGCCTGCCCGTCTTGCCGCAAGGAGACGATCCTTGCCGGCCGCGCGCGCCAGGAGAAACTCGACCGCATGCTGAACGAGTTCATCCTGCCCTTCCTCGGGGACACGAACCTCCTCATCCTCTCCGGCGACGGCGATCCTTTCGCAAGCAAGCACTATCGCGACATCTTGCGGGCGACGGCCGAGCGCCTGCCGCAAATGAAGATCGGCCTCCACACCAACGGCGTGCTGTTCGATGCTCGCGCCTGGGACGATTGCCGGCTCGAGGGCCGCGTCGACCAGGTCGAGGTCTCGATCGACGCGGCCGAGCCGCTCACCTACGCGCTGGTGCGCCGCGGCGGCGACTTCGCGCGCCTGCTGCGCAATCTCACCTTCATGGCCGAGCAGCGGCGCAACGGAAAAATCCGCTACCTCATGCTTTCCTTCGTCGTGCAGGGCGCCAATTTCCGCGAGATGCCGGCCTTCGTCGCATTGGGCAAGCGCTTCGGCGCCGACCGCGTGCGTTTCGCCCTCATCCGCCCGTGGCGGCGCGGCCTTTCGCGCCGCGCCTATGCCGAGGCGATGATCTGGGACGAGGCGCATCCCGAATTCGATG
>DATBLL010000120.1:0-13538 GCA_036555425.1 Alphaproteobacteria bacterium | reverse complement strand
CTACGTCATGAACAAGATCGGGCGGCAGGGCGGCTTCGTCATCGCCGGCCTCGTCGTCTGCGTCGGCGCCGGCTTCGCCATCCTCGGCATCTACGAGCGTGCATTCGCCATCTACTGCTTCGGCTCGCTGCTGCTCGGCGCCGGGCAGGGCTTCGCCTGGTACTACCGCTTCGCCGCGGCCGAGGTGGCACCGGTGCTATGGCGGAGCCGCGCGATCTCGCTGGTGCTCGCGGGCGGCGTCATCTCCGGCCTCGTCGGCCCGACGATCGCCGACTATTCCAAGGACATGCTGGCGCCGCTGACCTTCGCCGGCGCGTTCGCGTCGATCATAGCGCTCCAGGCGCTCGTCATCGTGCTGCTGCTGTTCATCCGCATTCCGCGGCCACAGCCGATGCGCTTCACCGGCGGCCGCCCGCTCGGCGTCATCGCGCGCCAGCCCAAGTTCATCGTCGCCGTCTTGGCCGGCGTCGTCGCCTATTCGGGCATGGCGATGCTGATGTCGGTGACGCCGCTGGCGATGCAGATCTGCGGCCTCAACTTCTATCAGACGACGTCGGTGATCCAGTGGCACATCTTCGGCATGTACGTGCCGGCCTTCTTCACCGGTCATTTGATCCGCATCTTCGGCACCTACAAGGTGATGCTGGCCGGCGGCGTCGCCATGGCCGCCTGCATCGTCATCGGCACGTCGGGCCAGACCTACATCCATTTCTGGGCGGCGCAGACGCTGCTCGGGCTCGGCTGGAACTTCCTCTATGTCGGCGCCACGACGCTGCTCACCGAGACCTACACCGTCGAGGAGCGTGCCAAGACCCAGGCGCTCAACGAGCTGCTGGTCTTCGTCGTCACCGGCGCCGCGATCTTCTCTTCGGGCCAGCTCCTCCACAATGTCGGCTGGAGCGCGGTCAATTTGGGCGCGCTGCCGCTGGTGCTGCTGACCGTCGCCGCCACCGCCTGGCTCTGGTGGAAGTCGCGCAAGCCGGGGCCGAAACCCGCCGAGGCGCCAATCGAGGTGACCGCAAAGTAGGGGCCAGCGTCACGCTCAAAACTTGAGATCGATGACCACGGGGCAGTGGTCGCTCGCCTTGGGCCGATCCCAGCCGATGCGGGGATAGCGCGGGCCCTGGTAGCGCTCGGCGCGATAGGGCAGGCCCTGGCGCAGGATTCGCGGCACCGCATCCTTGTTCTTGCGCGCGAGCGCCGGCGAGAGCAGCACATAATCGAGCTGGCGGTACGCGCGCTCGTCGGGGAAGAAATGCGTCCAGCGGTCCTTGGCGTCGGGAATCCGTTTCACGGCATCGACCGCGAAGCCGCCGTCGAGCAGCGGCGCGAGCGCGTGTTGCGGATCGGGCACGCCGTCGCTTTCGGTGTAGTCGTTCAAATCGCCGACGACGGCCCAATCGGCGGCGGGGTCGGGGAAGCGCTTCTCGATGATGCGGCGGGCGGCGGTTGCTTCGGCCGCGCGCCACTCGCGCGTCTTCTCGCGGTCGGGGACCATCGATTTGAAGTGGCAGACGAAGACCGGTAGCGCCTTCTCGCCGACCTGAACGTGCACCTCGAGGCAGTCGCGCTTGAAGATGCGGTCGCGGGCCGCCTCGACGATCTTGGGCTTGTCGATCTGCAGCTCGTCCCAGCGCAGCGCCTGATGCGTGACGATGCGTTCCAGCGGGAAGCGGCTCATCACCGCCACGTCGATGTGCCGCCCGTCATTGCCCTCGATCAGCACCGAGTGCGGATAGTCGATGTCGGCCATGCGCCTTAGGTAGCGCTCCTGGAACGCGCGGAGCCCGCGCATGCTCTCCACTTCCTGGAGGCAGACGACGTCGGCGGCGCCGTCGCGGATCGCGAGCGCGGTCATCACCCGCATCTCGTCGTTCAAGATGTTCCAATAGGTACGGACGAGCTCGGCCCGCGCGGCCGGCTCCTCGGCGTCGAGCAGTGTCGCGAGGCTGGCTTCGGTTTCGCGGTCGAACTCGAAGCGCAGCAGCATGTTCTCGACGTTGAAGGTCATGAGGCGGAGGCGCGTCATGCGATTTCCTCCAACGTCGGGCGGCGCCCGCTATTTCTCGTCCTTGATCGGGTTGACGAGCGTGCCGACGCCCTCGATCTCGACCTCGCAGACGTCGCCGTCCTTCATCCACACCGGGGGCTTGCGCGCGAAGCCGACGCCGGCCGGCGTGCCCGAGACGATGAGGTCGCCGGGCTCGAGCGTCATGGCGTCGGACGCGGTCGAGACCAGCGTCGCGATGTCGAAGATCATGTCGCGCGTGTTGGCGTTCTGCATCACCTGGCCGTTCAGCCGCGTCTTGAGCTGCAGGCCGACAGCGCCCGCGGGCAATTCGTCGGCGCTGACGAATTCGGGGCCCATGGGTCCGGTGGCGTCGAAATTCTTGCCCATCAGCCACTGCGTGCTCTTGAACTGGTAGTCGCGGATCGAGCCGTCGTTGAACACCGAGTAGCCGGCGACGAAGCCAAGCGCCTTCTCTTTCGGAATGTAGCGCCCGCGCTTGCCGATCACGGCCACCAGCTCGCCCTCGTAGTCGAACTGCTCGGAGACCTTGGGGCGGATCATCGGCGCGTTGTGGCCGATGAGCGTCGTGTTGAAGCGGTTGAACAGCACCGGGTAGGTCGGCGCGTTCTTGTAGGGGCTCTCGGCCGCATGATCGATGTAGTTCAAGCCGACGCAGATGATCTTCTGCGGCGCCATCACGGTCGGCAGATAGGTGAACCTGCCCTTGATGAGCGCCTTGGCCTTGGCCGACTTCGCCGCGGCCTTGGCCGCCGCCAAGCCGCCCTTGGCGCCCAGCAGGGCCGCCAGCTCGCGCGGCAACTTGGGCGCCGCCGTGGCCAGGTCGATCAGATCCTCGCCCCGGCGAACCGCCAGGGCCGGGCCGTCCTTGCGCTTGAACGCCACGATGCGCATCATTCCCCTCCGCTGAAATGGGCTTTTTCCTGGCCGTGACCTAGTCAGAGCCGGGGGCCGAGATCAAGCCTTTCCGGCGCCGCGCCGCGGCCTGGAAAAGGCGATTGTGGGCCGCCCGGAGCCTGGCCTAAAACCGCACTCAGCAACGGCGAGGCAGCCTTGTCGGTCATCCGCAGCAGCATCAATCCGCGCCACGAGGACTTCCGCGCCAACGAAACCGCGAACCGCGCGCTGGTAGCGACGCTCCGGGCCAAGGTGGCCGAGATCAAGAAGGGCGGGCCGCCCAAGGCGCGCGAGCGCCACTTGGCCCGCAACAAGCTGCTGCCGCGCGACCGCGTGCGCACGCTGGTCGATCCCGGGGCGCCGCTCCTCGAGATCGGGCAGCTTGCCGCCCTCGACATGTACGAGAACGAGGTGCCCTCGGCCGGCGTCATCACCGGCATCGGCCGCGTCTCCGGCCGCGAGTGCATGATCATCTGCAATGACGCGACGGTCAAAGGCGGCACCTACTACCCGATGACGGTGAAAAAGCACCTCCACGCCCAGACCGTCGCCGAGGAGAACCATCTTCCCTGCATCTACCTCGTCGATTCGGGCGGCGGAAACCTGCCGCAGCAGGACGAGATCTTCCCCGACTGGCGCCACTTCGGGAACCAGTTCTACAGCCAGGCGCAGATGTCGGCCAAAGGCATCCCGCAGATCGCGGTGGTGATGGGCTCGTGCACGGCGGGCGGCGCCTATGTGCCGGCGATGTGCGACGAAGCGATCATCGTGCGCAATCAGGGCACGATCTTCCTGGGCGGCCCGCCGCTGGTGCGTGCCGCCACCGGCGAGCGCGTCAGCGCCGAGGAGTTGGGCGGCGCCGATCTCCACTCGCGCGTCTCCGGCGTCACCGACTATTACGCGCAGAACGACTATCACGCGCTCGGCATGGCGCGGCGCATCGTGGCGCGGCTCAACAAGCCCAAGACCGTCTGGTGCGAGGTGAAAGACCCGCGCCCGCCGGCCTACGACCCCGAGGAGATCTACGGCGTCGTGCCGCCCGATTGGAAGAAGCCCTATGACGTGCGCGAGGTGATCGCGCGCATCGTCGACGCCAGCGAGCTCGACGAGTTCAAGCCGCTCTACGGCACGACGCTCGTCTGCGGCTTCGCCCACATCTGGGGCTATCCGGTCGGCATCCTCGCCAACAACGGCATCCTCTTCTCCGAAAGCTCGGTCAAGGGCGCGCACTTCATCGAGATCTGCGACCAGCGCAAGATCCCGCTGCTCTACCTCCAGAACATCACCGGCTTCATGGTCGGCAAGAAATACGAGGCCGGCGGCATCGCCAAGGACGGCGCCAAGCTCGTGACCGCGACCTCGACCGCGCGGGTGCCAAAATTCACATTCATCATCGGCGGCTCGTTCGGCGCCGGCAACTACGCCATGTGCGGGCGCGGATTCCTGCCGCGCTTCCTCTGGATGTGGCCCAATTCGCGCATCGCGATCATGGGCGGCGAGCAGGCGGCCAACGTGCTGGCGACGCTCCGGCGCGACAACCTCGAGGCCGAGGGCCGGACCTGGCCCAAGGAGGACGAGGACAAGTTCAAGGCGCCGATCCTGGCGCAGTTCGAGCACCAGAGCAGCGCCTACTATTCGACCGCGCGGCTCTGGGACGACGGCATCGTCGACCCCGCCGAGACGCGCAACGTGCTCGGGCTCTGCCTGTCCGTGGCGCAGAACGCACCGCCCGAGCAAGGCAAGTTCGGCGTGTTCCGGATGTAGGCGGCACACATGGGCGAACCCAATCACGTCGTCACCGTCGAGGCCGGCATCGCCCGCGTGGTGCTGAACCGGCCCGAGGTCCACAACGCGCTCGACGACCGGCTCATCGCCGAGCTCGCCGCCTCGCTCGAGAAGATCGCGCTCGATCGCGCGGTGCGCCTCGTGATGCTGACCGGGCAGGGGAGTTCGTTCTGCGCCGGCGGCGACCTCAACTGGATGCGCCGCACCGCCGACTACACCTATGAGCAGAATCTCGCCGACGCGATGAGCCTCGCGAAGCTGCTCTATACGCTCAACACGGTTCCGCAGCCGACATTGGCGCTCGTCAACGGCCCCGCCTATGGCGGCGGCGTGGGCCTCGTCGCCTGCTGCGACATCGCGATCGCGGCCGAGTCGGCGAAGTTCTCGCTCTCTGAAGTCCGCCTCGGCCTCATCCCGGCGACGATCAGCCCCTACGTCGTGCGCAAGATCGGCGAGAGCAAGGCGCGCCGCTATTTCCTGACCGCCGAGGTGTTCGAAGCCGCCGATGCCGAGAAGATCGGCCTCGTTCACGAGGTCGTTCCCGCCGCGGGCCTCGCCGAGGCCGCCGGCTGGTTCGTCAAGCGCCTGCGCGAATGCGGGCCGACCGCGCAGACGGCGGCGAAGCAGCTCATCGCGCGCGTCGCCGGCGCTCCGCTCGACGAGGCGCTGATGGAAGACACGGCGCGCCGCATCGCCGACCAGCGCGCCACGCCCGAAGGCAAGGAGGGCACCGAGGCCTTCCTCGCCAAGCGCAATCCGAACTGGCGGGGCTAGCGGCGGCGGCGATGCCGAGAAGCGCCAATTGGGCCGCGTCGCTGCTGCTCACGGGCATGCTCGTGGCCCTGATCGCGGTCGCGGTGGCGCCCAGCCCGTGGTTCTTCGCGCTCCAGATCGGGGCCGTCGTCGCGGCCGCCGGAATCATCCTCTGGATGTTTCCGGGGACCCCGTTCTTCGCCGTGGCGCTCGCCAATTTCGTCGCCATCTACACCTGCCTCTTCGTCTTCTTTTGGGAGACGAATTTCCGCGGCATCCATGCCTGGGCTGCCTTTGTCGGCTACGGCCTGCCGCTGATCGGCTTTCTGGCGGGGGCGGGGTGGCGCCGCGAGCGCATTCGCGCCATCGTCGGCCAGCCGAAACTCTATGACGACAGTCGCATCGCCCGCGTCTTCCTTTGGCTCGTGCCCATGATCGCGATCGGCGGGGCCACCTTCCTGGTGCCGGTCTTCAGGCTCGACCCGCTCCATGCGAGCCTGGTGTTCATCGCGGCGATGGCCGTCATCGCCCTCACCGTGATGGCGGTGAGCGGCAACGTCGCGGCGTTCCTGATCGAATCGGGCCTGTTGTTCGAGGAATTCTTCAGCCGCTCGGCGCGAATGCTCGTGCCGGCCTTCGCCTTTCTCACTTTCTATTCGCTCATCGTCGTCGTCTTCGCGGCGGTCTACCGCATCCTCGACCGGCTCGCGACGGTGCCGCAATTCGTCGTCCAGGGGGTGGCGAAGGAATTGTCGTTCACCGAGTCGCTCTATTTCTCGCTCGTGACGCTGGCCACCGTGGGCTACGGTGACATAATCCCGGCGACGAACCTGACACGGCTCTTGGCGGGATTCGAAGTGGTGTGCGGAATCCTGCTCCTGCTGTTCGGGGTCAACGAGATCATCGCCCACGCCCGCGCCGGCAGGGGACGGGATGGCGGCACCTAGGCCGGTGGAGAAGAGGGGCGGATGTTCAAGCGCATCCTGATCGCCAATCGCGGCGAGATCGCCTGCCGCGTAATGCGCACCGCGCGGCGCTTCGCGATCGAGACGGTCGCGGTCTATTCGGACGCCGACGCCGACGCGCTGCATGTGGCGAGCGCGGATACGGCGGTGCGCATCGGCGGCGCGGCGCCGAGCGAGAGCTATCTCGACATCGACGCGATCATCACCGCGGCCAAGGCCACGGGCGCCGAGGCCATCCATCCCGGCTACGGCTTTCTCTCGGAGAACGCGGCCTTCGCCGAGGCCTGCGCCAAGGCGCACATCGTGTTCATCGGCCCGCCGGCGAAGGCGATCCGCGCCATGGGCTCGAAGAGCGCGGCCAAGGCGCTGTTGGACGAAGCGGGCGTTCCGGTCGTGCCCGGCTATCACGGAGACAAGCAGGACCCGGATTTCCTCGCCAAGAAGGCCGAGCGCATCGGCTATCCGGTGCTGATCAAGGCGGTGGCCGGCGGCGGCGGCAAGGGCATGCGCCGCGTCGACAAGGCCGAGGATTTCGCCGAGGCGCTCGACGGCGCCAAGCGCGAAGCGGCGAGCGCGTTCAAAGACGATGCGGTGCTGGTCGAAAAATATGTCGAGCGGCCGCGCCACGTCGAGATTCAAGTCTTCGCCGACACCAAGGGCAACGCGGTCTATCTCTTCGAGCGCGACTGCTCGGTGCAACGGCGCCACCAGAAGGTTCTGGAAGAGGCGCCGGCGCCCGGCCTGCCCGCGAAGACGCGCAAGGCCATGGGCGAAGCCGCGGTCGCCGCGATCAGGGCCATCGGCTACGCCGGCGCCGGCACGGTCGAGTTCATCTATGGCGGCGGCCATTTCTATTTCATGGAGATGAACACGCGGCTCCAGGTCGAGCACCCGGTCACCGAGCTCGTCACCGGACTCGACCTCGTCGAATGGCAATTGCGCGTCGCGGCGGGCGAGACGCTGCCGCTGAAGCAGGACGAACTCGCAATCCGCGGCCACGCGATCGAAGCGCGGCTTTACGCGGAGGACCCGGCGAAGGACTTCCTGCCCGCCATCGGCCGGCTCGCGCATTTGAGCCTGCCGGCGAGCGACCCCGCCGGCCCGGTCCGCGTCGATACCGGCGTGCGCCAGGGCGACGCCGTGTCGATCCACTACGATCCGATGATCGCCAAGCTCATCGCCTGGGGCGAGGATCGCGGCGCCGCGCTCCGCCGCATGGCCGCGGTGCTCGAACAGACCCGCGTCGCCGGGCTCGCCACCAATCGCGACTTCCTGCATGCGGTCGTGACGCATCCGGCCTTCGCCAAGGGCGACGTCCACACCGGTTTCATCCCGGAGCACCGCTCGGCGCTATTTCCGACGCTGGGTGCGATCCCCGATCGCGTGCTGGCCATGGCCGGCCTCCACTCGGTGCTGACGATCACCGCCGAAACGGCCGCGCGCGCCGCCGGCTCGGGCGACCCGTTCTCGCCCTGGCATCGCAGCGATGGCTGGCGCCTCAACGACGATGCCTGGAGCACCTTCCGCTTCGCCGAGGGCGGCCGCGAGCATTCGGTCACCGTGCACTACCGGAAGGGCGCCTACGCCTTCGACTTGCCGGGCGGAGCCGCGCGGGTGACGGGCAGCATGGCGCCGGACGGGACGATCTCCGCCCGGATCGGTGAAACGGTCTGCCACGCCGCCGCGGTGCGCCTCGGCGCGGAGCTCGTCGTCTTCGAGGGCGGCAAGAGCTGGCGCCTCGCCATCGTCGATCCGCTCGCCGCCGTCGCCGATGTCGAGGCCGGCGTCGAGAGCCTGACCGCGCCGATGCCGGGCAAGATCATCGCCGTGAGGGTGAATGCCGGCGCCAAGGTCGAGCGCGGCCAGGCCCTCTTGGTGATGGAAGCGATGAAGATGGAGCACACGATCCGCGCCCCGGCCGACGGCACGGTGGAGAAAATTCACTACAAGGTCGGCGAGCAGGTCGACGAAGGCGTCGAGCTGATCCATTTCGAGGCCGCGGAGGCGAAAACCTGATTCCCTCCCCCGCTCTTCGCAGGGGAGGGCGCCGTGGATAACTGGCGCAGCAACAACTCGATCCATGGCTCTTGCGCGCTATATTGGGGGCCGGAGAAGCGACGATGGCACTACCGAAACGCGTCCGCATCGGCGAGGCCGGGGCTCGCGACGGGCTTCAAAACGAGAAGCAGGTCGTACCCGCCGCGGTGAAGGTCGAGCTCATCGAGCGCCTGGCCGAGGCGGGCTTGACCGACATCGAGGCCGGGTCGTTCGTCTCGCCCAAATGGGTCCCGCAGATGGCGGATTCGGACGAGGTCATCAGGCGCATAAGGCGCAAGCCCGGCGTCACCTACGGCGCCCTCGTGCCGAACATGCAGGGCTACGCCCGCGCCCAAGCCGCCGGGATCAAGGAGATCGGCATCTTTACCGCCGCCTCCGAAAGCTTCAACAAGGCCAACATAAATTGCAGCATCGCCGAGAGCATCGAGCGCTTCCGGCCGGTCGTCGAGGCGGCGCGCAAGGATAATGTGCGCATCCGCGCCGCCGTCTCCTGCGCGCTCGGCTGCCCGTTCGAGGGCGAGATCGCGCCGGTGAAGGTCGCCGAAGTCGCGAAGATGCTGATCGATCTCGGCGTCGACGAGGTCGATCTCGCCGACACGATCGGCGTCGGCACGCCGGTGAAGGCGCAGCGCATGCTCGCCGCCACGCTCGAACGCGTGCCGCTCGAGAAGATCGCGATCCACTTCCACGACACTTACGGCCAGGCGCTCGCCAACACGCTGGCCTGTCTCGAGCTCGGCGTGGCGGCGGTCGACAGCGCCGTGGCCGGCCTCGGCGGCTGCCCGTTCGCGCCCGGCGCCACCGGCAACGTCGCCACCGAGGACGTCGTCTATATGCTGCACGGCATGGGCATCGAAACCGGGATCGATCTCGACAAGCTGATCGACGCCGCCTTTTTCATCTCCGATCATCTCGGCCGCCCGCCGGTCTCGCGCGTGGCCAACGCGATGCGCAAGCGCAGGAAGCCGGCGCGGGCGGCGGAGTAGCGATGCCGCTGCATCTCATCAAGATCGCCGTCGGCGCCGAGACGATCGACGACATGCGCCGCTGGCAGAAGGAGCGGCTCGAAAAGCACGGGCGGCTCTTCCACATCACGCGCCACAAGCCGCGGCTCGAGGCGGAAATCCTCGACGGCGGCTCGATCTACTGGATCATCAAGAGCTTCGTGCGCGTGCGCCAGCGCATCGTCGGCTTCGAGGAGGCGACGTGGCCGAAGCGCGGCAAGGTTTGCCTGCTGCTGCTCGACCGGAAACTGGTGCCGACCGAAATGCAGCCGCGCCGCGCGCATCAGGGCTGGCGCTATTACAAGCCCGAGGAGGCGCCGCGCGATCTGCCCAAGGGCACGAAGCCGCAGAAGGAGCCGCCGCCCAAGATGGCGGCCGAGCTACGCGCGCTGGGCCTGCTCTAGTCCCGGCACTTGTTCTGCCACGGGTTCTCGGCGCCGGTCGCGACGACGATGCCGTCCTTGATGTAGACCTTGCCGTCGCTGCCGGTCGAGGCGACGACGCGGTAGCGGGTGGGCTCCAGCAGCATGGTGATGTCGAAGGCGAGGCCGGTTGATTGGCCGGTCACGGTCGTGAAGTGCATGGCGACCGTTCCGGGCTTGAGCACGCGGACATTGTCCACCGAGCGCGTCGTCGCGCTGCTGGGCGCGAAGATCACCGTGTACTGCGCGCCGGAGCCGGTCTCTGTGCGCTCGAAGACGAGGTGCGGATTGTTGCCGCCGGGCGGGCGCCTGCAGTCTGCGGCCCAGCGCCCGAGGATGCCGAGCTCGGCCAGCATGTTGCCCGGCGTCTGCGCATGCAACGCGGCCGACCCTAGGCAAGAAACAAGGACGGCGAGGGCGGCGACGAGCGGCTTGCGCATCGTGGCTCCAAAGGGGGCTAGGCCGGGAGCGGGAATGACCGCAGTATAGCCGGGCAATCCGGCCGAGAGGAACGTCGGTGCCGCCTCCGGAATCCGCGATGAAAAAGGATGCCGCCGCCGCGCGCGCGATCGCGCCGCGCTCGGAGATCAATCGCCTCTACCGCGCGGACGAAACCGCAGTGGTGCTCGGGCTGCTCGACCGCGCCGAGCTGCCGCAAGAGCGCTGGGCGCGCGTCGAGGCTGAGGCGCGGCGCCTCGTCGAATCCGCGCGCGCGGCGCGGAAGCGCGAGGGCGGGCTCGAGGCATTCCTGCAGGAATACCGGCTGGACACGGCCGAGGGCGTGGTCCTCCTCTGCCTCGCCGAGGCGCTGCTGCGCATCCCCGACGCCGACACCCAGGACCGCTTCATCCGCGACAAGATGGCCGATGCGGATTGGCGCAAGCATCTCGGCGCCAGCGATTCGATGTTCGTCAACGCCTCCACCTGGGCGATGATGCTGACGGGCCGGGTCCTGCGCTGGGAGAAGCTCGCCGAGGGCGGCGTCGAAGGGGTGCTGGCGCGCCTCGTCGCGCGGAGCGGCGAGCCGGTCATCCGCCAGGCCGTGCGCGAGGCGGTCCGCATTCTCGGCCGGCAATACGTCATGGGCCGCACCATCGGCGAGGCGCTCGAGCGCGCCGGCGGCGCCGAGGGCAAGCCCTACCGCCACTCCTTCGACATGCTCGGCGAAGCGGCCCGCACCGCCGCCGACGCGCGGCGCTATTTCGAGGCCTATGACAGCGCGATCGCGGCGATCGGCGCGGCCTCGCAGGGGCGGGGGCCGCAGGCCGGCCCGGGCATATCGATCAAGCTCTCGGCGCTGCATCCGCGCTACGAATGGGCCAAGCGCGAGCGGGTGATGGCGGAAATGGTGCCGCGCCTGGTGGCGCTGGTGGAGCAGGCGAAGAAGCACGACATCGGCGTCACCGTCGATTCCGAGGAGGCCGACCGCCTCGATCTCATGCTCGACGTGCTCGCGGCCGTTGCCGATGCGCTCCGAGGCTGGGACGGCTTCGGCCTGGCGCTGCAGGCGTACCAGAAACGCGCGCCCGCGGTCGTCGATTGGCTCGCAGGCGAGAGCGCGCGCAGCGGCCGCCGCTGGATGGTGCGCCTCGTCAAGGGCGCCTATTGGGACACCGAGATCAAGCGCGCGCAGGAGCGCGGCCTCGAAGGCTACCCGGTCTATACGCGCAAGGCCGCGACCGACGTCTGCTACATGGCCTGCGCTCAGGCGCTGCTGGCGAACGCCACAGCGTTCTACCCGCAATTCGCCACGCACAATGCGCTCACCATCGGCTATGTGCTGGAGCTGGCCGGCGCGCGGCGCGATTTCGAGTTCCAGCGCCTGCACGGCATGGGCGAGGCGCTCTACCGCGACGTGATCGCCCAGCACTCCGTCGCCTGCCGCGTCTATGCGCCGGTCGGCAGCCACGAGGATCTGCTGCCCTACCTCGTGCGCCGCCTGCTGGAAAACGGCGCCAACAGTTCGTTCGTCAACCGCATCGCCGACGACGCGCTGCCGGTCGAGGCGCTGGTCGAGAATCCGGCGGCGCGGCTGCGCGGGAAGAAGCGCATTCCCAATCCGCGCATTGCGCTGCCGCGCGAGATGTTCGGCGCCGAGCGTACGAACAGCCGCGGCTACGATTTGAGCGATCCCTTGGTGCTCGGCAGCCTCGCCGACGCGATGGCGCGCGCGCCGCTGGTCGAATTCGCGGGGCCCCTGGTGGGCGGCGAGGCACGCGGCCGCGACCATGCGCGCGAGACGCATAGTCCCAATGGCGGACCGCTGGTGGCCGGCCTCGTCGCCGAGGCGGGGCCGGATGATGTCACCGCTGCGCTCGAAGCCGCGGCCGCGGCCTTCCCCGGCTGGGATGCGCTCGGCGTCGAGCGCCGCGCCGCGCTGCTCGACAAATTCGCCAATCTCCTCGAAGAGCGCATGCCCGAATTCATGCGCCGCTGCATCGTCGAGGCGGGCAAGACCTGGTTCGACGCGCAGGGCGAAGTGCGCGAAGCGGTCGATCTCGCGCGCTACTACGCGGCGCGGGCGCGCGAGGCTTTCGCCGAGCGCGTGCTGCCGGGGCCGACCGGCGAGCGCAACACCTGGTCGCTCGCGGGACGCGGCGTCTTCGCCGCGATCAGCCCGTGGAATTTCCCGCTCGCGATCTTCACCGGCCAGATCGCCGCCGCGCTGGCCGCGGGCAACGCGGTGATCGCAAAGCCGGCCGAGCAGACGCCGCTCATCGCCGCGGCGGCGGTCAAGCTCTTCCACGAAGCGGGCATGCCGGGAGATGTTCTCCAATTATTGCCCGGCTCCGGCGAGACGGTCGGCGGCAAACTCGTCGCCGATCCGCGCGTGGCCGGCATCGTCTTCACCGGCGGCACCGACACGGCGCGCGCGATCCAGCGCGGCTTGGCCGCGCGGCCCGGCCCGATCGCGACGCTGATCGCCGAGACCGGCGGCCAGAACGCGATGATCGTCGATTCGTCGGCGCTGCCCGAGCAGGTCGTCGGCGACGCGCTGCTTTCGGCCTTCAACAGCGCGGGCCAGCGCTGCTCGGCCTTGCGCGTCCTCTGCCTCCAGGACGACATCGCCGACAAGACCCTGGCGATGCTCGCCGGCGCGCTGGAGGAACTCAAGGTCGGCGATCCGGCGCTGCTCGAAACCGATATCGGCCCCGCGATCGACGCCGACGCGCTGAAGCAGCTCGAGGCGCACATCCTCCGCATGAAGCGCGAGGCGAAGCTCGTCGGCGCGGTGCCGCTGCCGAAGGAGTTGCCGCGCGGCGGATTCTATCTGGCGCCGCACGCGTTCGAGATCGACCACCTCGCGCGGCTCGAGCGCGAAGTGTTCGGGCCCGTGCTCCATGTCGTGCGCTTTTCGGGCGCCAGGCTCGAAGCGCTGGTCGATGCGATCAACGCCACCGGCTACGGCCTGACGCTCGGCATCCATAGCCGGCTCGATTCCACGGTCGAGCGCGTGCGCGCGCGGGCGCGCGTCGGCAATGTTTACGTCAATCGCGGGATGATCGGCGCCGTCGTCGGCGTGCAGCCTTTCGGCGGGGAAGGACTCTCGGGCACCGGGCCCAAAGCAGGCGGGCCACTCTATGTCCCGCGCTTTGCGGTCGAGCGCGCCGTCTCGGTCAATACC
>DATBLL010000096.1:0-8438 GCA_036555425.1 Alphaproteobacteria bacterium | reverse complement strand
CTGAGGAATTTCGGGGCCCGCCCCCGTGACAGCGGGCGCCGCCGCGCGTTACTCTCGCGGCCCTGAGGCCGGGAGCCGGGCATGAAGGTTCTCCTCGTCTACCCGCGATATCCCATCACCTATATGGGCTTCCAGTATTCGGTGCCGCTCGCCGGCGCCAAGGCCTCGCTGCCGCCGCTCGGGCTCCTGACGGTGGCGGCGATGCTGCCCCGCGCCTGGAAACGCCGCCTCGTCGATCTCAACGTGGCGGCGCTTGCCGACGAGGCGCTCGACTGGGCCGACGTCGTGTTCATCAGCGCGATGACGGTGCAGCAGGAATCGGTCAACGACGTGATTGCGCGCTGCCGCGCCAAGAAGAAGCGCATCGTCGCCGGCGGTCCGCATTTCTATCACTCCCACGCCGAGATCGCGGGCGTGGACCACTTCGTGCTCGGCGAGGCCGAGGACGTGATGGACGGGCTCTGCGCCGATCTCGAAGCGGGCCGCGCCAAGCCGATCTACCGCCCCAGCGGATATCCGGACGTGACCAAGACGCCGGCGCCGGAGTGGAGCCTCATCCGGCTCGACGACTACGACTCGATGTCGCTGCAATTCTCGCGCGGGTGTCCGTTCGATTGCGAATTCTGCGACATCATCATCCTGAACGGCAGGAAGCCGCGTGTGAAGCCGAGGGAGCAAGTGCACGCCGAGCTGCAATCGCTTTACGACGCCGGGTGGCGGCGCAACATCTTCGTCGCCGATGACAATTTCTATGGCAACAAGAAGCGCTGCCGCGAGCTGCTCGCGGCCATCGTCGAATGGCGCGACGCGCACCGCAAGCCCTTCGTGCTCGCGACCCAGGCCAGCCTCAACATGGCCGATGATCCCGGCCTGCTCGACCTGATGGTACGCGCGGGCTTCGCCGCGGTCTTCATCGGCCTCGAAAGCGTTTCGCCCGCATCGCTGGCCGAATGCCACAAGGTGCAGAACCTCAAGCGCAACATGGCGCGCTCGCTCGCGACGATTCACGCGCACGGGCTGACGGTCTGGGGCGGCTTCGTCATCGGCTTCGATTCCGACAACGAGACGATCTTCGACGAGCAGGTTTCGTTCATCAAGGAAAGCGAGATCGCGCTCGCCACGGTTTCGCTGCTCGCCGCCATTCCGCATACGCAGCTTTACGACCGCTTGAAAGCGGAGGGACGGCTCCTGGGGCGCTTCACCGGCGGCATCGTCGATGCGGGCGGGCTCAATTTCGTGCCGCGCATGGACCGCGCGAAGCTCGTCGCCGGCTACAAGCGCGTGGTCGGCCATATCTACGAGCCCGAGGTCTTCTACCGCCGGGCGCGCGCCACCATCGCGCGGCGCATTCCGCCGGCGCTCGCTGCGTTCCCCTGCGGCAAGCGCGAACTCGGCACCTTCTTCCGCACGCTCTGGCACTTGGGCGTGCGCGACGAAGCGCGGCGCTATTTCTGGAAGCTCATCGGCTTCGCGGCGCTAAGGGGGCCCATCGCCGTCGGCCTCGCCATAACTCTGTCGCTGATGGGCTATCATCTCCGCCGCTTGAGCCGCGACATCGTCGCCAAGCCCGACGCGGCGCCGATGATGCTGACCCCCGCCGTGGCAGCGGAATAGCGGGCGCGGCCCGCCTCGACAGCGGCGGCGTTTCCCCCTAGCTTCCCCCGGCGGCTCCAGGGGCGGGCCCACTCGATCGCATCATCAGGGGAAACATGACCGGGATTGCGATTTTGGACGTGGCCTTCGGCCTCGTCGTCGTCTACCTGCTGTTGAGCCTTCTCTGCACGATCGTCAACGAGTGGATTGCCCAGGCCGCGCGGCTGCGCGCGCGCACGCTCAGGGCCGGCATCGAAGGCCTGCTCAGCGACGCCAAGTTCAAGCGCGTCACCGAGGATCTCTATCGCCACCCGCTCATCGCCGGCTTGACGCATGGCGAGCGCGACCCCTCCTACATTCCGGGCCCGCTCTTCGCGAAGGCGTTCCTGGCGCAAACCGAGAAGAAGCTCGCGGCCATCGGCAGCGATCTCTCGCCCGGCGGCTTCCTCGCCAACATCGACCGCATCGTCGAGAAATACGAGCAGCTGAAGATGGAGATCCACCGCAAGGGCCAGATCGTGGGCCAGCGGGTGGAGGAGGCGAAGCAGGTGCTGGAACAGCTCCGCCAGCGCGAGCGCAACTTGCGGCGGAGCGGCGCCACGCCGGCCGAGCTCTCGACCGCGGAAAATCAGCTCGTCACCGGTGAGAACGTCGCCAAGAACGCGCAGCGCGAGCGCGACGATTATGTCCGCGACTATCTCGGCTATGCCGGCACGCTCGAGCAGAAATCGGCGCAGCTCGCGGCCGAGCAGGTGTGCTACCGCTACGTCGCCGAGGTGCTGCAGAGCTTCGTCACCGCCGAGGGCGCCACGGTCGGCGAGCTCGAGGCCCATCTCGCGCGCTGGTACGACCAGGCGATGGCGCGCGTCTCGGGCTGGTACCGGAAAAAGCTCGCGGCGATCGCGCTCGGCGTCGCCGCCGCGGCGGCCATCCTCTTCAACGCCGATACGATCGGCATGGCGCGCAACATCTGGCTCGACGGCGAGATCCGCGACGTGATCCGCCGCGCGGCCGACACGACCGCGGGCCGCTGCACCCTCACCGAAATCCGTTCCGGCGAGCGGCCCGGCTGCTCGATCGGCGAGCTCATCCAGACGATCGAGGCGCGCCGGCACCTGCCGCTCGGCTGGCACGCCGATGCCATGCCGCTCGCGCGCGGCCTCTGTCCGGAGGCGGACGTGCTGCGCCATGCGCGCGACGAGGCGCGCCGCATCGCCGGCGACGCCGCGCGCCCGGTCGGCGAGCGCACCGAGGCCGATGCGCGCATGAAGCGCGCCGAGGCCCAGCTCGCCACCGCTTGCGCGCCGCGGATCACCGACTACGTGCTGTGGCTCATCGGCATCGCGCTCACCGCGATCGCGCTCGCGCTCTTCGCGCTCATCTGGTTCGACGTGCTGCGCCGCTTCGTGACGCTGCGCAGCTCCGGCAATCCGCCCGCGGCGGAGCAGGGCTGAGGCGCGGCACCTACATCATCACGCAGAGCGCCAACGCGCCCAGCATGCAGAAGATGAAGAAGATCCAGAGATAAGGCATCGCCGGCTCAATGGACGACGAGGTCGAGCGCGGCCTTGGAGAGGGGCTCGGCGCCGGCCTCGGTCACGAGCGAGGTGCGCCCCAGCGTCATCGCCAGGCCCTGCTCGCTATCGAAGATGATCATGTGCAGGAAAAAGACCATGCCCGGGCGCATGATCGCGGGATTGCCGGCGTAGAACATCGGCCAATCCATCCAGTTGGGTGCGAAGGTGGTGCCGAGCGAGTAGCCGCAGGCGTTGAGCCGATGCGCGCTCATGCCGTGGGCATCGATCACGCGCGCATGCGCATCGAACACTTGGGCCATGGGCGCGCCGGGCTTCAACGCTTCTTCGCAGGCCAGCAACGCTTCGCGCGCGATCTCGTACATCTTCAATTGTTGTCCCGGCGGCTTGCCGATGCAGATCGTGCGCATCAGGCAGGAATGATAGTGCCGGTAGACGCCGGCGAATTCGAGCGTCAGCTGGTCCTGCTTCTCGAGATGGCGCCGGCCGGAGAAGTAGCGGCAGAGGAGGGCGTCCTTCCCCGAGCCGATGATGGTCTCGTTGGCGGGGTCGTCGCCGCCGCCGCGGAAGACCGCGCTTTGCATCGCGGCGAGGATGTCGCCTTCGAAGGCTCCCGGCCGCGCGAGACGCGCGGCCTCGGCCCAGGCGTCGTCGGCGAGCTCGGCGGCGCGGCGCACATAGGCGATCTCGGCCGGGCTCTTGACGACGCGCAGCTCGCTGACGAGGCGCGAGGCGTCGTCGAGCCGGCAGAAGTCGTGCAGCGTCGCCTCGAGCGCGCGGCCGTTCGCGGCGGTGAGGCCGTAGGCATCCCACTCGACGCCGAGGCGCTTCCCGCGGCAGCCATGCTCTTCGAGGATCGCACGCAGTTCCCGCGCCGGCGCGGCGTCCTGGCGGTCGATCCAGATGCGGATGTCTTCGATATCCGATGTGTGCCGCGCCTGGCGGAGGTCGGGCGCCCGCGTCAGCAGCGTCCTGCGCCCGTCGGCGGCGAGAAAGAGGCACTGGAAGAAGACATAGCCGAAGCTGTCGTAGCCGGTGAGGTAGTACATCGACTCCTGCCGGAAGCAGAGCAGGCCGTCGAGTCCGCGCGCCGCCATCGCCGCACAGGTCTTGTTGCGGCGTTCCGCCAGTTCCTCACGGGTGAAGTGGAGCATCTATCCGCCACCAATAATTCGAGTGTCGTCCCGGGTTAGCAGCGCATCATGTCGCGCCAAAGGGGCGCGCCATGCTGCGCAGCACCCGGGACGACACAAACAGTGTATTGCTCACTATAGGGATTACCGCTCCAGCACGATCGCCGAGACGTTGCGGCCGTAATCGCCGCCGCCGGCGAGCGTGGTGCGGCGATAGCTGAAATAGATCTCGCGCTCGGCGCAGGTATCGTGGCCGATCCATTCGGCGGCGATGCCCAAGCGCCGCAGGCGCTCCACGACATAGCCGGGCAGGTCGAACATGTGTTTGCCCGGCTCGGCGCCAGCGGCGAAGAAGCGCTCGTTGTCGCGGCGCTCGGCGAGGAACGGCACCGGAAATTCCGGCCCCACTTCGTAGCTCGCCTGCGCGATCGTGGGGCCGAGCGCGGCGCGGATGCGCTCGCGCCTGGCGCCCAATCGCTCCATCGCGGCCACGGTCGCTTCGGCCACGCCGGCGAGCGCGCCGCGCCAGCCCGCATGGGCCGCGCCGACGACGCCGGCGTCGGGATCGGCAAACAGGATGGGCCCGCAATCGGCGGCGAGCGTGCCGAGGGCGATGCCCGGCCGGTCGGTCACCATCGCATCGCAGCGCGGCCGGCTGGCGCCGTTTTCCCACGGCTCGCGCACAACGATCACTTCGATGCCGTGCACCTGATAGAGAGAAAGAAGGTGCTCGGCACCGAGCGTGCGGGCGACGCGGGCGCGGTTCTCGCGCACGGCCTCCGGCGCGTCCCTCGAGCCGGGGCCGCAATTCAAGCTGTCGTAGATCCCGGCGCTGACGCCGCCCTTGCGCCCGAAGAAGCCGTGCCTCACGCCGGCGAGGCCGGAGAGCAGCGAAGAGCGGGCGGAGGGCGTATCGGTCATCCGGTACTCTGGGTCTCGAAGCCGGGCGGCGCGGGCAGGTCGCGCGACGTCGCGGCGAGGGCAAGGAACAAAGTGCCCATCCCCTCGGGCGCAATCAAGCGCCGCGCGCCGCTTTCGAGCGCCGCGCCCTGGGCCGCATCGGCGCGTGCCCGCAGGGTGGTTAACCGTGCTTCGATCCCGAGCGCGCGCAGCAAATCGCGCTGCGTCGCCGGGCCCCGACAGCGGGCGCCACCCTTGGCGAAGGCGGCGGCGAGTGCCTCGAAATCGACGTGCGCGGTGAGGTCGGCCTCGCCGGGTGCCGCGAGCGGATCGGCGTCCTTGCGGCCGCCCTCAATCGCCGCCAGCGTATCGCCCGCGCCGGTCGCGCGCCGGCCGTAGTCGACGACGAGCGCCGCGCCCGGCGCCGCCGCGAGCCGCGCGCCGATCTCCTCGGCGATGGCGGCGGCCACGGGGCTGGTTTCGTAGATGCTGCCCTCGGGCGCCGCCGCCAGCGCCGGCGGTACCGCCCCGCGCAGCGGCGGCCCGGCGCGGAAGACGAGGCGCTCCGTGCCGGCGTCCCAATCCACCTTGCGCTCGCGCCAATCGCCGCCGCTCCGGACGAATTGCTGGATCGGCAGCGCATCGAAGAATTCGTTGGCGACGAGCAGCATCGGCCCGCGCGGCACCTGCTCGATCGCCGGATGCCAGCTTGCGCGCCGGCCCTTCAGCACTTCTTCCTGCTTGCGGCGCAGAACCGGGCTCGATTCGACCAAGTGCAGCGCCGCCGCCCGCGCCAAGTCGGGTGCGATCCGGTCGAGCGTCCGCGTCAAGTCGGCCATCAGCGTGCCGCGGCCGGGCCCGAGCTCGACGAGCCGCACCGGCGCCGGCCGTCCCATCGCCGCCCAGGCGAGCGCGCACCACACCGCGAGGCTCTCGCCGAAGAGCTGCGAGATCTCCGGCGCCGTGGTAAAATCCCCGCGCGCGCCGAACGGATCGCGCGTCATGTAATAGCCGTGGCGCGGATGGCCGAGCGCGAGGGCCATGTAAGCGGCGACCGATATCGGCCCCTGCTCGGCGATCAGGCGGCGCAGGATCGGAACAAGGGGCGTGTCGCTTTGGGTTGCACTCACGCCGATGGGCTTAGCGCAGGCGTTGCCTTCGCGGCGCGCTTGCGCGCGCGCCAGACGAAGAACAGCCCGACGGCCACCACCGGCACGCTCAGCACCATGCCCATCGTGATCGGGCCGAGCAGATAGCCGAGATGCGCATCGGGCTCGCGGAAGAATTCGCTGACGATGCGCGCCAGGCCGTAGCCGAAGCAGAACCAGCCGCCGAGCTCGCCCGGGCGCGAGAGCGCGTCGGTGCGCTTGCGCATGATCCAGAGGAAGCCGAACAGAACGATGCCTTCGAGGAAGCCCTCGTAGAGCTGGCTCGGATGGCGCGCCACGTGCCGCGGATCGGAGGGGAACACCATCGCCCACGCAACGTCCGAAGGCCGCCCCCACAGCTCGCCGTTGATGAAGTTCGCCATGCGCCCCAAGAAAAGCCCGATCGGCGTCGCCACCGCGCCGAGATCGTAGACCGAGAGCATCACGAGCTTGCGGGTGCGCGCGATCCACGTCATCGCCAGGATCACGCCGATGAGGCCGCCATGGAACGACATGCCGCCCTTCCACAGCGAGAACACCTCGTCGAGATGCTCGATGTAGTAGCCGGGCTTGTAGAACAGCACGTAGCCGAGCCGCCCGCCGAGCACGACGCCGAAGGTCGCCCAGAACAGGAGATCATCGACGTCCTTGGGCTCCATGATGCGCTTGCCCGCGGGGCGCGACGCCACGATTCCGCGCACGTGCCACCAGGCGAAGACGAGGCCCGCCACATAGGCGAGCGCGTACCAGCGCACCGCGAATGGCCCGATCGCGAACGCGGTCGGGTCGATGCGCGGGTAGGGGATGGCGAGGAGGAGATCGAGCATCACAGATACGGATCGTTCGTGGCCAGATAGTCGCGCACGTAGCGGCCGACGCCGTCTTCGAGCGGCGTGAACGGCGCCTTGTAGCCGGCGGCGCGCAGGCGCTCCATCTTGGCCTCGGTGAAGTACTGGTAGCGCGGGCGGATCTCGGGCGGCATGTCGATATAGGCGATCTTCGAGGGCTTGCCGGCGGCGGCGAAGACGGCGAGCGCCAGATCCGCGAAGCTACGCGCCTGGCCGGTGCCGCAATTGAAGAGGCCGTTCACCTCGGGATGATCGTAGAGCCAGAGCATGACATCCACGCAATCGCCCACCCAGATGAAGTCGCGTTTCTGACCGCCGTCGGGATAATCGGGGCGGTGCGACTTGAACAGGCGCGCGGTTTCGCCGGCCACGATGCGCGGATGGATCTGGTGCACGACGCTGCGCATCGAGCCCTTGTGATACTCGTTGGGCCCGAACACATTGAAGAACTTGAGCCCCGCCCATTGCCGCGGGCGCGCGGCATTGCCCGCCACCTGGCGGGCCACGAACCGGTCGAAGGCGTGCTTGCTCCAGCCATAGGGGTTCAGCGGCCGGAGCTTGGCGAGCCCTTCGATGCTGCCGTCGTCGTCGAAGCCCGCCTCGCCGTCGCCATAGGTCGCGGCCGAGGAGGCGTAGATGAGCCGCCAGCCGCGCTCGCTGGCCAGAGCCCAAAGCTTCTGCGGCAGCGCGATATTCGTGCGCGCGATGAGATCGGCGTCGGTCTCGGTGGTGGAGGAAATGGCGCCCAGGTGAAAGATCGTCTCGATACGCTCGCGCGCCGCATCGAGATAGGCGAATAGCTCCTCGGGCGGCACGATCGCGGCGAGCTCGCACTTGGCGAGGTTGCGCCACTTGCCTTCGGTGCCGAGCCAGTCGACGACGGCGATCTCGCCGGCGCCGCGCGCTTCCAGCCCTGCGATCAGATTCGAGCCGATGAATCCGGCGCCGCCGGTGACGACGATCATGTGTTGCTCCGCAACCCGGCGCTTATAGTCGCGCTCTTGCGGTGCGGCAAGGCGCGCTCGTAGAGTCGGCGCCATCGCAGCGGAGGCTTCAATGCAGACGTCAAATCGCGTGCTCGACGACATCGCCCGGCTCGCCAACGGCATGATGGGCGTGGCCGCCGGATTCCGCGGCGAGGTCGAGGGCATGATCAAGGCGCGGCTCACCGCGATGTTGGCCGACGCCAATCTCGTCCCGCGCGAGGATTTCGAGGTCGTGCGCGCGATGGCCGCCAAAGCCCGCGCCGAACAGGAAACGCTCGCGGCGAAAGTGGTGGCC
>DATBLL010000094.1:0-26092 GCA_036555425.1 Alphaproteobacteria bacterium | reverse complement strand
GGCTTCATCGTCTTCGGCGTCGCCCTCAACCACACGGGCGGAGGCAAGTTCTTTAACGACGTCGCCTTCGCGCTGGTCGGCCGCGTGCGCGGCGGCGCCGCGCAAGTCGGCGTCATCTCGAGCGGCCTGCAGGGCTCGATCAGCGGCAGCGTGATCTCCAACGTGATCTCCTCGGGCGTGGTCACGATTCCGGCGATGAAGCGCACCGGCTTCCGCGCCGACTACGCGGGCGGCGTCGAAGCGGTGGCCTCGACCGGCGCCGTGCTGATGCCGCCGGTGATGGGCTCGACGGCGTTCGTCATGGCCTCGTTCCTGGGGCGCCCCTATGCCGAGATCGCGCTCGCGGCGGCCATTCCGGGCGTACTCTTCTATCTCGCGCTCGTCGTGCAGGTCGATGCCTACGCCGCGCGCCTCGGGCTCAAGGGGCTCACCCGCGCCGAGCTGCCGCGCCTCGGCGCGGTGATGAAGGACGGCTGGATCTTCATCCCGGTGTTCGCGGTGCTCGTCTATTTCCTGACCGAGGACAAGCTCGAGGCGCAGGCGCCGTTCTACGCGACGGCGCTGCTGCTCGTCGTCAACCAGATCATGCCGCGCCACCGCATGAGCTGGGCGGTCTTCGTCGAGTTCATCGCCGCCACCGGCCGCGCCTTGGCGGAGCTCGCGGCGATCCTGTTGGGCGTCGGCTGCATCATCGGCGCGTTCTCGATGACCGGGCTCGCCGGCACGCTCGCCAACGATCTCGTCTACATGGCCGGCGGCGCGCCGCTGCTGCTGCTCGTCATGGGCGCCATCACCTCGTTCGTCTTCGGCATGGGGATGACGGTCACGGCCTGCTACATCTTCCTCGCCATCGTGCTGGCGCCGCCGCTGGTCAAGGCGGGCATGGACCCGCTCGCGGTGCACCTTTTCATCATGTACTGGGGCATGGTGTCGTTCATCACGCCGCCGGTGGCGCTCGCCACCTTCGCGGCGGCGCCGATCGCCAAGACATCGGCGATGCGCATCGGCCTCCAGGCGACGAAGCTCGGCACCGCCATCTACATCGTGCCGTTCTGCTTCGTGCTCAACCCGGCGCTGATCTTGAAGGGCGATACGGTCACGATCGTCGTCAGCGTCATCACCGCGATCATCGGGCTCGTCGTGGCGGCGGGGGTCCTCCAAGGCCACGCCGCCGGCGTCGGCCGCTATCCCGCGACCCTCTCCGGCTGGGCTGCGCGTCTCCTCGTGCTCGTGGGCGGGATCATGCTGGCGGCGCCGACCGAGCGGCTGCTCGGCTTGTCCTTCGTTCTCGATCTCGGGATTGGCGCCGGCCTGGCAATTCTGGGATTATGCCTGCTCTACGCGCTGCTGCGCCAAAGCCATAATCAAGGGAGGACTCCATGACCGTGCGCCTCGCCGTCGCCGCTGTGGCCGTACTTGCAGCTTTCGCCGCGCCCGCGCTGGCCCAGGACATCAAGCTGCCCGATCCCCTGGTCTGGACCGCCTACGACGTGGGCTCGGGCGGCTACAACCAGGCCGTCGCCGTCGGCAACGCGATCAAGAACAAGCTCAAGATCAATCTCCGCGTGCTGCCGGGCAAGAACGACGTCTCGCGCACCGCGCCCTTGCGGGACGGCAAGGTGCCGTTCTCGGCCAACGGCGTCGGCGGCTCCTATCTCGCACAGGAAGGCGTCTACGAGTTCGGCGCCAAGGACTGGGGCCCGCAGCCGGTGCGGGCACTGCTCATCAACAGCGGCGATGCGCTGCTCACCATCGTCACCGCCAAGGACGCCAACATCAAGACGCTCGCCGATTTGAAGGGCAAGCGCGTCGCCTGGGTGGTGGGCGCGCCCTCGCTCAATCAGAACATCACCGCGCTGCTCGCCTTCGCCAATCTCACCTGGGCCGACGTGAAGAAGGTGGAGTTCGGCGGCTTCGGCGCGGCGATGGACGGCGTCATCGCCGACAAGGTCGATGCCGCCTTCTCGTCGACGATTTCCGGCTTCTCCTACAAAATCGCCTCTTCGCCGCGCGGCATCCAGTATCCGGTCATCCCCCACGGCGACAAGGCGGGCTGGGCGCGGCTCAAGAAGGTGGCGCCGTTCTTCGTGCCCGCCATCGGCAAGGAGGGCGCGGAACTGTCGGAGACAAAAACCGTTGAAAACGCGACCTACCCCTATCCCGTCCTCATGACGATGAAGGGAACGGAAACCGATCTCGTCTACAACATGACGCGGGCGATGATCGAACTCTACGATGACTACAAGGGCGGGGCGCCGGGCAACAATGGCTGGCACGTCAGCCGGCAGGTGTTCGACTGGGTGATTCCGTATCACGACGGGGCGATCAAATACTTCAAGGAAAAGGGCCTGTGGAAAGCCGAGCACGACGCGCACAACGCGACGCTCATCAAGCGCCAGGACGTCCTCGCCGCGGCCTGGACCGCCTACAAGAAGGGCGCTCCCGACGACGAGAAAGCCTTCGCCAAAGGCTGGATGAAGGCGCGCGCCGAGGCGCTGACCAAGGCCGGCATGGAGCCCGTGCAGACCGAGTGGTAGCGGCCGGACGGTGGGCGGGCGCGGCGGCCCTCGCCGCTGCGCTCGCGGTTTGCGCCGCGGCGCCGAGCGAGGCCGCGTGCGCCGTCACATCGGCGGGCCCGGCCTATGGCCAAAGCTGGAAAGAGCGCCGCCACGAATTGGTGGCGCGCGGCGGCGTGGCGAAGCCGAGTGCCACGCTCCTCCTCTATGCGCCGCACGGCCCAAGGTCGGGCGACTGCGCCGGCTCCGCGGCCAAGGGTGAAGTGCGCTACCGCCTCGGGCTCATCGCGCCGACGTGGCGCCGCTACGGTCATCTCATCGCGGCCGCCGCGCAGCGCCATGCGGTTCCAGCCGAGCTCATCCTCGCCTCCATCGTCGACGAATCGGGCGGCAATGCCACGGCGGTGGCGACGAATCCCGGCTACGTCAGCGACGCCGCCACGCCGAGCAAGGTCTCGCTCGGCCTAGGCCAGATGCTGCTGTCAACCGCGCGGCGGATCGCGCCGGAGCGGCGCTTCGACCGCGCGGCGATGTTCGATCCCGCAATCGCGATCGATCTCGTGGCCCGCTACCATGCGCGCTTCTATCGCCAGACCGGCTTCGAGCCGCGCCTCGTCGCCTGGTCCTACCTCGCGGGCAGCGCGCCGTCGCTGCGTGCCGGCGAACGCTGGTATCCGCGCAACCAGCGTCACGCGGCCCGCTACACCGCCGTGTTCGAGGCGAGCGTCGCACACCTCGCCCGCCAGCCCGACCGTCCGCCGGAGAGCTTCGCGGCGCTGCTCGTGGCGCAGCAACCGTAGGCGCGAATCTCGGGTCCGTCCCCGAGGCCGCACGGCGGCTTCACGGCGGCGACGGCGTCGGGGTCAGATTGCGTCCGAACAGCGCCACGCTGATCGCGCGCGCCACGTATTGCGCCATGCAGCCATAGGCCGTCTCGCTGGCGGAGAACTCGTCGACCGCGGCGCCGGGCTCGGCGCGCTGCGCGCGCTCCAAGATCTCCATCGCCTCGTAGCGGCGCACGATGATGACGTTTTCCTGCTGCGCGATGCGCCGGAGCGCCACGCGGACCGCTTGATAGTGCGAATCGCGCGCCATGCCGCTCACATACTGGAGGCCGACCAGCACCACGTCGACCTTGTGCTCCTTGAGCCAGCGCACCGTGTCGGTGACGGCGTGCTCGACGCGCTCGACCTCGACGTAGGAAAGCGCGTCGTTGGTGCCGACCTGCCAGAGCACCAGGTCGGGCGTGGTCAGGCCCACTTGGATCTTGAGCCGCTGCGCCGCCTGTTCCGCGAGCTCGCCCGAAACGCCGCGGTTGATGATCTCGACCTCGACGCCCTTCGCCGCCTCCTTGATCATCTTGAGCATCAGCGCCTGATAGCCGCCGCGCACATTGCCCATGCCGGCGGTGGAGGCGGCGCCGATGGCCAGGATCTTGATGCGCTTCTTGCGCCGGAGGGCGGCCGCGACATTGGGCAGCGGCGATTCCGTCGCCGTGCTGGTGCCGGGCGCGGTGCATTCGCGCGTGAGCGCCGGCGGCTGGCTCTGCGCGGCCGCTTCGCCCGCGAGCGCGCCGAGAAGCCCCGCCGCCATCGCCAGGCCGGCGGCGGCAAGCGCGCCCATGGCGCGGATCACGCCGGCGAATTGACCGCGGCCCGCGGTGCCTTGTTCCGATCGCGCCATTCCGACAACCATGCGGTGAGGGCGAGCATTGCGATGCCGGCCGCGAGCACGGCCGTGTCCGCAACTATACCACCCCGATAGATGAAACGTACGATCTGCCCGCCGAGGCCCAGCAGCGAGGCGACGCAGAAGACGTTGAGCGAGTTGCGCCCGAGCAGCGAAAGGAACTCGACCAGCCCCGGAGCCGCGCGGCGGATATAGGGATAAGTGGCTGAAAACAAGGCGATAAGCGCCAGGAATTGGACGAGGCGCATCGGCGTCACGTAGGACTTGCTCTGGATGAAGAACAGCGTCGGGTGCGGGACCTTGGTCGGGTCGGGCCACCAATCGTTCCAGATGACGAGGGCGCCCGCGATCACGATCGGCACCGAGACGATGCGCAGCCACGCAATGTTGCGCCGCGCGAAACCGCCGGCCCCGTCGCTGCGCGCCAGCACGAAGCCGAGCATGAAGACGACCTGCCACGCGATCGGATTGAAGAACCATTCGCCCTGCACGGGCCAGCTCGGCAGCGTGACCCGGAAGCCGAGCGCCGCGAAATAGACCGCGAGCGAGAGCGGCAGCAGCAGCCAGCGCGCATAGCGGTCGATGAGCGCCACCGCCGGCGCCATGAGCATCAGCACCACATAGAGCGGCAGGATGTCGAAATAGCCGAGATGATGCGTGAGGATGGCGAGGCCGACATGGGTCGGCACCGGGTCGTAGAACACCGCGGCGGCGTTGTGCCATTCGAGCAGCAGCGGGTTGCCGAGCAGCACCGCCGCCGCCGCCAGCATCCCGATCGCGATCGCGATGATGAGGATCTGGGCGGCGTAGATCTGCAGCGCCCGCCCGCCCAGGCGCACGACGAGATAGGCCGGGGAGGCGCGGTCGGGATTGCCGACGAGCAGGCGCAGCGACCAGCCGGCCAGGAAGACGAAAAGATCGGCCGAATCCGAGATGGAGAAGTTCCGGTGCGTCAGCCGTTCGTAGAAGATTCCCGGAATGTGGTTGATGAAGATCGTGACGAGCGCAAAGCCGCGCCAGAAATCGACCGCGTTGGCTTGGCGTGGCATGCGAGGGCGGGGCTCCGGCTGGTGCCGAAAACTAACGCACGAGGCCGCGAATTCCCGGCGCAGCTCCCGAATTCCTCTCCCGCGCCAGCGGGAGAGGAGGGGCCCGTTCCCCGCTTTCGGCGGCGAATGGGAGGTGAGGGAACGGCGCCGACGGCGAAGCTCAATGCTGTGAAGGGCGCGGCCCTCACTTCCCAGGCAACGCCTTTGGCGTTGCTCGGGCCCCTTCTCTCCCACTTCGTGGGAGAGAGAAGATCAGGGCGCGACCTTGGCTAACCTGCTACTCGCCCGGCTTCTGCGCGAACGCCGCCTTCTGCGCTTCTTCCATCTCTTCGGGCGTCATGTCGCGGATCTTGGTCGCGATCGACCATTCGTGGCCGAACGGGTCCCTGACCTTGCCGTAGCGGTCGCCCCAGAACATGTCGGCGAGCGGCATGGCGACGGTGCAGCCGGCGTCGAGCGCCTGCTGGAAGGCGGCATCCGCGTCGGGCACGTAGACGTGCAGCGTCACCGGCGAGCCGCCGAGCGCCTTCGGCCCCTTGGCTCCGTATTCCTCGAATGCATCGACGAGCATCAGCATCGTATCGCCGAGCTTCATCAAGCCGTGCATCAGCCGCTGGTCGTCGGGCATCGGCATGCGGCCGAGCTCTTCGGCGCCGAACGCCCGTTTGTAGAAATCCATCGCGTCGGCGGCGCCTTCGATGACGAGATGCGCGGTGACGGTGCCGAAGCCTTCCGGAATTCCCTTGCGCGGTTTCGCCCGCGGTGCCGCCTTCGCCTTGGCCGTGCGCTTCGGCGCGGCTTTCTTCGACGCGGTTTTGCGCGACGGCGCCGTGCGCCGCGCCTTCTTGGCCTTCGCGCGGGATTTCGCTTTGCTGCGTGCCATGAGTGCCCCCTGGGTGATCGGCGGCGCCGGCCTGGCGTCCGCCTCTGGCCAGGAGTTAACGAGCGTCGGCGGTATCTGTCGAGCCTTGTGCGGCCCGGCGGGCGTCAAAATTCAGAGGATGGGCGGAGCCGGCGGGGGCGGCCTACTGCGATGGCGCTCATGAGAATCAGATTGAAATCTACATAAAGATATACTTATATGCACGAATAATTCGAGGAAAGCTTCCGAGCCGGAGCCATCATGGAGACATTACTACAGGGCCTGCGCGCTGTCGCCGAGCCGACGCGGCTCCGCATTCTGGGCCTCTGCGCCCATGGCGAGCTGACCGTCTCCGATCTGGTGCAAATCCTCGGCCAGAGCCAGCCCCGCGTCTCACGCCACCTGCGCCTCCTCGTGGAGGCCGGCCTGCTCGAGCGCAACCAGGAAGGCAACTGGGCCTGGTATCGGCTTGCGCAGCGCGGCGGCGCGGCCGAGCTCGCGCGTATCGTCGCCGACCTCATCCCCGACCGCGATCCGCTGCTGACGCTCGATCTCGAGCGCTTGGAGCGCGTCAAGGGCGCCCGCGCCGAGCACGCCGCCGAGTATTTCCGCCGCAACGCCGGCGATTGGGACCGCGTGCGCGCGCTCCATGTCGACAGCGGCGCGATCGACGCGGCCTTGAAGAAGCTGCTACTCGAATCCGAGGTGAAGGACCTGCTCGATATCGGCACCGGCACCGGCAGCGTGCTGCAGCTCGTCGGCCGCGACGTCGGCGCCGCGGTCGGCGTCGATCTCTCGCGCGAGATGCTGCAGGTGGCGCGCGCCAATCTCACCCGCGCCGCGCTCGCCAATTGCCAAGTGCGCCAGGCCGACATGTACCAGCTCCCGTTCCCGGCCGGGAGCTTCGACGCGGTGACGCTGCACATGGTCCTGCATTTCGCCGAGGAGCCGGCGCGCGTGCTGGCCGAGGCCGCGCGCGTGTTGCGGCCGGGCGGGCGCATCGTCGTCGTCGATTTCGCGCGCCATGCGATGACGGCGCTGGCCGAGGAGCACCGCCACCGCTGGCTCGGCTTCCCCGACAGCGAGATCGAAAGCTGGTTCGCCGCGGCCGGCCTCTCGGTGCGGCCGCCGGTCCGGCTCGAGGGCACGCCGCTCACGGTCTGCCTCTGGTCGGCGATCCGGCCGGCCAACGACCGTGAAAGCGCGCCCGCGCGCGCCGCCCAAGGGTGATCGCGATGCGCAAGCCCCCCGCCGTCAGCTTCGAATTCTTCCCGCCGCGCGACGACGCCGGCTGGACGCAGCTCTGGGCCACGATCGAGAAGCTGGCGCCGTTCCGCCCCGCCTTCGTCTCGGTCACCTACGGCGCTGGCGGCACCACGCGCGAGCGCACCGACCGCATCGTGCGCCGCATCCGCAGCGAAACGGCGCTCGAGCCCGCGGCGCACATTACGTGCGTCGCCGCCGTCCGCGGCGAGATCGATGCTTTGGCGAAGAGCTGGTGGGAGGCCGGCATCCGCCACCTCGTGGCGCTGCGCGGCGATCCGCCGGCCGGCGCGGGCAAGTTCACGCCCCATCCCGGCGGCTATGCGGGCGGTGCCGCGCTCGTCGCCGGCCTGAAGAAGATCGCCGATTTCGACATCGCGGTGGCCGCCTATCCCGAGAAGCATCCGGATTCGCCCTCGGTCGCGGCCGATCTCGACAACCTGAAGCGCAAGATCGACGCCGGCGGCTCGACGGCGATCACGCAGTTCTTCTTCGATGCCGAGATCTTCCTGCGCTTCCGCGACCGCGTGCGCGCTGCCGGAATCACGGCGCCGCTGGTGCCGGGCATCCTGCCGATCACGAATTTCGCGCGCGCGGTCGAATTCGCGGCGCGCTGCGGCGCCTCGGTGCCGCACTGGCTGGCCGAGCTGTTCCAGGGGCTCGACGCGGATCCCGAGCAGCGCAATCTCGTCGCCGCCGCTACCGCCTGCGATCTCTGCGAGCGCTTGGCCGCCGAGGGCGTCGAGCGCTTCCACTTCTACACGCTCAACCGCCCGCAGCTCACCGCCGCGATCTGCCGCCGCCTCGGCCTGAAGCCGCTGCAGGAGGCGGCATGATCTCCCCCACGCCATCCCGACGCCTTGCGTCGGCCGGCGAGGGGGCAGGGGGTGAGGGGGAATCCCTTCGCCCTCAAGATCATCCCCCTCACCCCGCCGGTCCTGCGGACCGGCACCCCTCTCCCCAGGGAGAGGGAAAGCAGGCCCGCGCCCATCTCCTCGCGCAGCTCGCGAAGGAGCGCATTCTGCTGCTCGACGGCGCCATGGGCACCGAGATCCAGAAGCGCAAATTCGACGAGGCGGCGTTTCGCGGCGCGCGCTTCCGCGCGCATCCGCGCGATCTTCGCGGCAACAACGATCTCTTGAACCTCACGCAGCCGGCCGCCATCCGCGCCATCCACGACGCCTATCTCGCCGCCGGCGCCGATATCTTGAAGGCCAACACGTTCAACTCGAATTCCATCGCGCAGGCCGATTACGGCCTCGAAGCCGAGGCGCGCGAGATCGCGCGCGCCGGCGCGGTGTTGGCCCACGCCGCCGCGCACGACGCCGAAAGCCGCGACGGCCGGCCGCGCTTCGCCGCCGGCGTGCTCGGCCCCACCAACAAGACCGCGTCGATCTCGCCCAAGGTCGCCGATCCCGGCTTTCGCGAGGTGAGCTTCGACGGCTTCGTCGCCTGCTATGCCGACGCGGCGCGCGGCCTCGTCGAGGGCGGCGCCGATCTGCTGATGATCGAGACCGTGTTCGATACGCTCAATGCCAAGGCCGCGATCTTCGCCGTCGAGGAAGTCTTCGACGAAGTGGGCTTCCGCCTGCCGCTGATCGTCTCGGGCACGATCACCGATCTGTCCGGCCGCACGCTCTCGGGCCAGACGGTCGAGGCGTTCTTCACCTCGGTGCGCCACGCGAACCCGTTCGCGATCGGCTTGAACTGCGCGCTCGGCGCCGCCGAGATGCGGCCGTTCCTGCTCGATCTCGCGCGTGTCGCCGATACGCGCATCTCGGTGCATCCCAATGCCGGCCTCCCCAACGCGTTCGGCGGCTACGACGAGACGCCCGAGACGACGGCGCATCACCTGACCGAATGGGCCAAGGCCGGGCTCGTCAATGTCGTCGGCGGCTGCTGCGGCACCACGCCCGAGCACATCGCGACCGTCGCCACCTATATCCGCGGCCTCGCCCCGCGCGCGCTGCCCCAAAGGCAGCCGCGCCTGCGCCTTTCCGGCCTCGAAGCCTTCGAGCTGGCGCGATGAAGCCGTCGGGTGCGCTGACCTCCATCCAACCTTCCCCCGCATCGCGGGGGAAGGTCGGGATGGGGGCGTCTCGACACACGAGGCGCGCGCTATGACCACCGCCGCCTCGCAATCCTTCGTCAACATCGGCGAGCGCACCAACGTCACCGGCTCGGCGAAATTCCGCAAGCTCGTCCTCGACGGCAATTTCGACGCGGCGCTCGACATCGCGCGCGAGCAGGTCGCCAACGGCGCGCAGATCCTCGACGTCAACATGGACGAGGCCATGCTCGACGGCGCGGCGGCGATGACGCGGTTCCTCAACCTCATCGCCGCCGAGCCCGACATCGCGCGCGTGCCGATCATGATCGATTCGTCGAAATTCGCCGTGATCGAGGCGGGCTTGAAATGCGTGCAGGGCAAGGCGATCGTGAATTCGCTGTCGCTCAAGGAAGGCGAGGCGCCGTTTCTGGAGCAGGCGAAGCGCGTGCGCCGCTACGGCGCCGCCATCGTCGTCATGGGCTTCGACGAAAAGGGCCAGGCCGAGACGATCGAGCACCGGCTCGCCATCGCCGAGCGCGCGCACAAGCTCCTGACCGAAAAAGCCGGTTTCGCCTCCGAAGACATCGTCTTCGATCCCAACGTCTTCGCCGTCGCCACCGGCATCGAGGCGCACAACGACTACGCCATCGCGTTCATCGAGGCGGTCCGGCGCATCAAGCAAGAGCTTCCGCTCTGCTCCTGCTCGGGCGGCATCTCCAACGTCTCGTTCGCGTTCCGCGGCAACAACCCGGTGCGCGAGGCGATGCACGCGGTCTTTCTCTATCACGCGATCCGCGCCGGGCTCGACATGGCCATCGTCAATGCCGGCGCGCTGCCGGTCTACGACGAGATCCCGCGCGCGCTGCGCGACGCGGTCGAGGACGTGATCCTGAACCGCCGGCCCGATGCCACCGAGCGGCTCGTGGCCCTGGCGGAAGGCTACAAGGGCGGCGCAGCGGCGAAGAAGGAGGCCGACGATTCGTGGCGCCAGGCGCCGGTCAGGGAACGCCTCGTCCACGCGCTCGTGCACGGCATCGCCGATTTCGCCGAGGCCGACGCCGAGGAAGCGCGCGCCGCGGCCGAGAAGCCGCTCGACGTGATCGAGGGCGCGCTGATGGACGGCATGAACCGCGTCGGCGATCTGTTCGGCGCCGGCAAGATGTTCCTGCCGCAGGTGGTGAAATCGGCGCGGGTGATGAAGCGCGCGGTCGCCTATCTCGAGCCGTTCATGGAGAAGGACGGCGCCGGGCCGCGCCAGGCACAGGGCAAGATCGTGCTCGCGACGGTCAAGGGCGACGTGCACGACATCGGCAAGAACATCGTCGGCGTCGTGCTCCGCTGCAACAACTACGACGTCGTCGACCTCGGCGTCATGACGCCCTGCGCCAAGGTGCTCGACACGGCGCGGCACGAGAAGGCCGACATCGTCGGCCTCTCCGGCCTCATCACGCCCTCGCTCGACGAGATGTGCCACGTCGCCGCCGAGCTGCAGCGCGAGGGCTTCACGCTGCCGCTCCTGATCGGCGGCGCCACGACCAGCCGCGTGCACACGGCGGTAAAGATCGCGCCCAACTACGACGGGCCGGTGGTCCACGTGCAAGATGCCTCGCGCGCGGTCGGCGTCGCGGCGGCGCTGCTCTCGCCGCAGCAGCGCACCGCGTTCGTGAAGAAGACCGGCGCCGACTACGCCGCGCTGCGCGAGGCGCATGAGCGCAAGAGCGAGGGCGCCGGCCGCCTCACGCTCGCCGAGGCGCGCGCCAACCGTTTGAAGATCGATTGGGCGCGCTTCACACCGGTGAAGCCGCGCGAGCGCGGCCCCATCGTGTTCGACGATTACGACCTCGCCGAGCTGCGCACGCGCATCGATTGGAAGCCCTTCTTCCAGGCCTGGGAGCTCTCGGGCGCCTATCCGGCGATCCTCGACGATCCCGTGGTCGGCGCGGCGGCGCGCGCGCTCCACAAGGACGCGCTCGCCATGCTCGAGCGCATGATCGCCGAGAAATGGACGCGGCCGCGCGCCGCGGTGGCATTCTTCCCGGCCAATGCCGAAGGCGACGACATCGTGCTGTTCGCCGACGAGGGCCGCCAGAGGCGGCGCGCCGTGGTCCATACGCTGCGCCAACAGCGCAAGCCCAGCCCCGGCCGGCCCAATCTCGCACTCGCCGATTATGTCGCGCCGATCGAGTCCAAGGTGGCGGATTGGCTCGGCGCTTTCGTCGTCACCGCCGGCGCCGGCATCGAGGCGAAGGCGCTCGAATTCGAGCGCGCCAACGACGACTACAGCAGCATCCTGGTGAAGGCGCTGGGCGACCGCCTCGCCGAGGCCTTCGCCGAGCGCATGCACGAGCGCGTGCGCAAGGAATTCTGGGGCTACGCCCCCGAGGAGCGCTTCACCAACGTCGATCTCATCGGCGAGCACTATCGCGGCATCCGCCCGGCGCCCGGCTATCCCGCCTGCCCCGACCACACCGAGAAGCGCACGCTGTTCGCGCTGCTCGATGCCGAGCGCGCGGCCGGCGTCACGCTCACCGAAAGCTGCGCGATGCTGCCGGCCTCGTCGGTGAGCGGCTGGTATTTCGCCCATCCCGAGGCCGACTATTTCGGCGTGGCGCGCATCGAGCGCGACCAGGCCGAGGATTACGCGCGCCGCAAGGCCATGCCGCTCGAAGAGATCGAGCGCTGGCTCGCCCCCAACCTCAGCTACACGCCGCTGAAGCGTGCCGCGAACGGGTAAAGGCCGCGCGGTCCCAGCGCCGCGGCGGCGCGCCGGGCTGACGCCGCCTATTTCCGCGCCACCTTGATATCGGTGCCCGAGTAGTAGGTCGCGATCTGCTTCTCCATCACGCACTTGTGCGCGGCGAGCGCGGCGGTGTCGAGATCGGCGGCGGGCGCGGGCTCGGCTTCGAAATTGCCGTAGCGGTCGGTGCCGCGCACGAGCGTGGCGGAATCCGCCACCTTCGTTTGCCGCACATAGGTGGGGATATAGCGGATCGCGAGGCCGATGCGGCGGTTTCCGGTCGTGTTGGGCTTGGAGCCGTGTACGAGGCGGATGTGGTGCAGCGACATCTCGCCGGCCTGGAGCGGCACATCGATGGCCTGGCGCTCGTCCACTTCCACCACCACTTCCTGCCCGCGCGTGAGCAGATTGTGCTTGTGGAACGTGTCGCGGTGCGGGATCTGGTCGAGCGTGTGCGAGCCGGGCAGGAATTTCATCGCGCCCGATTCCACCGGCGCATCGCTCAAGGCCAGCCACGCGGTGACGACGTCGTGCGGCTCGAGGCCCCAATAGGTCGAATCCTGGTGCCACGAGACGAAGGCGGGGTCGCGCGGCTCCTTGATGAAGAAATTCGTGGTCCAGCAGAGGATGTCGGGGCCGATCAGGTCTTCGACCGCCTCGAGGATGCGCGGATGGCGCACCAACTCGGCGGCCCAGGTGAAAAGCAGATGGACCTTGTGGCGCATGTTGCTGCCGATGGGCCCGCCACTGGCGCGCTCATAGGCTTCGAGCCGCGCGCGATAGGCGGCGGCCTCGGCGGCGCTCATCACGCGCACCGGAAACCAATAGCCCTGGCGCGCATAGGACTCTTTGGCGCCCGGCGGCAGCAATTTGGGCATGGCGTCGTCCTCCCCGGGGCATTTCGCCCCGGACACGAATCTTTCGCAAGATTTCGCGTGCAAGCCCACCCGTTCACGCGATAACAAAACAGAACCCCAGCCCGGAACCCCATCGCCGTGTCGGCCGAATTGGCTGCCCTGCTGCCCGCTGTCGTCGCCATCGCCCGCAAGGCAGGGGCGGCGATCATGCGGTATTTCCGCGGCGAGTACGCGACCGCGCACAAGGACGACCGCTCGCCGGTCACCGATGCCGACCACGCCGCCGATGCCGCGATCAAGCCGGCGCTGGCGGCGCTGCTGCCGGGTGTCGCGGTGGTGACGGAAGAAAGCGTCGCCACGGCGCCCTCGCCCGAGTCGCTCGGGGCCGCGCGCTATTGGCTGGTCGATCCGCTCGACGGCACCAAGGAGTTCGTCGCGCACCGCGCCGAGTTCACGGTCAACATCGCGCTGGTCGAGAAGGGCCGTCCGGTGCTGGGCGTGCTGCATGTGCCACCCGAAAACCTCACCTACGCCGCCGCCGGGCCGGGCAGCGCGGTGAAGATCGCAGGCGATGCGCCGCCCGCGCCCATCGAAGCGCGCGCGGCGCCCGAAGCGGGCCTCGTCGTCGCGCACAGCCGCTCGCACAACCGGTGGAACGATCTCGACGATTTCCTGAAGCCCTATCGCGTGGCCGAGCGCGTGATCATGGGCAGCGCGTTGAAATTCGGCCTCATCGCCGAGGGCCGCGCCGATCTCTATCCGCGCCTGGGGCCGACCAGCGAATGGGACACGGCGGCGGGCCAGGCGATCCTCGAAGCAGCCGGCGGCAGCGTCGTCGATCGCGAAGGGCGCCGGCTCGCCTACGGCAAGCCGCGCTTCCTCAACCCTCCCTTCGTGGCGCGGGGGCGGTTATGACCACCAACGTCGTCCCCGCCACGCCCGAGTCCATCGCCGCCGCCGCCGACCTCCTGGCCGAGGGCGGGCTGGTCGCATTCCCGACCGAGACGGTCTACGGCCTCGGCGGCGATGCCACGCGCGAGCGTGTCGTGGCGCGCATCTTCGCGGCCAAGGGGCGGCCCCGCTTCAATCCGCTGATCGTGCATCTGGCGCCGGGCTGGCCGGCCGGGGAGATCGCGATCATGGACGAGCGGGCGAAGCGCCTCGCCGCCAAGTTCTGGCCCGGCGCGCTCACGCTCGTGCTCATGCGCGCGCCGGGCTGCCCCATCTCGCTGCTCGCCAGCGCCGGCCTCGACACCGTCGCGCTCCGCATGCCCGCGCACCCGGTGGCCCAGGCGCTCCTCAGCACGGTCCGCCTGCCGATCGCGGCGCCCTCGGCCAATCCTTCGGGCCGGCTTTCGCCGACCGAGGCCCAGCACGTCGTCGAGTTGCTCGGCGACAAGGTCGATCTCATCCTCGACGGCGGCAAGTGCCCGGGCGGGCTCGAATCGACGGTGATCGATCTCTCGGTGCCCGAGGCGCGCATCCTCCGCCCCGGCCTCGTCACCGCCGAAGAGATCGCGGCCGAGCTGGGCGCGCCGGTTCCGATCTTCGCCGTCCCGATCAATGGGGACGGGAGCGAAGGCGTGCCGGCGGCGGCAGCCAAGGCCGAGATCGGGGCCAACAGCGAGATCATCAGCGACGACGAGATCAAGTCGCCGGGCATGCTCGCGAGCCACTACGCGCCCAAGAAGCCGCTGCGCTTGAACGCGCGCTCGGCCGAGCCGGGCGAGGCCTTCCTGGCGTTCGGCCCCAATCCGCCGCGCAGCGTCCTCGCCTCGCTCAACCTCTCGCCCGCGGGCGACCTCGTCGAGGCGGCGGCGAACCTCTTTGGCTATCTCCACCGCCTCGATGCGAGCCAGGCGCACACCATCGCCGTGATGCCGATCCCCGAAGAAGGCTTGGGCGCCGCGATCAACGACCGCCTGCGCCGCGCGGCGGCACCGCGGCCCTAGTTCCCGCGCGGACAGCCCTCACTTCCCAAACCGCTCTTGCGGTTTGGGAAGTGAGGGCCGAGCGCGACGGCGCTACGCCGCCTTCCTCTTCGATTTCGCGGGCTTCGCCGCCTTCTTCTTCGCCCAGAGCTGCTTGCTCGCGATGCGCGCGCCCTCGGCCAAAGCCCGGAACTTGGTCCAGATGATCCGGGGATGGACCTCGGTGTGGTAGCAGGCCTGCGAGGAGAAGCCGCAATCGGCGCCGGCGATGACGTTGTCGCGCCCGACCAGCTTCGCCCAGCGCACCAGCCACTCGGCGATGAGCTCCGGATGCTCGACGATGTTGATCGCGTGGGTGATGACGCCGGGCATGATCGCCTTGCCCTCGGGCAGTTTCACCGTCTCGAACACGTGGTAATCGTGCTCGTGGCGCGCATTGGCGGCCTCGAACGAGTAGACGCCGGCGTTGATCTTGAGGATGTGCTTGATCACGTCGCCCAGCTGCGGCTCGAACACGCGCGGCCCGTGATTGATGCCGTAGCAGGTGTGGAAGCGCACCTTCTCGGGCGGGATGCCGCGCAGCGCGTGGTTGACGCTGCCGACGAAGATGTCGGCCTTCCTCTGCCGCTGCTTGGCGTCGAGCTTGGGATCGCCGAACACATCGGAGAGGAACGGATCGTCGACCTGGAGATCGAACCCGGCTTCGACGATGGCGAGATACTCGGTGCGCATCGCCTCGCCGACCGCGAAGAAGAATTCCTCGTCGTTCCTGTAATACTGGTTGCGGCCGACGCCCGAGGGCGCCGTTGCCGGCACGAAGGCGCCTTCGCATTCGACGGCGTCCACGGCCTTGCGGAGATTGGCGAGGTCGCGCGCGAGTTCGACCTGGCCGGTGTAGGTGACGGGACCGGTGGCGTAGAGCGGCACGACCGGCGCTACGTTGCCGCCCAGCATCGCCTTCTTGAAATACTCTTCGTAATATTCGGGGAACGCATCCTTCTCGGCCTTGTAGAGCTCGTATTTCTCGCCCGGGCGCGGTACCAAGCCGGCGAGGCGCTGCTTGGCGTAGACGAAGAAGCCCGCCTTCGAGACCTCGCCGTCGCCGACGATGTCGATGCCGCACTCGACCTGCTGCTTCACGATCTCGGCGACCGCGCGCGCGACGCGCGCCTGATAGGCGGCCTCGTCCACCGGCGCGCCCTGGCCGGTGAGGCGCATCTTCATCATGTCGAGCAGATCGTGCGGGCGCGGCAGCGAACCCACATGGGTGACGAGGATGCGGTTCGCGTTGCGCTTCATGGCGTGGTCCTCCGATGGGTCCGTTTCTTCGCTGCCAATCTAGTCCCAAACAAGATTGTCGTCCCCGCGAAAGCGGCGACCCAAATACCATCTCCGCCGCGCACCTTTGCGAGAATTGATGATGCGGCGGCATGGGTCCCCGCTTTCGCGGGGGCGACAGCTTTGGCGAAACGCATCGTACCGCGCCGCCTACTGCAGCGTTGCCTTGCACGCGCCGTGATAGGCGTCCTTGTGGGCCTTGAAGACGACGCCTTCGGTCTTGATCGCGGGCGCGCCCCTCGACCCCTTCACGACGCTGAATTTGTAGTAGTCCTGGATCGGGAAGCCGTTCACGTTGAAGCTAAACTTGCCGCGGATCGACTCGTAGTCCGCCTTGCGCAGCGCGATCGCCAGCGCCTTGCGGTCATCGACCTTGCCCCGCGCGCCTTTGACGCCGCTGTCGATGAGGAAAGCCGCGTCATAGGCCTGCGCAGCGAAATGCGAGGGGTGAGCCTTGTGCTTGGCGATGAAGCCCTTGACGAAGCGTTGGTTGGCGGGCGCGTCGGATTCCGCGTTCCAGTAATCGGCGAAATAGGAGCCGATCGCGGACTCGCCGATCGCCGGCAGATTGAGATGATTGATGACGAAGACGGTGTAGAGCTTGATGACCTTGCCGAGGCCAGCGGCCGCCCATTGCTTCATGAACGCCGTGCCCATGGCGCCGGGCGCGAACACGAATACGCCGCCCGGCTTCTTGGCCCGGATCGCGGCGAACTCAGCCTGGTAGTCCGTCGTGCCGAGCTTGAACAGGATGCGGTCGCTGACCTTGCCTTTGTAGAAGCGCTCGAAGCCTGCGAGCACGTCCTTGCCCGCCTGGTAGTTCGGCGCCATCAGCAGCACGTCGCTGAGCTTCTCGCCGTTCATGAGCTGCCCCATGGCCTCGGGCACCTGATCGCCCTGCCATGAGGTCGAGAAGAAGTAGGGGCTGCAATCCTTGCCCGCGAGCTGCGAGGGTCCGGCATTGGTGCTGACGAGGATTGCGTTCGAGGCGAGCACGCGGTCCTTCACCGCGATCATCACGTTGGACCAGATTGGCCCGGCCACGAAGTGAACCTTGTCCTGCTGCAGGAACTTCTCGACCGCCGCGATGCCGGTCTCCGGCTTCAGCTGATCGTCGCCGTAGAACGTCACCGCCTTCATGCCGCCGAGCTTGCCGCCGAGGTGCTCGAGCGCGAGCTCCCAGGCCTTCTTCATCTCCTCGCCGATCACGGCGCCGCCGCCGGTGAAGGTGTTGAGGAAGCCGACGCGAACCTCTTGTGCGCCGGCGCTCGCGGCGCTGGCGGCGAGCGCGGCGGCGAAGCACAGCGTGCGGCAGGCGACCCTGCGAGGTGCGACCGTACGGAGTCCGGCCATGTCTTCCTCCCGTGGTTTTGTGGTGCCGCGCGTTCGGGGCGGCTTGCCGCAGACTATGGAAGGGCGCGGGCGGCGCGTCAACAAAAACAAATCGGCCGCTCTGTATGTTTATGAATGTGGGTTCGGACCCGCGCGAGGGCGCTTCAGCGCGGCGGCGGAATGCTCGCTTCGAGAATCCGCTCGACCCGCGCGATCAGGCGGGCGTTCTTGGCGGGATCGGGGCGCCAGGCCGAGGTCAGCGCCATGCCGCGCACCTGGCCGAGGATGATGTCGTAGATCTCGTCGGCCTCCGCGGTGCCGTAGCCCGCATCGCGGAGGGCCTTGGTCCAGGCCGCGCGCATCGCCGCGTGATAGTGCGCGACGATGGGGTGGAGATGGCGGGCAAGGCGGCGGTCCGTTCGCGCGGCGATTACGGAATCGAGCGAGCCCAGGAAAAAGCGGCCGAAATACAGCGAGAAAAGATCTTCGATCAGATCGCGCACCGGGTTCTTGGACGCCCGCGCGCGCTGCGTTCCGAGCTCGATTGCGTCGGCATAGGCCTGTTTGTTGGCGGCGACGACGAGCGCCTCCTTGGTCGGGAAATGGTGCACGCGCGCGCCGTTGGAGACGCCGGCGCGCCGCGCGATGTCGGCCGTGGTGAGCCGCGCATAGCCGCGCTCGATCAAGAGATCGATCGTGGCATTTAGGAGTCGCCGGCGCGTCTCCGCGCTGCGCTCCTCCTGCGTGCGGCGCCTCGTCTTCGGCGGCAAGGAGAATTCCCCGCGTGCTTGCGCGGCGATAGATGGCGGGGTTCGCGCAGGTTGTCCAGCACGGCTCATGTTCCCTCCCCCACGAATGGCGGGGGAGGGCTAGGGTGGGGGCGAATGCGACGATGCGAGTCCTTCAAGAGAGATGCGCCAGAGACCTGCGAGCCGATCGCGGCTAGTCCGCCGTCGCGACCTCCATGCAACCTTCCCCCGCAGGCGGGGGAAGGCTTCTTAATCCTACCGGTCCATCTCCTCGAAATTCGGCGTGAAGTAGTGCAGGCAGAGGTCGGTGTGCTTGTCGCCGCCGTAGACGTCGACGATCTCGAAGCGCACGGTCGTGGTCTTGACCACGCGCGGCAGCCGGAGGGTCTGCATCTCCTGGCTGTCCTTGAGCTCGGCCGCGAAGATGAGGCCGTCGCCGGTCTCGATGCGCACGGTGCGGGCGCGCGCATTGTTGAAGAACGCCGTCTTCGACTTGGCGTAGCCATTGCCGACGAGCAGCGACTTGAATCGCACCGGCGCGGCATAGGTGATGCGGATGTATTCGCCCTTGCCGCTGCCGGGCGCGCCCTCGCACCAGGCGGCCTCGCCCTCGCCCAAGAGGTTCTCGGGGCCGTACCTGTTGGCGCCTTGCGGCTTCAGCACCGAGCTGACGCAGAGCGTGGCGTTGGAGGCGTATTGCCCGGCGCCACGGTCGATGCAGGTCTCGGCCAAGGCGGGCGTGGCGGCGACGAGGATCGCGGCGGGCGCGAGCGTGCGGAGCGGCGTCATCGGAGCGGCCTCGTTTCGTGACAGCGCTACCATAGCCCGCTGCGGCGCGCGAGGCACGGGAACAAGGGCTGAACCGGCGTTGCGCCCGGGCCATGACGGCGCTCCTGGCTTCCCCCGCCGCTCTCGACTAAATCATCGCCATGAACGAAAGCCCGCCATCGCGCCCGCCTTCGCGGCCGCGCCTCTCCGCGCGCCACGACGAGGCCTTCGCCCGCATCAAGGCGGCGGTGGGCGAGAAGGGGTGGACGTCCGATCCCGCCGAGATGGCGCCGCGCTTGCAGGACGAGCGCGGGCTCTGGCAGGGCCGCGCCGCGATGCTGGTGCGCCCGGCGCAGACCAGCGAAGTGTCCGCCGTCGTCGGCATCTGCCACGAAGCCGGCATTGCGATCGTGCCGCAGGGCGGCAACACCGGCCTCGTCGGCGGCTCGGTGCCGGATATGGGCTTCGAGGGCATCGTCGTCTCGCTCGGGCGCATGAACCGCGTGCGCGCGATCGATCCCGTCAACAACACGATCACGGTCGAGGCCGGCTGCATCCTCGCCGACATCCAGAAGGAAGCGGCCGAGCGCAACCGGCTCTTTCCGCTGAGCCTCGGCGCCGAGGGCACCTGCCAGATCGGCGGCAATCTCTCGACCAATGCCGGAGGCACCGGCGTGCTGCGCTACGGCAACATGCGCGAGCTGATGCTCGGGCTCGAAGTCGTGCTGCCGAGCGGCGAGGTGTGGGACGGCTTGCGCGGCTTGAGGAAGGACAACACCGGCTACGCGCTGCGCCATCTCTTCGTGGGTGCCGAGGGCACGCTCGGCGTCATCACGGCCGCGGTCTTGAAGCTGTTCCCGCTGCCGCGCGATAGGCAGACCGCGTTCGCGGCGGTGCCGACGCCGGAAGCGGCGGTGGCATTGCTCAATCGTCTCCAGGACTCGACCGGCGAGGCGGTCACCGGCTACGAGCTGATCGGCCGCCTGCCGCTCGAAATGGTCCTGCGCAATATTCCCGGCACGAGCGATCCGTTCGGACGCCAATATCCGCAATACGTGCTGATCGAGCTCTCCGGTCAGGGCGCGGAGGGCACGCTGCGCACGCCGCTCGAGGAGACGCTGGCGCAAGCGCAAGGCGAGGGCCTCGTGCTCGACGCGGTCTTCGCCGCGAGCACTGCGCAGGCGCAGGCGTTCTGGAAGCTCCGCGATTCCATCAATGAGGCGCAGAAGCCCGAGGGCGCCAGCATCAAGCACGACGTGGCGGTGCCGGTCTCGCGCGTGGCCGAGTTCATCGCGCGCGCCACCGAAGCCGCCGAGGCTGCCCTCGGCGGCGTCCGCGTCGTCGCCTTCGGCCATGTCGGCGACGGCAACATCCACTTCAACCTCTCCCAGCCGCTTCGGGGCTGGACGCATGAGCGCTTCCTCGGCGAGTGGGAGCGCCTGCAGCGCATCGTCCACGACATCGTCATGGCCATGAACGGCAGCTTCTCGGCCGAGCACGGCATCGGCCGGTTGAAGAAAACCGAGATGGTCCGCTACCGCTCGCCGGTCGAGCTCGCGCTGATGAAGACGCTCAAAGCCGCGCTCGACCCCAAGAACATCATGAATCCGGGGCGGGTGGTGTAGTGACCGTCCGGCTTTGTGCTGGCGCAATCACAATGTTTGCTGTCGTCCCGGGTCTGCGTAGCACCACGGCGCAATGGCGCCGTGCTGCGCCGCGCCCGGGACGACAGCCTGATTTTGTGCTAGTTGCGAAGGCAATGCGTCGCAAGAACGAGGGCTCTTGGGAGGAACGATGAAAAAGCTCACTCATTTGCTGCTGTCCGCCTGCGCGCTCTTCTGCGCCGCCCCGGCCGCTGCCGAAAAGATCACCGTCGGCTCGCTGCCCTTCGTCTCGGCGTCGCCGGTGTTCATCGCCAAGGAGCGCGGCTATTTCGCGGCCGAGGGGCTCGAGGTCGAGACCAAGGCGATCCAGGCGGCGCAGGCGGTCGCCGTCGCGACCGCTTCCGGGGATCTCGACATCGGCGTCGGCGGCTTGACCGCGGGCTTCTACAACCTCGCCGGCAAGGGCGCCTTGAAGATCATCGCCGCGCAGAGCCGCGAGGAGCCCGGCTACAATTTCGTCGCCTACGTCGTCTCGATGAAGGCGTGGAACGATGGCTTCCGCTCGGTGGCGCAGTTCCCGGGCAAGACGGTGGGGATCACCACCGCCGGCTCCACCTTCCACTACAATCTCGGCACGCTGGCGGAGAAGCGCGGCTTCAAGCTCGACACGATCAAGCTGCGCCTGCTCCAGTCGGTGCCCAACATGGCGGCAGCGCTCACCGGCAACCAGGTCGATGCGATCCTGACCGTGGCGCCCTCCGCCTTGAAGCTGCAGAACGACGGCGCCGGCAAGATCATCGGCTGGGTCCACCAGGAGACGCCGTGGCAGCTCGGCGCTGTCTTCGTCGCGCCGAAGACCATCGAGACGCGCCGGCCAATGGTCGAGAAGTTCCTCCGCGCCTATGTGAGAGGCACCCAGGACTACGCCAAGGCCTATCTGCAGCGCGACGCCAGCGGCAAACGCGTCTTCGGCGCCGAGGCGGAAGCGCTGTTCCCGATCATGAAGAAATACGTGCAGCCCGAGCCCACGCCGGCCACCGTCCTTGCCGGCGCCAATTTCATCGATCCCGAGGGGCGGCTCCTGGTGTCGGACATCTACCGCCAGGTCGCGTGGTATCAGGCGCAAGGCATGGTCGACAAAAGCGTGCGCGCCAAGGCGATCCTCGATCTGTCCTTCATCAAGGGGCACTTCGAGGTGCCGAAGGACTAGGTTCTTCACGATGCGCGGACGTCTCACGCGTAGGGGCAGGCAACCAAGTCGCGCCGCGCACAACGCCGGCTAGGGCTCATTGCGCGATGCAGCTCGCGGTCCAGAACATTACGCATCGGTATGGCGACCTCCACGTCCTCGACGACGTATCGCTGACGGTACGCGCGGGCGAGACCTTCGCGCTCATCGGGCCCTCGGGCTGCGGGAAGTCGACCCTGCTCGGCATCATGGGCGGGATGCTGCGGCCGGCCGCCGGCGCGGTCGCGGCGTCGGGCGCGCCGCCCGTGGGCTGCCTCAACCCGTTCACCTACGTGTTCCAGGATTTCGCGCTGCTGCCCTGGCGCACGGTCGCGGGCAACGTGGCCCTGGCGCTCGAGCACCATCCGCTCGGCGGCGCCGAGCGCGAGGCGCGCATCGGCGAGGTGCTGGCCCTCTGCGGCCTCGCCGATTTCGCCCACGCTTATCCCAAGCAGCTCTCGGGCGGCATGCGCCAGCGCGTCGGCATCGCGCGCGCGATCGCCGTGAAGCCCGCCGTGCTGCTGATGGACGAGCCGCTCTCGGCGCTCGACGCGCAGACGCGCGATCTCCTGATCGAAGACTTGATCGCGATCTGGGCGCGCGAGCGCACGACGAGCATCTACGTCACCCACAACCTAAGCGAGGCGCTGCGCCTCGCCGACCGCGTCGGCGTGCTCTCGCGCCGGCCCGGCCGCCTCATCCGCGTGATCGAAATCGCCATTCCGCGCGAGGCCCGCGCCCGGCCCGAGCGCGCGGGCGAGATGGCGCGGCTCCACGACGCGCTCTGGACCTCGATCCGCCACGAAGCCGAGGTGGCCGAGCGCGAGATGCAGCATGTCTGAGCCCCGCGTCCCGGGCCCCCCGGCCACGGATCGAGTGCCGTTCCGCGGCGGAGGCTTCGAGCCGGCGGGGCGGCGCTGGGCCTCCTGGCTCGCCTTCGCCGTCATCATCCTGCTCTGGCAGATCTCTTCATCGACGGGCTTGCTCTCGCCGGCGGCGATGCCCTCGCCGCTCGAGGTCGTGAACGCGCTCTGGGGCCTCGCCGCCTCGGGCAAGCTCGGTTTCCACCTCGCCCAATCGCTCTACCGCATCGGACTCGGCTGGCTCATCGGCACGAGCGCGGGCCTCGCGGTCGGCCTCGCCATGGGGATTTTCTCGGTCGCGCGCGCGATCGGCATCCCGATCACCGCCGCGATCTTCCCCATCCCCAAGATCGCGCTGCTGCCGCTCTTCATCGTCTGGTTCGGCATCGGCGAATCCGCGAAGGTGGCGACGATCGCGCTCGGCGTATTCTTCCCGACGGTGATCAGCGCCTACAGCGCGGTCGACAACGTGCCGCGCAACCTCATCCGCATGGGCCAGAGCTTCGGCTTGCCCGCTTCGTCCATCGTAGCCAAGATCGTGCTGCCCGGCGCCATGCCCGGCATCCTCGCCGGCTTCCGCATCTCGTCCTCGATCGCGCTCATTCTCGTGGTCGCGGCCGAGATGATCGGCGCCGAATACGGCATCGGCGCCTTCATCCTCGCCGCCGGCAACCTCATGCAGACCGACCAGCTCATCGCCGGCGTCGTGATGCTCTCGCTGCTCGGCCTCGCGATCAGCGTGGTGCTCGGAATCCTCGAGCGGAGGCTGCTCCGGTGGCGGTAATGCGCGCGAACGAGAACCGCTTCGCGGTTCAAATGCAGGCCGTCAGACACCTCGCATGTGAGGGAGGCGACGTTGAAAAAATCCAGCCGAAAATGCGCCGACCCGCCCACCGACCGACCGCCGCTGGGACAGCACGGCTCGGCGACCGGCGCAGCAAATCTCGCCGAAATCCGCGCGGCCATCGACCGCATCGATGGCGAGATCGTGCGCCTGCTGGCCGAGCGCCTCGTCTGGACGCGCGATGCGGCGCGCTTCAAGGCAAACGAAGGCGAGGTGGCGGCGCCGGCGCGCGCCGCGGCGGTGGTGGCGCGCGCCGTGGCGCTCGGCGCCGAGCGGGGCGTACCGGCCGAGATCGTGGAGCCCGTATATCGCGCGATGATCGCGGCTTCGATCGAGGATCAGCGCCGAATCTTTCGGCAGATCGCGCGGTGATGGAGGAAGCGCCGCTCGTCGCCACGCGCCTCGCCGGGAAAAAGGCGGAGGAGCCGCAGCGCCTCGGCGTCGATGTTTGCGTCGTCGGCAGCGGCGCCGCCGGCGCCATGGCGGCGCTGACGGCGGCGCGGCTCGGCCGGCGCACCGCCATCGTCGAGGCCGCGCCCACGCTGGGCGGCCAAGCGGTCGGCGCCCTCCTCGGCACGATCTGCGGCCTCTACGCCAACGGCAAGGCGCCGCTGCGCGTCACGCGCGGCGCCGCCGACGAACTGCTGGCGGCGCTGCACCGCCAGGGCCTGCTGCAGCCGCGGCGCGCGCGCAACAGCGTGATCCTGCAATACGACGAGACGGCCTGGGCGCGCTGGGTCGAGACGGCGCTCGCCGCCGCCGGGGTGGTGCCGCTGAGCGGCGCGATCTTGCGCGCGGTGCGCCGGGGTGGGCGCCGCATCGAGGCGTTGGCGCTGGCGACGCGCTGGGGCGACGTGGAGGTGGAGGCGGGCGGCTTCGTCGACGCTTCGGGCGACGCCGCCGTCGCCTTCCACGCCGGCCTCGCGGTGCGCGAGCCCGAAACGCCGATCTGGGGCTCGCAAATGATCGTGCTCGAAGGCATCGACGAGGCGGCGCTGGCCAAGATGGACCGCCGGGCGATGCAGGCGGTGCTGAAGGAGCGGGGGAAGCGCTACGGCCTTAGGCGCGAAGACGGCTTCGTGTTCGCGTTCCCGGGCCGCGGCACGGCGGTCGCCAACATGACGCATGCCGCGACGCCGACGGACCCGCTGGCGGCGGCCGCGGCGCAGATCGAGGCGCGCGCCGAGGCCGACCGGCTGCTCACGTTCCTCCGCGCCGAGTTTCCCGAAGCGCTCGGGCGCGCGCGCATCCGGACCTACGGCCAGCTCGGCATCCGCCAGACGCGCTGGATCGTCGGCGCGCGTCAGCTCACCGCCGACGAGGTCCGGCGCGGCGAGCGCTTTCCCGATTCCGTGGCGCGTTGCGCCTGGCCGATCGAGCTGCACCACCGCGCCGAGGGCGTGCATTGGGAGGAGTTCGGCGACGATCACATGCACTACGTGCCGCTCGGCAGCCTGGTCCACCGCGACGCCGACAATCTCGTGGCCGCCGGCCGCTGCATCGACGGCGACGCGCCGGCGCTCTCCTCGGTGCGCGTCATCGGTCCCTGCATGGCCATGGGCCAGGCCGCGGCGCACATCCTCGATCTCGCCGGCAAAGGCTCGGTGCACCAGATCGACACGGCGGCGCTCGCCGCGCGCCTGCGCGACAATCTCGAAGGCGGCGTGAAAGATGCGTGGACGACGGCGCAAATTGAGCCGCGTCGCTAGATCGTCTGCGGAGCTCCGGCGCCGATCCCGCCCGCGCCCTGCGCCATCGCCAGACACCAGATCGCCACCGGCTCGCGCCGGCCGCGCACGGTGCGGGCTTGGTCGGGGCGGAGACGCGCGAGGAGGGCTTCGCCGCCGCAGCCGCGCACGGCGGATACCAGCGCCTCGCTCACGATCAATGGCGTGCCGGCCTCGCGCGTGAGGCGCTCCAGGCGGCTCGCCACGTTCACCGTGTCGCCGAGCACCGTGTATTCGAGCCGGCGCGCGTCGCCGATATTGCCGACCAGCACCTCGCCGTAATGCACGCCGATGCCGAGCGCCACGGCGAACTCGCCCTTGGCCCGGCGCTCTTCGTTCCAGCGCGCGATCTCCTCGATCATGGCGGCGGCGCACGCGAGCGCCCGCGCCGGATCGTCGGGCTGGGGACGCGGCGTGCCGAAATGCACCATGATCGCGTCGCCGATGTACTTGTCCACCGTGCCGCCATGCGCGAAGGCGAGGCGCGCGAGGCGCCCGTGGAATTCGCGCAGCAACCCCACCAGCGCCTCGGGCGATCCGCAAAGGGCCGGCGTCCAGAGGATCGAAACCCGCGTCGCGGATCAGCTCGGCGGCGATCCTTTTGCTGCTCGCATTGTCCCCGCAATACACGAGGCTGGGTCTCGTCTTCTTTCGCCGCGCCTCGAAGACGCTGAAAAGCATTTCG
>DATBLL010000078.1:0-26970 GCA_036555425.1 Alphaproteobacteria bacterium | reverse complement strand
GCCCCGCCCTTTCGCAGGACCTTACGTGCGGCTTAGGCGCGGTACATGTACCGGCCGCAGGCGCAGTAGAAGTACTTGTAGTAGTCGGTGTCGAGCACGACGCGGAACACGGCGCCGCAGCTGCAGCGGTAATACTTCCAGTAGGGATACTGGCCCTCGACTTCCTTCTCTTCCATCGGCCCCGGCTGCAGGGTGCGCGCGATCTGGCCAGCGGGAATCTTCTTCGCATCCTCTTCCGAGACGCGTTCGGGATCGATCACCTGGATATTGGCAGTCGCCATCTTTCGCTCCGTCTGATTGCTCCGCCCACCCCACGACAGATACGCACGGCCGCACCGGGACGGAGTTTCGGGGCGCGGAGGCGTTAAGCACGTTGCGCATTCTTACGGCGCCAAGTCGATAGATATACCGGCGTCGGCCGCAATAAAAGCTCTTGCTCTGCGGGCGTCCGCCGGCGCCTCCGTTCGCCTTTTCGCCGATTTCGGAACGCTTTGCGCGTTCAGCGTTCGCGCAAGCTAGGGGGACAGCGGGGGCCCGGCTATGAACTAGATCACAGGGGCGGCTTCCCATAAGGCGGCCAGTGGCGCCGGCGGGTCCGACGAGGGACGGAGAAAAAGTGGCGTCCTCAGGTAGAAAATCTGATTCGCCTTTCGCGGCCCGCACACCATGTCGAGCTCGAAGCCGCTTCCGGCTCCGCCAACAACCGACTTCGGAAAAAGACCATGAGCGAATCCGCCTCCGTATCGTCCGCGCGCCCCGGGGCGGCGCAGCCCGCCGCGTATTCCGCCAACGACAGTGCCGTGCTGCGCGCGCTCGACGATGTTCGCGCTTCCATCAACTACCTCGTCCCCACCGGCGAGCGTCCGCGCGCCTATCAATACGACCCTCCGCCCGGCGTGCCGCTGCGCACCGGCACCTACGCCGGATATCCGGTGCTCGTGCGCAACGGGCGCGCATCGCAGGGCAAGCTTTCGCTCGACCGCGAGGGCTTCGAACTGGTGCGCACGCCGACGCGATTCACGGCGTTCCGCGATCCCGAGGCCGTCAAGGCCGCCTACTATCGCGAGGTCGAGGCGGCGGTGAAGCGCGCAACCGGCGCGGCGCGTGTGATCGTATTCGACCACAATGTGCGCCACGCCCCGAGCGCGCTCGAGAAGAAGAACGGCGCGAAGGAGCCGGTCAAGCGCGCGCACAACGATTACACGGTGAAATCCGGCCCGCAGCGCGTGCGCGATCTGCTCGGCGCCGAGGCCGAGGCGCTGCTCGCGCGCCGCTTCGCGATCATCAATCTCTGGCGGCCGATCACGGGCCCGGTCGAGGAGTCGCCGCTGGCGCTCTGCGACGCGCAGAGCATCGCGCCTGCCGATCTCGTGCCGACCGACCTCATTTATCGCGACCGCATCGGCGAAACCTATGCGCTCGCCCACAATTCGGCGCATCGCTGGTACTACTTCCCGCGCCTCGGCACCGACGAGGCCGTGCTGATCAAGTGCTACGACTCGGCCAGCGACGGGCGGGCGCGCTTCGCCGCGCACGGTGCCTTCGACGATCCGACCAGCCCGGCCAACGCCCGCCCGCGCGAGAGCATCGAGGCGCGGACGATCGCGTTCTTCTAGGCCACGCGCTGTGCTTCAGCCGGCAGCTGCGGCGGCGTAGTGCTTCAGAAGGGCTTTGATCTCGAACGGCCGGAGCTCGGGATAGTGGCCGACGAGCAGCGCGCAGAGCGCCGTCACCACCGGCGTCGCGAAGCTCGTGCCCGATTTCGTCGTGTAGCCGCCGCCGACGACGGCGATGGTGAGGTCTTCGCCGAGGGCCGTGAACTCGATCGTGTCGCCGGGGTTGAAGACCAGCTTGAACGGCGAATCGAAGCGCCCGATCTCGATGCCGATGGTGGAGGCATAGGCGGCGGGGAAGCCCACGTCGGGAAACGGGAAGTTGCGCTTCGAGGCGACGAGGATCTGGTTCTGAAAGTAGGCCTTCTCGCAGAGCGGGATGAGCTCGGTGCTGAACTTCTCGGCCACCGCCAGCGAGAGGTTGATCACGCGCCAGCGCCGCTCGAGCGCGAAGCGCAGGCCGGCGATGACGCAGGCGGCGACGCCCTTGTTGCCGGGCTCGAGAACGCGGAGATCGTGGAGCCGCACGTTGGGCGCGAGCCGCGCGATGATGCTCGCGACGCCGGTGCCGTGGCCATAGGTGTCGTTGTTGGCGCCGGCCGCGACGTCGGCGCGGGCGACGCCGTCGCTCTCGGGCCGGAAATGAAACGCCTCGGCGACGCGGCCGGCGAGATCGGGATGGGTGGCATCGATACCGCTGTCGAGGACCGCGACGTCGACCGGCTGAAGATTTTTCTCCGCCAACCGGCTCAGCTGCTCGTGAAAGGCAGACAGCACGGGGTCTTCGCTCATTGCGCCGCGCGGGGCAGCGCCACGCCTTCGACCGCGGCCAGGAGATCGGCGACCGCGCGGAGCCGCGCCGGATCGCCGGAGACGAGCCGCTGCATCGAGGCGAGGACGCGGCGCTCGAGCCTTGCGCGCTCGCTCTCCTCCTGCGGCACCGCGGCCTCCCCGGATTCGTAGGCCGAAAGCCGCCGGCGCAGATCGACGACGATGGCCGCAATCGCGGCGAAGCCGGCGTAGAGCCGCGCGTCCTTGCTCGAAAAACGCTTGCCGTGCTGGAAGCTCACCGCGGTGACGACGCCGACCAGCTCGTCGCCCGACACCATCGGCGCGGCGATCACGGCGTCGGGCGTCGAGCCGTCGCCCGCCCTCTCCTTCTGCTCGATGTCCTTGAAGGTGGGCGCGCCGGTCTGCACTTCGAGCGTGGCGGCGGCGAGACCGGTCAAGCCCGCGCCGAGCGGCACCGCCTGTCCGCGCAGCTTCTTTTCCGATTCGGGATCGCCGACGGTCATCGCGAAGCGGAGCACGTCCGCGTCCTTGTCGTAGATCAGCAGCGAGCCCTCCTGCCCGCCCACCACCTCGCAGCCGAGCTCGATCAGCATGCGCAGGATCTTCTCCTCGGGCGTGCTCGGGAGAATGCCGAGGAAACGGGACAGGAGGTGGTCGGGCGCGGTCGAGGCGGGAGGGGGCATGGGATCCAACGCTGATGCCGAGGGAGCGTACGCGGGCGCCGTGGCGGATACAATTCGTCTTGGCGGGAGTCGGTTACGAGGCCTCGGGCCGCAGCACGTACATGCGCAGCGAGCCGTAGTTTTTCGCGAGCTGCGTGCTGCCGACATATTCGGGCCTGACCGAAGCTTCGCCGGAGAGCGCCAGCGCGGCGGCCATCGCCTCGGTGACGAACACTTCGCCCGGCGGCGTCACCGGCTCGATGCGCGCGGCGCGCGTCACATGCGCGCCGAAGAAGGTCTCGGACTTGGTGAGGAAATCGCGGCCGCGGAAGATCGGGCCGTAGTGGACCGCCAAGCGCAGCTCGAGCGGGTGCGTGAAGCCGAGTTGGCGGAGATTCATGTCCTTGAGCGCGGTCTGGATCTCGAGCGCGCAGCGCGCGCCGGCCTCGGGCGTATCGAGGATCGCATAGACCGCGTCGCCCCAGGAATTGCGGTAGAGCACGCTCTTGCCGAAGCCGTCGAGCGTCTCCGAGAGCTTGCCCATGAAGTGCTTCTGGAACTGCGGCAGCAGGCGCTCGGGCACCTGGCTGAAGCCGACGACGTCGCCGAACATGATCGCGTGCAGCTCGCGCACCACGTCGCCGTATTTCCAGGCGGTGAGCACGCGCGAGCCGTCTTCGGAGACGACCGGGTGGCTCGGCGGTCGCGTCCCGGCGCGGCGCGTGGTGTTGAGGTCGATCACCTCGCTCCGGCGGCCGTGCCGCTCCCAGGTGGCGATGTCGATGCTCGTCCCCGCCCGGCCCGACGTGGCCCCGCCGTCCCAGACCGCGACCTGCAGCGCCGCCGCCTCGAGGTTCTGCGCGCGCAGCAGCGCCAGGCCCATGGCGAGCTGCGAGCCGTAGGCGAACAGCATCTCGTCGCCGAGATATTCGCCTTCGGTCGCGTAAGTGAGCGAGCGCGCCTTGGCGAGACAGCGCTCGAACCGTGCGAGCCACCCGGCGCCGCCGCGCTCGACCGAGAGGCGCTTGAACTCGTCCATCGCGAAGGGCAAAACGACGTTGAGCTCGATATTGCGCGCGATGCAGGCCTCGGCAAAAAGCAGGTCGGCGCCGCAGGCGAGCGAGCCATAGGCGAAGCCCGGGCCGAGCTTGTCCAATCGCTCGGCGATCGCCGCCGCCACATTGGCCTCCTGCTCGGGCGGGAAGCGCCCGCGAATCCCGGGCGGGTCGATCATGTGGCCGGTGTAGTGGATGACGGCCGGGGGCGCCATCGGCTGCAGCAAGGCGGCATCGATATTGAGCGCCTGGCACAGCATGCGGAGCTGGCGCCGCGTCGCGGCGCGGAGTGCCAGCCGCGTGCGCGCGTAGCGGTTCGCCTCGGCGAGCGCCTGCTGCGCCGCCGCGGTGTCGCCGAGGACGAGCTGCGCCTCGGCCCGGCTCGCGGCGCAATAGTATTTCTCCATCTCGCTGTCGCCCGTGGCCGAGTCGCAGGCGCGCAGCGTGCGGTGCGCCCAATCGCGCGCGCGGTCGGCGGCGCCGGCGATGACGTAGAGCGTGGCGGCGTTGGCGGCCGGGAAATGGTCGCCGCTCTGATCGTAGACCTTCTCGTAGAGCGAGGCCGAATCGCGCAGCAGCGCCCAGCGTTCGGTGCTGCGCGCGTGCAGCCCGATGTCCTTGACGAGGCCGGCGCGCAGCATCTGGATGTCGAGATCGGCGGTGTTCTTGAGCCCGTACTGGTCGTAGAGCTCGAGCGCGCGCCCGGCCGCGCCGCTGCGCGCCAGCGCGCGCACGGCCAGGTATTTGAGCCGCTCGTCCTCGGGAAACGCCGCGATGCCCTTCCGCGCCATCTCGAAGGCCTGGAAATAGTCGCCGGTGCCCTCGACGTCGCGGATCGCGCGCGCCCAGTCGCGGGCGGTCAGATTTTCTCCGGAAGGCACATCTTTCATCGGGGGCGCGGGTTGATCGCGGATGCTGCGGCTCGGGCGCGGAACGCGCCGGTGTCCGCACTTATCCCAGATGCGACCGTGCGGGGAAAGGGCCTCAGCGCTTGGCGAAAGCTACCTGGCGCACGTCGATGTTGCCGGCGCGGAACCCGCCCTCGCAATAGGCGAGATAGTAGGTCCAGAGGCGCTTGAAGCGCTCGTCGAAGCCGAGCGCCGCGATCCGGTCCCAGGCCGCGAGGAAGTGCCGCCGCCAGACCGCCAGCGTCTCGGCATAGTGGCCGCCGAAGCCCTCCGAGCCGATCCAGGCGAGCCCCGCCCGCTCGCCCGCCCGCTGCAGCGCCGCCGGCGAGGGCAGCATGCCGCCGGGGAAGACGTATTTCTGGATGAAATCGGCGCCGCGGCGATAGCGCGGGAACAGCTTCTCGTCGATCGTGATCGCCTGCAGTGCGGCGCGCCCGCCCGGCGCGAGGCTCTCCGACAGTTTGGCGAAGAAGACCGGCCAGTATTCCTCGCCCACGGCCTCGATCATCTCGATCGAGGCGATGCCGTCGAACCGCCCGCGCACGTCGCGATAGTCGCAGAGCTCGACCGAAACTCGCTCCGCCAGCCCCTCGGCGAAGACGCGCTGGCGCGCGAAGTCGTGTTGCGCGCGCGAGAGCGTGATCGCCGTGACCTTGACGCCCGCTTCCTTGGCGGCGAGGCACGCGAACTGGCCCCAGCCGCAGCCGATCTCGAGCAGCCTGGCGCCGGGCGCCGGCGCGAGCAGCGCGAGCAAGCGCCGGCACTTGTTGCGCTGCGCCTCGTCGAGCGGCTGCCCGGCGCGCTCGAAGATGGCCGAGGAGTAGGTCAGCGTCTCGTCGAGCCACTGCTGGTAGAACGCATTGCCGAGATCGTAGTGCGCGGCGATGTTGGCGCGGGCACCGGCGCGCGAATTGGCGTTGCCGCGGTGGCGCCAGCGGTCGAGCCAGCGCTGCGGCAGCGAGGGCCGGCGCTTCAGATGGCCCGCCCGCTGCAGATGCGCGCCAAACTCGATCACGGCCGCGATGTCGGGGCTGTCCCAATCGCCGTCGAGATAGGCTTCGGCAAGACCGAGCGCGCCGCCCAAGAGCGCGCGCCGCACCGCCCGCCAGCGGCAAAGGCGGACGACCGCCATTGGACCGGGCGCGCCGCCGGCCGTCACGGTCTCGAACCCGTCGGGCCAGCGCAAGCGGAGCGTCCCCGCGGGCGGATCGTGCAGGAACGCCGCGATCAGTCGGGCGCGCAATCCCTTGGGCGCGCTCATGGCGAACCCGCCCGCCGCGCCGCCTCCGGGCCGCGGTGGTCCCGGCGCTTTGCGGGATCGCGATGGAAGCGCGCGCCCTTCCGCCAGAGGCGGAGCGCATGCCAGTGGATCGCGGCGATGACCTTCAGCGTCATCAGCGGGTGCGCGGCGAAGGCGCGCAGCAGCTCGCCGTCGGTGAGCGCGCGCCGCCGGCCGCTGATGGTCGCGCGCAGAATCTCGCCGGCCTCGCCGCGCTCGCGGATCAACAGCGAAAACGCTTCAGCCGGAGCCTTGAGGCGGAAACTGTATTGCGCGTTCATGGGGATGAAAGGAGACACATAGAATTCCTTGCCGCAACGCTGCGCCAGCCCGCCCTCGTCCTGTCCCGCCGCCACCGGCAAAGCATAGGCGTGCCGGCCGCCGAACGTGTTGTGCACCTCGTAGATGACGGCCCGCAGGCGCTCCTCCGGATCGCGGCAGAGCCAGAGGCTCAGCGGATTGAAAACATAGCCCAAAATCCGCGGAAAGCAGAGCAGCTCGATGCGCCCGCGTGGCGGCGCTATGCCGGCGGCGCCGAGCGTGCGCTCGGCCCAGGCGCGCAGCCCCTCGCCCGGTCTCGCACCGCCTGTCAGCGGATCGCCGTGGTCGCGATCGTGGAGGCTCATCAGGTTGAAGCGGTTGTGCGAGAGCCAGCGCAGCCCCTGCGCCAGCGCCGGCAGCTCGTCGAGATCGATCAGCAGCGTGAAGACGCGATAGCGCAAGCGGTGCCGCACCGGCGCGAGCCGCACGTGCATGACGCTGCCGCGGTAGAGCGCCGAGCGCACGGCTCAGGCGGGCGCGCGCAGCGGGACGAGCGCCGGCGCCGGTCGCGGCGCCGCCGGTTCCAGCGCCGGCACGGCCCACGGCGCCTCGACGCCGAGCGCCGAGGCCGCGGCCATGCCGGAGACGAGGCCGTCCTCGTGGAAGCCGTAGCCGGTCCAGGCGCCGCAGAACCAGGTGTCGCGCGCGCCCTGGATGCGATGAAGCTCCGCCTGCGCCGCGATCGCGGCACCGTCGAACTGCGGATGGTCGTAGCTGAATTCCGCCAGGACCGTGTCCGCGCGCGGCCGCCGCGTGGCGTTCAGCGACAGGAACAGCGGCGGCGCGTCGCCGAGGTTCTGCAAGCGGTTCAGCCAATAGGTGACGAACACGGGCGCTTCGTCCTCCGTGGGCACATCGGCGATGTAGTTCCAGCTTGCCCAGCAGGCGCGGCGCCGCGGCATCAGCGCGGCGTCGGTGTGGAGAATTGCATGGTTGCGCTGGAACGCGAAAGCGCCGAGCAGGCGCCGCTCCTCCGCCGAGGGATCCGCGAGCATGCCGAGCGCCGTATCGGCGTGCGCCGCGAGGACGATGCCAGCGAAGCAAGCGCGCGCGCCGTTGGCGAGCACAACTTCAGTGCCGCCGGGCCCGCGGCGGAGGGCGGCAACCGGCGCGTTCAGGAAGATCGGCCCGCTGATACCGGCGGCGAGCCGCCGCACGTAGTCGCGGCTGCGCGCGCGTACCGTTCGCCATTTGGGGCGCCCGCTCACTTGCAGCAGGCCGTGATTGCGGCAGAAGGCGAGGAAGCACGGCGCGGGAAAATCGAGGATCGAGCGGAACGTGCCCGACCAGATCGCCGCCGCCATCGGCACGAGATGGGCGTCGCGGAACCCGCGCCCGTAGCCGCCGCCGGCCAGGAGATCGCCGAGGGTGACGCCCGCCAGCGATCTTGCGTCGTGCGCGCGAAACGCGCGGTAGAAGCGCACGATGTCGGCCAGCATGCGCCAGAAGCCGGGCCGCAGCAGATTGCGCTTCTGCGCGAAGAGGCCGGTCAGGCGCCGCGCGCCGGCATATTCGAGCCGGCCGCCCGCGATCGACACGCCGAACGACATGTCGCTCGCCTCGGTCGCGACGCCGAGATGGCGGAACAGGCGCGTCAGATTCGGATAGGTGCGCTCGTTGTAGACGATGAAGCCGGTGTCGACGGGGATCGAGCGCCCGCCGAGCTCCACTTCGACCGTGTGGCTGTGGCCGCCCAGTTCCGCCGCCGCCTCGAAGACGGTCACGCGATAGCGGCGCGACAGCAGCCAGGCCGCCGACAAGCCGGCGACGCCGCTGCCGATCACGGCGATGGCGGAGCCGGGCGGTAAGCCGTGCCGATCGTTTTCCGGGCGAGCCCCGAATGGTGCGTCGAACATCCTGATCGAGCGCTTTTTCTTGACCGGGGTCTATACGCGGCAGCGTTGCCAGCGGATTAGGTGATGGCGCCCAGCCGCGGCGCCCGGCCCCGTCGCCGGCGGCTGATCCGCGTTTTCGGAACATGCGTAGATCGGACGGTGCAAGGGGCGATCCCACCCATGAGCAGCCGCGGCAAAAGGCCGGCGACGAGGCTATTGGACGCCGCCGAGGAGAAGGGGCTGATCGGCCGCTGGCTCGACGCGCGCGAGCAGGCGGCACTCGATGCGCTCGTCGCCGCGCACCGCCCGCTCGTGCTCAAGATCGCGACCCGCTTTCGCGGCTACGGCCTTCCGCTCGGCGACCTCATCCAGGAGGGGCATATCGGCCTGCTCGAGGCCGCGCACCGCTTCGACCCCGCGCGCGACGTGCGCTTCGCCACCTATGCGCAATGGTGGATCAAGAGCGCCATCCAGGAATTCGTGCTGCGCAATGCCTCGGTCGTGCGCGCGGTCACCTCGTCGCGGCAGAAGTCGCTGCTGTTCGCCCTTTCGCGCATGCTCGCCGCCGGCAGCGCGCTCGGCCCCGAGGACCGCGCCTATCTCGCGCGGCGCTACAGCGTCTCCGCGGCGGCGGTGGAGCGCATGTCGCTCCGCATCGGCGCGCGCGACCAAACGCTCGATGCGGCCGTGGCCGGGGCCAACGATCTGAGGCTCATCGACGCCCTGGCCGACGAGCGGCCCGGCCCGGAAGAGGCGGCGATCGCGGCCGACGAAGCCGACCGGCGCCGCCGGCGCCTGGCCGAGGCGCTGGCGACGCTTCCCGAGCGCGAGCGCCGGATCGTGGAGCAGCGGCATTTGAGCGAGGAAGCGCCGCTGCTGCGCGAGATCGGACGCCGCTTCGGCGTCAGCAAGGAACGCGTGCGCCAGCTCGAGAAGCGCGCGTTGGAGCGGCTCAAGCGGATGCTGACCGAAGGCCAACCTGTAGATGCGTAGGGGCGGGTCCCCGACCCGCCCTCTCTCCGCGCAGCGGACGTTGTTGGCTTCGGTCCTCGATTATCGCGTCGACACGGGCGGGTCGGGGACCCGCCCCTACTTCTTGAGCGGCATTGCGCTGGCTTTGACCTCGTCGAGGTAGCCGCGCAGCACCCAGCCGCTCACCAGCGCGATCGTGAGCGCGAGCATCGCGAAAAAGATGATGTGCGACGTGCCGGCGGTGATCCAGGTCATGGGCTGGCCCATGACCGGCAGCAGGCCCAAGACGTTGCCCCACGAGATCAGCCAGTGCGCGGCATACATGCAGGCCGCGCCGTAGAGCACGTAGCCCAAGACGACGCCCAATTGCTGCTCGCGGAAATCGCCGCGCCCGAAATTGCGCTCGACGGCGCCGGCGAGAAGGAACAGCAGCGTGACGAAGGCGAGCTCGGTGCCGAGCAGCGCGAGGCCGGCCGCGCCCCCGAAGCGGTTGATGAGGAAGGCGGTGACGAAGTCGTTCTGCACCTCGGGCAGCGCCATGACGCCGCCGTTGCGCCCGAAGCTGTCGAGCCATTTCTGGCGCGCGCCCTTGAGGCCGGCTTCGCCGATGACATCCATCGAGGCCAGCACCTGCGAGCCGGTGTGGGGATGGAAGCTCGGCTGCGTCCAGACCAGGATGCGCTCCTTCTTCGGCACCGCCGCCGGAAGGATGGTGGGATCCTGATAGACCTTGTATCCGGCGTAGACGACGCCGGCGACGGCCAGGATCATGAGCGGGCGGATCGACCACCAGAGCCAGCGCAGGCCCGAACGCTCCATGCGCCAGGAGCCGACCTTCCACAGCCAGCAGCCGAGGATCGTCATCATGATGATGAGCGGCGAGAAGTCGCGCACGCCCGCCACCATCGCGAAGACGATGAGCGCGAAGATCGCGGCCACGCGGACATAGGGCATGAGGAAGGTGAGCGGCGAGCGGCGGTAGGCGCGCACCTCGCGCGATCGCGTCTCGTAGATGTGAAGTCCGACGAAGCCGAGCAGCGTCACGAACGTCATCTTCACGAGCTCGACCGGCTGGAAGCCGAACAGGCCCTCTTCGCTGCCGAGGAAGAACTGGACGACCATCGTCGCCATCAGCCCCAGCGCCAGTAGCGTGAACGCCGCCTCGCGCGTGAACAGGATCGACCAGAGCCGCCGCCAATATTTGTCGGGGATCGCGGCCAGCATGGACATCGTCCAGCCGAACAGCGCCAGCGCGGTCGCGTGGTTGGAAAAGAAGCGGAGCCAGCGCGTGTTGTCCGATCCCGCGCCGAGCTGGATCAGCGTCGTCATGCCGAGCGCGGCCAGAATGGTCGCCAGCGCCCAGAGCCAGCCGGAATAGCCCCGGAGCCGCCCCGCCCAGGCGAGGATGAAGCTGGCCCAGAACCACGACGTGATCGCGACCGTGACGATCAGGATCCGGTCGGGCTGGCCCGCGCTCTGCTGCAAGAGCCCCGTGATCCAGAGCCCCAGCACCGGCGGCACGACCGCGGCCAGTGCGAGGAAGAGCGCGCCCACGCCGCGCTCGCGCTGGAACCAGCCGTAGAAGGTGATGAGCGCCGCGAAACCGGCGAGCGCCAAGCCGACGGTGAGGGAGAAGAGGCGCGCGCGCAGCCAATCGAGCCAGCGGTTGCCGTCGCCGAGCCAGTTGAGGTTGGTCTTGTTGGGCGGATCGAGCTCGTCGGCGAAGAAGAAGACGCGGTTCGCGATCGGAACGAACGTGACCTGGTCGGGCTTGGCATCGAGGCGATAGCGCGTGATGCCGACAACCATGCTCTCGATGCGGCCGATGTCGCTGTCGAGCGCCACCATGATATCCGAGAAGCTCTGCCCCTTCTCGTTCTTGCGCTTCAACAGCGTCTCGAGCCGCATGGCGCCGGGCGCGACCAGGAACTTGCCGGCCTGCCAAGTGATGAACACCGCCTCGGGTGCGAGGGTCTCCATCTTCCAGCGGTCGGAGCAATTGACGCCGCCGCCGATGCCGAACAGCTTCAGCTCGGGGCGATCCTCCGGCACCATGTTGCGCACCGACCACTTGGCGCTGTTGATCGCGCGTCTCAAGCCGCCGTTGCAGACCTCGGTGATGGGCTCGTTCTTGGTGACGACCTTGCCCTCCCAGCTCATCTCGCGGCCGGACTTGGCCTCGCGCAGCGTCATGCTGTCGGCGGTGAGCTTCACCACGTCGATGTCGACGCCGGGCAGCGAGATGCGGTCGCCTTCGGCCATGGTCCAGCGCTCGGCGAAGCGCGCCTCGAAGCGCGTGGTGGTGAGGAGCACGCGCTTGTTCTGCGACTTGTTGCCGAAGAACCACTGGCCGCCGCGGTTGACGACGAGGAGATGCTCGGCGGCGGCGCTCTTGGCGCCGCTCCTCTGGCCGAGCTCGAGATAGCCGAGCGTCTTCGGCCCGTCGCTGGCCTTGACGGTGACCGCGCCCGCCCTTTTTCCCGGCGGCGCGTTCTGGAACACCATGAAGGTGAGCCAGCCCCAGGCGAGCAAAACGGCATAGGTGACGATCGCGGGCCCGAGCGTCGAAAGGAAGCTGCTTGCCGCCGCCCAGCCGGCGCTGCCCGGCCTCGCGCTGATCCCTGATGCCCGCCCGTTATGCACGCCTATCCCTCATGATCCAGATGTCCCTGGCGCCGCGTCAATTGCGCGGCGGCGCGCGGTCGATGTCTTCCTCGGTGCCCTCGGGCGCGTCGGGCTGCGGCTTGGGATCGTCTTCGCCCGGATTGGCGCGGAGGTCGGGCCGTTCCATCGTCTCGAGCGACATCATGATGTCGCGCACCATGGCGCCGCAGACCGCGCCGCCGAAGCGCGGGCCGCCGAACGCGTGGTCGAGATGGCTCACGAAGCAGGCGATGGCGAAGCGCTTGCCGCCCGCCTGCAGCGGCTCTTTCCAGCCCGTGAACCAGCCCGAATTGTAGCCGCCGCCCTTCTTGGGATCGGCGGTGCCGGTCTTGCCGTAGGCGCGGCACCAGATCGGCTTGACCCCGTTCTTCGCATTCGCCTGGCGGATGGCGGCGACGCGCTTGCCGATCTCGCCCGATTTCACCTTGGCGTATTCCTCGCCGAGGATCATGACCGGTTCCTGGGCGAAGACGCCCGAGGCGGTGGCGCCCGGCGCCTCCGTGACCGCCTTCATACCGAGCCTGATCGCGGCGAGCAGATCGCTGCGGACGTTGAGCTGGTCGGTTTCACCCGGCGGCGGCTTGGGCGGGCCGAGCTTCTCGCGGCCCCAGCCGCCGATGATGTAGGGGCGGACCCGGCCGCCTTTGGCGATCGTCGCCGCGGAAATGGCGAGATGCATCGTCGATGCCGACCAGGCCTGGCCGATGCCGTTCAAGCCGATGCGGTGCATGTAGTCCGGCCGGTAGGCTTCGGGCGGATTGTCGCGCATCAGGTTGACGTTGCTCGTGATCGCCGTGAGCGGCGGGCGCACGTAGAGCTTGTCGAACGTGTACTTGCCCTTGATGCGGCTGAGCGGCTGCTTGTCGGTGAGATTGGCGCCGAGATTGAGCGGTTCGTCCCAATCGATGCCGAGCTGCTTCAGGCGGACCATCATCCGCGTCGGCGGCAGCTGCTTGACGTCGTTGAGCGTCTTCCCGGTGCGCGGGTTCTTGGGCAGCGACTTCAGCCACTCGTTCACCTGCCGCTCCTCGAGCAGCATCGCCAGGCGCGCGAAGTAGACGTTGTACGAGTGCTTGATCGCCACGCTGACGTTGAGCGTGTTCGCCTGCACGGCCTGGCCGGTATCGGTGCACACCGGGTTGCGCAACGGGCCGCCGGTTGCCATGCCGACGCCGCCGATATTGCTGATCGACCGCGTCGCGGAGCCCGGGATGGGCACCGTTCCGGCGGTCATCGCAATGCCGAGGCGGCGCTGGAACGTGCCCGGATCCATACCGAGCAACATCTGGGCGATGGCGGGATCGGCGTTCACCTTGGGATCCGACGCTTCGAGCGCCGAGGTCATGCTGGTGAAGGTCTTCCAGGTCGATCCCGGCGTATTGTCGATCGTGAGCAATTGCCAGGAGGCGACCATCGTCGGATCTTTGGTTGGATTGGTGATCTGGTACGAGACGTAGTCCCACGGCCGCGCCCCCAGCGGCACCAGGGGCCAGCTGCCGATGGCGAGCACGGCGCCGGTGTCGATGTCGAGGACCGTGATCGAGGCCCGGCGTTCGTGGAAGAAGCGGCGCGGCCGGTCGATCTTGTCGATGATGCGCGTGATGTGGTGCGTCAGCGTCGATTGGACGATGCGCTGCACGCGGCTGTCGATCGTGAGCGAAACCTCGGTGTTGCCGCCAGGCAGCTTGCTGCTGCCGACGAGGCCGATGACACTCATCGAGTCGGCGCGGCTATAGCCCAAGAGGCTAATGAGCCCCATGTCCGCGGCCGCCTGGGTCGGCGTGCCCTTGCCGTTGGGATCGGTCAGCGCCACGCCGTCGGAGGTGCGCACGACGAAGAGCTTGTCGCCGCGCGAGGCGGTGGGCGTCGCACGCTGCACCGGGCGCCAATTGTAGCTCCATTCGACCGTGCCGGTGCTGATGATGCCCGGGTCCTTGTCCTTCTCCTTGCCGCGCGGGCCCTTCTTGCGCTTGGGGCGCCGCGCGGGCCGGCCGGCCAGATCCTCGCCGGTCATGCTGATGGCGAGGCCGAAGACGCCCGGCGAGCAATTGGCGGCCGGCTCGACGGTGATTTCGATCGGCGTGCCGGCGCGCGCGGTGAGCGTCACGATCGCGGCCTCGGCGACGGTCTTGCACGCCCATTTGAGCTCGCCCTTCTCGGCGAAGAAATCGTAGGTGCGGCGATCGACGCGCGCGCCGGGCGGAACCTTCAGCGGACGCCCGATCACCTGGATGTGGAGCACCCCCGAACTGCCGGGCTGGCTCGTGAACACGATGCGCTCGTTCTCGCGCGCGCCGGCCACCGCGACCCATTCGCTCATGCCTTTCGGAATCTGGTCCTTGTTGACGAAGCCGAAGCTCTCGGGGACGAGGTTGGTGAGCGGCTTCGGGATGCCGCCTTCGCTCGCCGCCTTCCACAGCATCTTGTTCGCTTCCTCGGGCGCCACCGAGCGGTCGTCGCGCACCGCCGCCATGCGCCGTGTCCCGTTCCAGAGATTGACCTGCGTGCGCACGATGGTGCCGGCGGCCGAGTCGTAGAGCGCCTTCAGCAGCGTCTCCTGCTCGCCTTCGCTGATTCCGTCGTCGTCGTCGTCCCGGGTCTTGCCGCTCGCGCGCTTGATCAGCACGTAGTCGGGCGGCGCCATGTCGAGGCCGCTGTCCGATTCGCGCGGCACGACGAGCTTGGCGCGGACGAGATTGATGAAGAGCGCGGAATCCTCGTAGCTCGAGAGCGCGGCCTCGGCGTCGCCGGCCTTGGTCTGGTAGCGGCCGTTGAGGTCGCCGAGGCGCCAATAGACCAGAGCGAAGATGCCGGCCGCCGCGCCGAGGTAGACCGCCACGCCGAGGAAGCGCAGGCCCTGGCGGAGAATGGCGAGGTAGACATTGCCCTTCCTCCGCTCGGGCTTCTTTTCCGGCTTCTTGCGCGCCATCCCTCGGACCTCCGCTGCGGCAGCCGCCGCCGCCCGCTCGACCGCACCACATTACCGCAGGCTGAGGGCGACAAGAAGGCGGGAACGCTCTCCTCCCCCGCTTGCGGGGGAGGCCGGGTGGGGGTCGGCAAGCGGACGCGATGTCGGCGTTTTACCCGCGGCCCCGCCCCCATCCAACCTTCCCCCGCGGGCGGGGGAAGGCTTAAGGATTACCGGGCCATGCCCGGCTCGCGGGCGCGGGCGCGCATCACCGTCGCGTCGCGCGAGGACATGGCCTGCAGCTTTTCCTGGTGGAAGCGGAGAAGATAGCTGCCGACGACGAACAGCTCGTCCGGCCCCATCAGCACGCTGCCGCGGTCGCCGGGCGCGATGGCCTTGACCAGCTTGCCCTCGGCGTTGAGCACGTAGATCGGCATCTTGCCGTCGGCCATCGCGATGTCGAGCTTGTTGCCGACGAGGCGCAGCGCCACGTGCCGGCGCGAAAGGTTGAGCGCGTTGAGCTTGGCCCCCTTGGGGCCCTGCCCGTCCGCCCAGCGCAGCGAATCGGGGTGGTCGAGCAGCTCCATCGGCAGGTCGGGCTGGGCGCCCTCGGCGGCCGAGTCGCTGCGGCCCAGCAGGAACACCGAGGTGCTGAGCGGCAGCGTTTGCTCCTGCCTGAGCAAGAGGAGCCCGTGATAGGCCTCGGGCACCGGCGTCGGCAGCAGCTCGAGATATTTGCCCGAGCCGGTGTCGAGCGAGCTCGGCATGTGGCGGACCGGGCTGAAATCGGACTGGCTCGGCAGGCGATAGAGGAGGTGCGGGCTGTCGGCCGTGGCCGAAAGGGCGAGGCAGCGGCGCGTGTCGACCGTGTCCTTGTCGGCGCGGCGCACGGGGCGGCCGATGCGGTCGAACCAGATCGTCCACTGCTCGAGCCCGCCCAGGCGCCGCGCGCCATCGATGCGCAAGAGGGCACAGCCGGTGAGCTTCAGCGAGAAGCGCTGCGAGATCGGCGCCTGCGGCTCGGGCACCCCGCCCTCGGCGTCGGCGGCGGCCGTCGTGCCGCCGACTTCGTCGGCGGGCTTGGGGCTGCCGAAGAAGCGGCCGAGGCCGGTCGCGCGCGGCGCCGGCTCGGCTCTGGGCTGAGCCATGCGGTCGGCCAGACGCGGCCCGGGCTTGGCCGGCTTCGCCGCGGGCGCCGGCGGCGGCGACTTGGCCTTGGGCTGCGGCTTGGGTGGCGGCGGCGGCGGCTTCGGCGGCGGCGGCGGCGGCAGGTTGAAGGCGCGGCGCGTCGCCGGCTCGGAGACGAACTTCACCTCGACGACGAGCGTGTCTTGGCCGCTCTCGCCGCCGCGCGAATCCTTCAGCACCCATTGGAAGGGCTCGCCGTCGCGCTTGGGCGTCACCTGCTCGGCGACGCGGACGTTCTCGTTGTCGGAATAGACGCGCTCGGCGTCGGCGGCGGAGAGGTTGAGCGAGACGTTGCCGTCGCGGTTCGCGAACCAGAGCGGCGCCCGGACCGGGCCGGACGCGTCGGGCGTCACCAGGATCGAGCCCTGGCCGGCATAGACGCCGATCGGGCGCTTGACCTGGGCGCCGCCCTTCCAGAACGACCACTCCTCGAACTTGACCGGCTCGGCGTCCTTGCCGCGCTTCAAGCAGATGGCGCCCAGCAGCTCGTCGTCCGGTCCCGGCACGTAGACGCCGAAGCCGAACTGGAAGACGACCGAATTCTGCTCCAAGCCCGGGTCGGGCATGATCGTGTACATCGGCTCGCGGTCGTGCGGCAGCGAGCGGCGGAACTTCGACTGGTGGAGCTGGGCGAAGTTGGTGGCGAGCGCTTCGAGGCGCTGGCCGCGGCGCTTGGCGTCGGCCCGCCACTTGGCCTCGGGCAACCAGACCACGACGTCGGTGAAGACCGGCGTCGTCTCGCGGAAGCGCCCCTCGGCGTCGCGCACGTGCTTGATGTCGCGGCAGCCGTCGAGCGCCGCCTGGAGCCGGAAGTCGCTGTCGCCGGTGCGCTGCTCGGCGATCTTGGGATTGCCGCCGTAGCGCCGGTCCCAGAGCGGATCCGGATCGAACGGGTCCTCGACGTTGACGAGCGTCAGCGTGAAGACGCCGAGGTTCTCCCCGGCTTCACGGTATTCCTCGATCGTCTCCTTGGACTTGTGCTTGAAAAGGCCGAACATCGGGCCCGAAAATTAACGGGAGAATGCCGTCATTGCTAGGACTTCGCGCGGCGTCTCGGCTACGCGCGGGCGCAGGGATAAGTTCCGCCTTCGGCGGGCCGCCGCGCGTGGCGGCCTTCGTCCGCGCGCTTGGCAAGCGGACGCTTGATCTATACGCAAACGGCCAAAACCGGGTCTTGGCCGGCAAGGGAGGAAAGATGACTTCGCGCGACCCCGCTTTCGTGACCGACGAGCACCGCCTGCTACGCGACCAGGCGCGGCGCTTCGTCGAAGAAGAAATCCGCCCCCATGGCGACGCCTGGGAAAGGCAGGGCTCGGTGCCGCGCGAGGTTTACCGCAAGATGGGATCGCTCGGCTTCTTCGGCCTGCGCTATCCCGAAAAATACGGCGGCAGCGCGCTCGACGCGGTCGCCTCGGTCGTGCTGTGGGAGGAGCTGGCGAAGAGCGGCTATGCCGGCGTCTCGGTCGGCGCCTCGGTCCATGCCGAGATGGCCTCGCCGCACCTCGCGCGCTACGGCACGGCCGAACAGAAAGACCGCCTGATGCCGAAGATCGTCTCGGGCGAGGTGATCACCGCGGTGGCCGTCACCGAGCCCGACGGCGGCTCCGACGTGGCGGCGTTGAAGACGCGCGCGCGGCGGCAGGGCAACGACAAGTGGGTGCTGAACGGCTCCAAGATGTTCATCACCAACGGCGTGCTCGCCGACGTCTATTTCGTGGCCGCGCGCACCGACCCCGAAGCCAAGGGCTCGCGCGGCATCTCGATGTTCATCGTCGAGAAGGGCGCCAAGGGCTTCAAGGCGGCGAAGCAGCTCGACAAGATGGGCTGGCGCTGCTCGGACACCGCCGAGCTGGTGTTCGAGGATTGCGAGATTCCCGCGGAGAACCTCTTGGGCGAGGAGAACAAGGGCTTCTACTCGATCATGAGCAACTTCCAGAACGAGCGCCTCGTGGCCGGCGCCGGCACCTCGGGTGAATGCGCGCGCGCGATCGAGATTACGCTCGACTGGGTCAAGCAGAGGAAGGCCTTCGGCGGCGTGCTCTGGGACAAGCAGGTCGTGCGCAGCAAGCTTGCGACCTTGGCGATGAAGCTCGAGGCCGGCCGCGCGCTCGTCTACCACACGGCCTATCTCGACGCGCAGGGCATCGACTGCGTGAAGGAGGTCTCGATGGTGAAGGCCTATATGGGCGAGTTTGTCAACGAGTGCATGTATGTCTGCGGCCAGCTCCATGGCGGCATGGCCTTCATGCGCGAGAGCGCCATCGAGCGCATGTATCGCGATGCCCGCGTCCAATCCATCGGCGGCGGCGCCACCGAGGTGATGCTCGAAGAGGTGGCCAAGCGGATGTGAATTGCGGCGTCCGCTTCGGCCGGCTGTCATCAGCCTGTCGCACGCCATGGTGAGGATGCGGCTGGCACAAGCTGCAGGAGTGGAGCCCCGATGGTCACGCTGCGCCTCGCCACCTTCAATTGCGAAAACCTCTTCGCCCGCTTCCGGTTCAACAAGAACATTGAGCCGACGAAGGCCGTCCGGGACGGGTGGAACGCGAACGAAGTGCATTTCGAAATCTTCGACGAGGCGACGAAGCGGATCACCGGCGACGTGATCTCGAGTCTCGACGCCGACATCATCGCGTTCCAGGAGGTCGAAAACCATGACACCTTAAAGCGATTCCGCGACCAATTCATCCGCCGCGGAAACAAGAAGGGCCGCGCCGCCTATCCTCATTCGCTCGTCATCGACGGCAACGATCCCCGGCTGATCGACGTTGCGATCATGAGCATCTACCCGATCGTGAACGTCCGCAGCTATCAGCACGAGCGCACCGACAACGGGAAGGACTGGCTGTTCAGCCGCGATTGCCTCGTCGCGGATATCGAAGCGGGAACGAAGACGCTCACGCTGTTCGTCAACCACTTCAAATCCATGCTCGACAAGAAAGACGCGAAGAACGGCCGGCGTAATACGCGCGCCAAGCGCGAGGCACAGGCGAATCGCTGCCGCGAGATCGTGGAAGAGCGCTTGGGCAAGAAGCCGGGCGGGAAGCCGTTCGTCGTGCTCGGCGATCTCAACGACTACATGCAGGAGGACGAGCAGGGAAAGCCGGGCATCGGCCCGATCGTCGAGTGGAACCAGGTCGAGAACGTCGTCGACCGCCTGCCCGAAGAAGAGCGATGGACCCATTTCTTCGCGCGCCGCAAGGCCTACCACCAGATCGATTACCTGTTGCCGTCGCGCTCAATCGCGGATGCGAGCCCGGACCCGCCCGAGATCGTCCGGACCGGGATGCCGCTTGCCGCCACGCGCTATACGGGTGAGCGCCACCCCCAAATCGAGCAGGCCGGCGCGGCGAACAAGGACAAGAGGCGCGCCGCCTCCGACCACTGCCCGGTCGTCTTCGGTGTCAGGCTCTGAGGCCGCGGCCCCAAGGCGCAAAGCACGGACTTGCCGTCCGGGGCCGGCGCAGAATTCGGCCTTGGTGTGGTGGCATCTCCGGTCCGGGCGGTAGCGCCTGCGACTATTCCGCCTCCCCTCCTCCCGGTTCACGCTCCTGCCACTCCGCGCGCACCTCGTCGTCGGCTTCGCGCGGCGCGTGCTCCACGGCCAGAGCCGTAAATGCCTCGCGCGGCAGGAGGCGCGAGAGGGCCCAGATCGCGGCGGCGCGCACGACGGGCGAGGCGTCGGCGACGAGGCGCTCGGCGTCCGCGGCGAGCGCGCGGTCGCCGGAGTTGCCGATCGCGACGAGGATATTGCGCACAAAGCGGTCGCGGCCGATGCGCTTGATCGGCGAGGCGCGGAACACCTTCCGGAACGCGGCATCGTCGAGCGCCACGTAATCGGCGAGTTTCGGCCGCGTGAGTTCCAGGCGCGGGATGAAGGCATAGTCCTTCGTCGCCTGCGCGAATTTGTTCCAGGGGCACACCGCCAAGCAGTCGTCGCAGCCATAGACGCGGTTGCCGATGGCGGCGCGGAACTCGCGTGGAATGTGGCCCTTCAGCTCGATCGTCAGATACGAAATGCAGCGCCGCGCATCGAGTTGGTACGGCGCCGGGAACGCGTCGGTGGGGCAGACCTCGAGGCAGCGGCCGCACGAGCCGCAGTGATCGGTCTCGGCCGCGTCGGGCTCGATTGCGAGCGTGGTCAGGATCGCGGCGAGGAAGAGCCACGAGCCGAAGTCGCGCGAGACGAGGTTGGTGTGCTTGCCCTGCCAGCCGAGGCCCGCGCGCTCGGCCAGCGGCTTTTCCATCAGCGGCGCCGTGTCGACGAAGACCTTCACCTCGCCGCCGAATTCCTCGGCGATCCAGCGCGCCAGCGCCTTCAAGCGCCTCTTGATTGTGTCGTGATAGTCGGCGTTGCGCGCATGGACCGAGATATTGGCGCGCTCGCGCCGCTCGACGAGATCGAGCGCGGGATCGGCCGGGCCGTAATTGACGCCGAGCATGATCGCGGTCTTGGCCGCAGGCCACATGGCGCTGGGCGTGCCGCGGCGCGCCGCCGTCGTCGCCATCCACGCCATCGCGCCGTGATAGCCGCGTCCAAGGTATTCGCCGAGCCGCGCCGCGACCTCCGGCGGCAGGTCGGCGCGGGTGAAGCCGACGCTGTCGAAACCGAGCTCCTTGGATTTTTTCGCGATCGCCGATTTCGCGGAGACACTCCCCTCAGTCCGCAGCTTCGCTGCGGACAGCTCCCCCTCAAGGGGAGAGCGATCGCGTGCCGCTCGGCCCTCCCCCCTTGAGGGTGAGGTGGCCGCAGCGGGCCGCTCTTGCGGGCCGCCGTGGACGGAGGGGGCGACGGCGACGGATGGACGAGGCGCGGGCATTGGCTGCTCACCCCCGCCCGCGATAGGGCGTCACGCCTTGATCGGGCAGCCAAAGGCCGCGCGGCGGCGGGCCGGATTGGTAGAAGACGTCGATCGGCATGCCGCCGCGCGGATACCAGTAGCCGCCGATCCTGAGCCAGCGGGGCTGCAGCACGGCCTCGAGGCGCTTGGCGATCGCGAGCGTGCAATCCTCGTGGAACGCGCCGTGATTGCGGAACGAGGACAAGTAGAGCTTCAGGCTCTTGCTCTCGACCAGCTTCGCGCGCGGCACGTAGTCGATGACGAGATGGGCGAAATCGGGCTGGCCGGTGATGGGGCAGAGCGTCGTGAATTCCGGGCAGGTGAAGCGGACGAGATAGGCGGTGCCACGATGGGGATTGGGCACGGTCTCGAGCCGGGCCGCGGCCGGGGAGTCCGGCAGTCCCGCGGGGCGGCCGAGAAGGGTTAGCGTCCTGCCGACTTTTCTCACCATTCCGGCAACTTAGCGTCTTGGTCCCGCCCCGGCCAGAGAGGCGAACGTGGCGCGACTTCGTGCGGCCGGGCCCGCCGCCAGCACGCCGCGGTTTACCGATTTTTCGCCAATTCGGTGTCGTATTCGCGGTCTCGGCGGAGTACGGGATGGCGCGCCCTTCTTCCATCAAAATCCTTGTCGTCATCGCGGCGCTTTCCATGACCGGCGGCTTCGTCGGCGCCGACGCGCTGTTCGGCGACGGTCTACAGGGGGCCGGCCTTGCCGGCGCCTGGTCCGCGCACACCGTCACGGTGCCGCTCCCGCCCGCCGACGACGGTGCGATCCGCGACACGCGCTACGGGTTTCGTTTCCAAGCTCCGCCGGGTTGGACGGCCGGGCCGCGCAACGATGCCAGCGTCGTCGCCAGCGTCGGCCGGGCAGACGGCGTCTATTGCTATGTGAGAGTCCTCGAGCGGAAGCTCTCGACCGAACCGAGCGGACGGCCGCACAATCTCGAGGCACTTCTCGCCGCCCTCACGCCGAGCCAAGTCGCTGGCGCCTTCTCCAGCGTTCCGATGAAGGTCGAATCCTTCGCCACGTCGAGTTGGGGCGGCCAGGAGGCGCGCAACTTCGTCATTTCGGCCGCGGTGCCCATTGCCGGCACGTTGAAGCTCGAGGGTCAGGCGACGCTCCGGCGCAACGGCACGGTGGTGCTGACCTGCGTGGCGCCGGCGCGACAGCACGGCGACGCCGATGTGCGCGCGGCATTCGCCAAGGTGCGCAACAGCTTCGTGTTCGAGCAGCCCTGAACGGAGAGCCCCGTGCGCGTGGTCGAGATCGCCACCTATGTGATCGCCAGCGCCGTGGCGCTCGGCGGCGGCTTCGTCGGCGCGGACATGCTGTTCGGCGAGCGCGAGAGCGCGGTCAGCGAATCCGCCGCCGCGCGCACGGCCACGCCCGAAACCGCGGGCGTCGAAGTGCGCAACGCGCGCTTCGGCTTTCGCTTCCGCCATCCGCAGAGCTGGGGCGCGGGACCGCGCAATCACCCCTCCATCATCGAGAGCGTCGCGGGCGGCGGCGGCGCGTTTTGCTACGTGACCGTGCAGGAGCACCAGATTCCGAGCGACGGCAGCGGCAAGCCGCGCAATCTCGCGCGCCTCATGGACGGCATGACCGCGCGCCAGCTCGCGAATGCCGCCTTTCCCGGCGTCTCGACCAAGGTCGAGTCGTTCGGCGCCGCGACCTTGGGCGGCCAGGATGCACGCGCATTCGTCATCGGCGCGTCGGTGCCGCTGGCCGGCACCTTGCGCATGCAGGGCTGGGCGACGCTCCGGAATTTCGGCGCGCTTGTGCTCTTATGCGTGGCGCCCTCGGGGCAGTCCCCGCGCGACGAAGTCCGCGACGCGTTTCGGCAGATCCACGCGAGCTTCCGCTTCGAGTGATGTTCGGCTCATAGTGGGCTGACGTCGCCCAACTCCATGTCCGCGCGCGTCTCCGCCACGAATTCCCGAAAGCGCCCGGCCGCGACCGCCTCGCGGATACCGCGCATGAGCGACTGATAGTGCTGGAGGTTGTGCCGCGTCAGCAGCATCGGCCCCAGCATCTCGGCGGCCTTGAAGAGATGATGGACATAGGCGCGCGAGAACCGCTTGCAGGCGGGGCAGGCGCAGCTTTCGTCGATCGGGCGCGGGTCCTCGGCATGGCGCGCATTGCGCATGTTGATCTCGCCGCGGCGCGTGAAAGCCTTGCCGGTGCGGCCCATGCGCGTCGGCAGCACGCAATCGAACATGTCGATGCCGCGCGCGACCGCGCCCAGGATGTCGTCGGGCCGGCCCACGCCCATCAGGTAGCGCAGCCGCGCCTCGGGCAGCAGCGGCACGGTCGCATCGAGCGTGCGGAACATCTCGGCTTGCCCCTCGCCCACCGCCAGGCCGCCGACCGCGTAGCCGTCGAAGCCGATCTCGAGGAGTGCCTTGGCGGATTCCGCGCGCAGCTCGTCGAAGACGCTGCCCTGAACGATGCCGAAGAGGGCATAGCCCGCCCGCGCGCGAAACGCCTTCTTCGAGCGATCGGCCCAGCTGAGCGAGAGCCGCATCGATTTCTCGGCTTCGCGCTTCTCGACCGGCCAGGTCGTGCATTCGTCGAGCACCATGCTGATGTCGGCGTCGAGCAGGTGCTGAATCTCGATCGAGCGTTCGGGGGTCAGCGCGATCTCGGCGCCGTCGATGTGCGAGCGGAAGACGACGCCGCGCTGGTCGAGCCGGCGGAGCTGTCCCAGCGACATCACCTGGAAGCCGCCCGAATCGGTCAGGATCGGCCCCGGCCAATCCATGAACTTGTGCAGGCCGCCAAGCTTCGCCACGCGCTCGGCGCCGGGGCGCAGCATCAGGTGATAGGTGTTGCCGAGCACGATCTCGGCGCCGGTCTCGCGCACCTGGTCCGGCAGCATCGCCTTGACCGTGCCGGCGGTGCCGACCGGCATGAAGGCCGGCGTCTCGGCGGTGCCATGCGCCGTCGCGATCCGCCCGCGCCGCGCCGCCCCGTCGCGGGCGAGGAGTTGGAAGCCGATGCTCATGGGGCGGCGCGCTCGAGCAGGCAGGCATCGCCGTAGGAGAAGAAGCGGTAGCGCCGCGCGATCGCATGCGCGTAGGCGGACTTCATGCGGTCGAGGCCGGCGAAGGCGGCCACCAGCATGAACAAGGTCGAGCGCGGCAGGTGGAAATTGGTCAGCAGCATGTCGGCCGTTCTAAAGCGGTAGCCGGGCGTGATGAAGAGCCGCGTCTCGCCCGACCAGGCGTGCACGGTGCCGCTTTCGTCGGCGGCGCTTTCGAGCAGGCGCAGGCTGGTGCTGCCCACGGCGCCGATCCGCCCGCCGCGCGAGCGCGCCGCGGCGATGGCGGCGGCGCTCGCCGCGGAAATTTCGCCCCATTCGGCGTGCATGACGTGCTTCGACACGTCCTCGGTCTTCACTGGCAGAAACGTTCCGGCGCCGACATGGAGCGTCACGAAGGCGCGCTCGACGCCGCGCGCCGCCAGCGCCGCGAACAGCGCGGGCGTGAAATGGAGCCCGGCCGTGGGCGCCGCGACGGCGCCTTCGCGCGCGGCATAGACGGTCTGATAGTCCGCGCGATCTTCGGCGCTGCCGCCCTTGGGGCGCTTGAGGTAGGGCGGCAGCGGCATCTCGCCATGGCGCTCGAGCGCGGCAATCAGCGCGGCCGCGCCCAGGCCGAAATCGAGCCCGATCTCGCCCGCCTCGCCCTTGTCCGTGACCGCAGCCGAGAAATCCGGCGCGAAGACGATGCGCTGGCCCGCCTTGAGGCGCTTGGCCGGGCGCGCGAAGGCGCGCCAGCGCCCGGCGCCCGCGGCCTTGTGCAGCGTCACCTCGATCGCGGCCTCGCCGCGCCGGCCGCGCAAGCGCGCCGGGATCACGCGCGTGTCGTTGAGCACGAGCAGGTCGCCCGGCCTGAGCAGCGCCGGCAGATCGCGGATGCCGCGATCTTCGAACGCGCCCCTGGCGGGCACGAGCAGCAGCCGCGCCGCGTCGCGCGGCCGCGCCGGATGTTCGGCGATCAGTGCGCGCGGCAGATCGAAATCGAAGTCGGAGAGGTGCATCCTGGTTGTGGGCGAACTGCTTCTATCCCAATCGAGGGCCATCGTTTGCGCGCAGGCGGGGGCGGTCCTTGACTTGATCCGGCCGCTATTGTCCATCGTGCATAGTTGCACAGCCAGCGCCACGTTGACTTTGACCACCGCCGCACCCATCGCCGAAACGCCATCGGGAAAAGGCGCCGGGGACGAAAACTTCCCGGTCGGCTCGTTCCTGCTGCCGAAGGCGCTGCGCCCCAAGGTCGCGATCTTCTACGCCTATGCGCGTGCGATCGACGACATCGCCGACAATCCAGAACTTCCGGCGCAGGAGAAGATCGCGCGCCTCGACGGCTTCGATCGCGCGCTGACGGGCGCCAGCGACGATCCCGCCTACGCCAAGGCGATCCGCATTCGCGAGACGATGGCCGGCATCGGCGACATCATCCGCCATTGCCGCGATCTCATCGTCGCCTTCAAGCAGGATGCGGTGAAGCTCCGCTACAAGGATTGGGACGACCTGATGGGCTACTGCATCAAATCGGCCGCGCCCGTCGGCCGGTTCCTGCTCGATCTCCACGCGTGCCCGAGGAGCGGCTACCCCGCTTCGGACGCGCTCTGCAACGCGCTCCAGGTCATCAATCATCTCCAGGACTGCAAGGAAGATTTCCGCCGTTTGAACCGCGTCTATCTGCCGACGGATTGGCTCGCGGCCGAGGGCAGCGCGGTCGAGGACCTCGACCGGCCCGCGGCCTCGCCGGGACTGCGGCGCGCGCTCGACCGCTGTCTCGATGCCACCGACCTCCTGTTGCGCGAGGCCCAGCGGCTGCCGCGCCAGCTCACGAGCCGGCGCCTCGCGATGGAGTCCGCGGCCATCCTGCGCCTGGCCGAGAAGCTTTCCGCGATGCTGCGCCGGCGCGATCCGCTCGCCGAGCGGGTGGCGCTCGGCAAGCCGGGCTTCCTGCTGTACGCGCTCTTGGGCGTCGGGCGCTACTGGCTCGGGCCCTGACGCCGGTGCTGACGCTCGCCGCCGCCGCGTCGCTCGCCGCCTGGATCTACCTCGTCTTCTTCCACGGCTTCTTCTGGCGCGCCGATCAGCGCCTGCCCGTGCAAGCAGCCGGCGTCGATCCCTGGCCCGATGTCGTGGCCATCATTCCCGCGCGCGACGAGGCGCCCGTGATCGGCGCCGCCGTCGAGAGCCTGCTGTGCCAGGACTATCCCGGCGAAGTGCGCGTCGTCGTCGTCGACGATGCGAGCGACGACGGCACCGCTTATGCGGCCGAAGCCGCCGCGAAGCGCATCGAGGCCGCCGACCGGCTTTCGGTGGTCGCAGCGCCGCCGCTGCTCCAAGGCTGGAGCGGCAAGCTCTGGGCCGTGCACAACGGCATCGCCGCGGCGCCGGCGAATCGCCGTTATCTGCTGCTGACCGATGCCGACATCGTGCACGCGCCCGACGCGTTGAAGCGGCTCGTGGCCAAGGCCGAAAGCAGCCCCGCCGAAGGCGGACTCGATCTCGTCTCCCTGATGGTGAAGCTCCATTGCGAGAGCTTCGCCGAGCGGCTCCTCATCCCCGCCTTCGTCTTCTTCTTCCAGAAGCTCTATCCGTTTCCCTGGGTCAACGACCCCGCGATCTCGACGGCGGGCGCCGCCGGCGGCTGCATGCTGGTGCGGCGCGAGGCCTTGGAGCGCGCGGGCGGCATTGCGGCGATCAAAGGCGCGCTCATCGACGATTGCGCGCTCGCCGCCGCGCTCAAGAAGAAGGGCCCGATTTGGCTCGGCCTCGCCGACAAGAGCGCGAGCACCCGCCGCTATCCCGCCATCGCCGATGTCTGGCGCATGGTCGCACGCACGGCCTACACGCAGCTCCGCCATTCGCCGCTGCTCGTGCTCGGCACCGTGCTCGGCATGGTTCTCCTC